>NZ_CAMPHN010000089.1 GCF_946885885.1 uncultured Pseudomonas sp.
GAAGGGCCGGGCCTGTTTTAGCGCGATACTGCGTTTCTCGACGCTCATTTGGAACAACCAAACCTCGCGTCTCGTGCCTTGTCTCGCGCTAAAACAGGCTCCGGCGCGGTCGCGATGAAACGGCAACAGACCCTAGGCTTCTGTCAAGCAATGGAGAGGATAGGCTTTGGATTGGCAAACCCTGCTGACTCGCGAACGACTCGGTAAACCGACGCACAGTGCCGATGAATTGGGCCGCAGCCCCTTCCATAAGGATCACGACCGCATCATCTTTTCCGGTGCCTTTCGTCGTTTGGGCCGCAAGACCCAGGTCCACCCGGTCTCGAGCAACGACCATATCCATACGCGCCTGACCCATTCGCTGGAGGTCAGTTGCGTCGGCCGCTCGCTGGGCATGCGCGTCGGCGAGATGATCCGCGACGCCCTGCCCGCCTGGTGTGCGCCGAGCGATCTGGGCATGGTCGTACAGTCGGCCTGCCTGGCCCACGACATCGGCAACCCACCGTTCGGCCACTCCGGCGAGGACGCGATTCGCCATTGGTTCCAGCAGGCCGCCGGGCGCGGCTGGCTCGACGGCATGAGCGAAGCCGAGCGCGGCGACTTTCTCAGTTTCGAAGGCAACGCCCAGGGCTTTCGCGTACTCACGCAACTGGAATACCACCAGTTCGACGGCGGCACCCGGCTGACCTACGCGACCCTCGGCACCTACCTGAAATACCCCTGGACCGCGCGTCATGCCGAAGCCCTCGGCTATAAGAAGCACAAGTTCGGTTGCTACCAGAACGAGCTGCCGTTACTCGAGCAGATCGCCACCAAGCTCGGCCTGCCGCAACTCGAAGAGCAGCGCTGGGCGCGGCACCCGCTGGTGTATCTGATGGAGGCGGCCGACGACATTTGCTACGGCCTGATCGATCTCGAGGACGGCCTGGAAATGGAGTTGCTCGACTACCGCGAAGTCGAGGCCCTGCTGCTCGACCTGGTCGGCGACGACGTGCCGGAAACCTACCGCCAGCTAGGGCCGCAGGACTCCAAGCGACGCAAGCTGGCGATTCTGCGCGGTAAAGCCATCGAACACCTGACCAATGCCGCCGCCCGTGCGTTCGTCGAGCAGCAATCGACGCTGCTCAGCGGCAGCTTGTCCGGCGACCTGGTCGAACACATGGACGATACGGCCAAGCGCTGCGTACAGAGCGCAAAAGAAATGGCGCGGGAGAAAATCTTCCAGGACAAACGCAAGACCCTGCACGAAATCGGCGCCTACACCACCCTGGAGATCCTGCTCAACGCCTTTTGCGGCGCTGCCCTGGAACAACAAGGCGGACGCACGCCCTCGTTCAAGAACCGGCGCATTCTCGATTTGCTCGGCAATAACGCACCGGATCCGAACTGGCCGCTGTATAAGTCGTTTCTGCGCATGATCGATTTCATTGCCGGTATGACCGACAGCTATGCCACTGAAATGGCCCGGGAAATGACCGGCCGCTCGAGCCCGGTATAAAGCATGAGAACCACCCTCAAACGCACCTTCAGCTGGCATGCCGGGCCTCCCTCCAGAGGCCCCGCACTGATCGCCGCGTTCGGCTGCGCGCTGCCGCTGCTGCTCGGTTTGCTCAGCGCCCATCCGGGTTTTCTGTGGGCCTCGGCGGGCGCCTTTCAGGCCGCCCAGGCCAACCCCTTGCATCGCCTCGGCATGCTGCGCATGTTGGCGCTGTGCGGCCTCGGCGCACTCAGTGCGGCGCTGGGCTTCTGGTCGGCGAGCAACCCGCTGATCGGTTTCTGGCTGTTCGCCGCGTTCGGCCTGCTACTCGCCTGGCTGCAACGCTTCGGTAGCGAAGCCGCCAAGCTGGGCATCGGCCTGATCGCCTGTCTGTGCCTGGGTCAAGGCCAATACGGCCTGGGCGACTTCGACAATCCCTCCGCCATCGCCATGTTGTTCATTCTCGGCGGGCTGTGGGTGATGCTGCTGGCCTTCGGTTTGCGCGGCTTGCATGGCTTACGCATGTGGCCCTACATGCCGCGCTTCATCAGCATTTTCAAGGTGCTCAGACGCCACGCCAAACGCCTGCCACGCCAGCAATGGCGCCTGCACGCCCTGGGCTGCACCCTGGCGATGGCGCTGGCCGGACTGACCGTCAGCCTCGCCGGCCTGGAGCGCGGCTACTGGCTGACCCTGACCCTCGCCGCGACCCTGCACCTCGAGTTCCAGGGCAACCTGGTGCGCGCCCTGCAAGCCAGCCTGAGCAGTCTGGCCGTGGCCGGCCTGTTGATTTTGCTCGGCTATAGCGTGCACAGCCCGGCAACGATGGTGACCATCCTGCTGGTGCTGATCACCCTTTGCCGCGCCTTGCAGGCCAACCACTACGGTCTGTTCATGGCGCAAACCACGGTGTGCTTCCTGCTCCTGGCGGAAAGCTTCGCCCAGGATTGGCAGCTGGTCGAACCGCGCCTGCTCAACGCCTTGTTCGGTGTGGTCCTGGCGCTGTTCGTCGCCTTACTGCTCCACGGCCTGCGACAGCTGTTGCAGCGCCATTCGGGCCAGGTCGCGACAGACCCGAAGTAACGCAACCCAACGGAAGGCCTTGGCCCAATCCGGCATCTACATTGCGCGCCCCTGTAGCCCGGATGAAATCCGGGGGACCGATTGCGCATGTACAGCCTTTCCCCGGATTGCATCCGGGCTACGCCCTTAATGGTTTCGCAGCCCGCAGGCTGCCCTGATGCTTCTGGCTCTAATTCAATGGGCGCTTATGCAAAATCGCTTTTAGTCGGCACGCCTGCGCGCGCTTCACTATGCTTTTCGAGCCGTCAGCGCAATCACGGAGTGTCGCGCTATGCCTCGTCGCCTGCAGCCCAGCCAACGCCGCTTCCCCCTGCACGTGCATATCAGCGTGCTGTTCACCCTGCTGTTGCTCCTGACCGGGGTGGTACTGGGAGTATTCAACTACCGCCAGACCAGTCAGATCATCTTTTCGAGTAGCGCAAAGCTGTTCGAACGCATCCAACAGGATGTGCGGCAGGACCTGCAGCGCACTTATCAACCGATTCGCCATCTGCTCAGCCTGCTCGCCTTGAACGACGCCACCCAGGCCCTCGACCTGGAGAGCCGCCTGCGCCTGCTCAAACCATTCGCCCAGGCGCTACGCGACAACCCCAAGCTGGCTTCCTTGTATGTGGGCTACGACGACGGCGACTTTTTCATGCTGCGACCACTGCGCAGCGAGGCGCTGAAACAACGTTTCGATGCGCCGGACAATGCCGCCTTCCAGGTCTGGTCGATCGACCGTCATGCAACCGGCACCGACAGCGATTACCTGTTCTACGACGGTTCGCTGAACCCGATCAGCCGGCGTCAGATCCGCGAAGAAGCGTACGACCCGCGCAAACGCAGCTGGTACCGCAGCGCGCGGGATGATGGCGGACAGATCACCACCGCGCCCTATGTGTTCTTCTCCACCGCCGAAGTCGGTACCACCTTGGCGCGGCGTACCGGGCTGACCAACGTATTAGCCGTCGACCTGACCCTCGACGACCTGTCCGCTACCCTGGCCGAGCATAAAGTCACCGCCAACAGCGAAGTGGTGCTGATGGACCCCCAGGGCAATGTCGTGGCCTACCCGGACAGCACCCGAGTGGTGGTGCACAGAGGCGAAAACCGCTTGGCCCAAGCCCGCGATCTCAGCCCCGCGCTCGCGGCGCTGCTCGATAGCGGTTCGGTCGATCGACAATCGAGTGTGCTCGAACTCAATAACAGGCGCTGGGTGGTCTCGCGTCGCCATTTGCCTGAAGGCGGCCCGCAAGGGCTGAATCTGGCACTGTTGGTGCCCGAAGACGAACTGCTGGCCGACGCCTACCGCATCCGCTGGCAAGGCGCCTTGCTGACCCTGACCACCCTGCTGCTGTGCTTGCCGCTGGGCTGGTTGACCTCGCGCCTGATCGTCAGGCCGCTACGCGCATTGGTGCTGGAAGCCGAAGCGATCCGCCGTTTCGATTTCGACTACCCGGCCAGCGGTCGTTCGCCGGTACTGGAGGTCGATCAACTGGCGGTGTCCATGGCGCGGATGAAGGAAACCATTTCCAGCTTCCTGGAAATCGCCTCCAGCCTATCGGCGCAAACCCGCTTCGACTCCCTGCTCAAGCGGGTGCTGGAAGAAACCGTGGACATCGGCGATGCCCACGGCGGGCTGTTGTACCTGATCGACGCCGACAGCGGCCGCCTGGAACCCCACGGTCTGTTTATCGGTGGCGAACAGCACAGCCTGGATAGACACGGCATCCCCGGCTACGACAAATCGGCGGAGAATATGCCCGCGTGGCTGCAACAACCGACCAACGGCGGCGCGAGCATGGTCGCCTCGCTGGGTTTCGACCAGGCCGGCGCCTACAAAAGCCTGTTGCAAACCTTCGACAGCCCGCGCGTGCACCTGGTCGCCACCGGCTTGCACAACCGCCAGGGGGCGACGCTGGGCGTTCTGGTGCTGCTGCATTGCGACCGCGGCGACGAATCCGATCTGGCGATGCAGAGCCCCGAGCGCGTGGCGTTCATCGAGGCGGTCTCGGGTGTCGCGGCGCTGTGCATCGAAAGCCAGCGCCTGCTCGAACGACAAAAACACTTGCTCGATGCCTTCATTCAGCTGCTCGCCGGCGCGATAGACGCCAAGAGCCCTTATACCGGCGGCCACTGTCAGCGTGTGCCGGAAATCACCCTGATGCTCGCCCGCGCCGCGGCCGCCAGCGAGCAACCGGCCTTCGCCGACTTCCAACCCGACGAGGACCAATGGGAAGCCCTGCATATCGCCGCTTGGCTACATGACTGCGGCAAGGTCACCACCCCGGAATACGTGGTGGACAAGGCCACTAAGCTGGAAACCCTGTACGACCGCATCCATGAAGTGCGCACCCGTTTCGAGGTGCTCAAGCGCGATGCTTGGATCCACTACTGGCAAGGCTGCGCCCAAGGCGGCGATGCCGGGGAACTGGCCGCGCAGCGCGATCGACTGCTGGCCGAGCTGGACGAGGAGTTCGCCATCGTCGCCCGCTGCAACCTGGGCGGCGAGGCCATGGCCGCGGACGACCTGACGCGCCTGCAAGAGATCGCCCAACGCACCTGGACCCGCACCCTGGACGATCGCCTCGGCGTGTCCTGGGAGGAGCGCCAACGCCAGGAACGCCAGCCCGCGCCTGGATTGCCGGTACAAGAACCGTTGCTGGCGGACAAGCAGGAACACCTGATCGAACGAGCCGCCAGCGAAATCATTCCCGCGGACAATCCCTGGGGCATCAAGTTGGATGTGCCGGCCTATAAATTCAATCGGGGCGAGCTGTATAACCTGAGTACCAGCCGCGGCACCCTGACGAACGAAGAGCGCTACATCATCAACCACCACATCGTGCAAACCATTCTGATGCTCGACAAGCTGCCCTTCCCTGCGCACCTGCAGAGCGTCGCGGAGATCGCCGGCGGCCACCACGAAAAAATGGACGGCAGCGGCTATCCGAAGCGGCTGACCCGCGAGCAGATGAGCCTGCCGGCGAGGATGATGGCGATTGCCGATATCTTCGAGGCGTTGACCGCGGTGGATCGCCCCTACAAGAAGGGCAAGCTGCTGTCCGAGTCGCTGAATATCATGGCCGGCATGTGCAGCAACGCGCATATCGATGCCGAGCTGTTCGCCTTGTTCGTGCGCGAGAAGGTCTATCAGCGTTACGCCGATAAATTCCTGCAGGCGGGGCAGATCGATGTGGTCGATGAAGCGGCCGTATTGGCCAGAGCCGGGCTGGGAGCCTAGCAGGCAGTTGAAAAACTACCTGCGTTGCCGATACGGCGCTAAAAACAGGCTCGGCAAGCCGCTTGCGGCTAACGCGCTTTAGCGCGACCCGAAGGGCGAGCGAAGCGAGTAATGCTCATTTACAGCAGTAAACTCGCGTGCGAGCCCAGTCCGCTTCCTCGCCTGTTTTTGCCTTGTCTCGGCTGCCTCGCCTACGTTTTACAACCGCCTGCGAGCAGAAGGGAGAAGCGGTGACCGGGCATGGCTGAAGCCTGCCCGGCCAGCGCACATCAGGCCGGATTGACCGCGTTTTCCGGATACCAGACGTCGATCAGCGGGCTGACGGTGAAGTCGACCAGTTCGCTACGGCCTTTCAGCCAGGCTTCGACCGAAGCACGCTGCTCTTCGCTGACGCAGCCGCGCTTGGCCAGGCAAACCAGACCGAAATCGTCGCCGCCGACATAACCCAGACCGTTGGCGGTCATGGCATCGCGCAGAAACGCCTCGAGAAAACCGTCGACGGCCTCCTCGCTCAAGTCTGCTTTGAAATTCAGATTCAGCTCGAAACCCAGCTCTTGGAATTCATCCACGCAGAGTTTTTTACGCAGACGGCGGGAACGGTTAGTAGCCATGAAACAATCCTCAAGAGTGATAACGCGCGGCACTCTAGCAGCTTGACGCCGAATTTGCCCGACTGTGTGACAACCGCCAGTTGCCCCGTCCATGAAATAAACCGCCCGCCCCGGTTCACGCGACGCAGCAGAGGCTCTAGGCTTAGCGCATAATCATTCGACTCGCGGCGTCCATCTCGCGAGCGCTCATTCGCCCTTACGTGCCCGCTCCAAGGTTATTCAGTCAATGTTTAAAACCCTGCGACAACTGGCGGTCGCCAGCCTGCTACTGCCTTACGCCCTATCGCTCCATGCCGAAGTCACCCACAAGTTACCGAGCAAAGTGCAGCACGCGCTGAAAGCCAACAAGATCAGCACGCAATCCTTATCGCTGGTGGCCCTGCCGCTCAACGGCCCGGGTAACAGCATGGTTTTCAATGCCGACGTATCGGTCAACCCGGCCTCGACGATGAAGCTGGTCACCACTTACGCGGCCCTCGAACTGCTCGGCCCGACCCACCAGTGGAAAACCGAGTTCTATGCCGACGGCCCGCTGAAAGACGGCATCCTGCACGGCAACCTGTACCTCAAAGGCGGCGGAGACCCCAAGCTCAATATGGAGAAACTGTGGCTGCTGCTGCGCGATCTGCGCGCCAACGGCGTACGCCAGGTGACCGGAGACCTGGTGCTCGACCGCAGCCATTTCGTGCAGCCGACGTTGCCCTCGTTCAACGACGACGGCGGCGACTCCAACAAACCCTTCCTGGTCACGCCGGATGCCTTGCTGGTCAACCTCAAGGCGCTGCGTTTCATCGCCCGCGCCGAGGGCGGCCAGGTACGGGTGGCGATCGAACCGCCGATCGCCAATATCCGCATCGACAACCGGGTCAAGGTCCTGCCCGCCGCGAGTAAATGCCCGGGCTGGCCGGACGTGCGCTATAACCCGACAACCGCGCTCGACGGCACCAACGTGGTCGTCAGCGGTTCGCTGGCCGAAGGCTGCAGCTCGCAGACCTATCTGTCGCTGCTCGACCACCCCAGCTACGCCGCGGGTGCGATTCGCGCGATCTGGCAGGAACTGGACGGCAGCATCCAGGGCACGGATCGCCTCGCCGAGGTGCCGAAGGATGCGCGCCTGCTGGTGCGCGCCTTCTCCCCGGACCTGGTGGAGATCATTCGCGACATCAATAAATACAGCAACAACACCATGGCCCGGCAGCTGTTCCTCAGCCTCGGCGCGCAGTTTCGCGACGAAGCCGATGGCGACGACGCCAAGGCCGCGCAACGGGTGATCCGCGCCTGGCTGGCGCGCAAGAACATTCTCGCCCCGCACCTGGTGATGGAGAACGGCTCCGGCCTGTCGCGCGCCGAGCGGGTCAGCGCCAACGAGCTGGCGAAAATGCTGCAAGCCGCATGGCAAAGCCCCTATGCGGCCGAGTTCATGAGTTCGCTGCCGTTGGTGGCGATGGACGGCACCATGCGCAAGCGTCTGCATCGCACCCCGCTGGTCGGCGAGGCGCGGATCAAGACCGGCACCCTGAACAACGTGCGCGCCATCGCCGGTTACAGCCGCGACAGCAACGGCAATAGCTGGGCCGTGGTGGCGATCCTCAACGACCCCAGACCCTGGGGCGCCTCGGCGATCCTCGATCAGGTGCTGATCGACCTGTATCGCCAGCCCAAGCTCAAATAGGCGCCGTAAGCGGGCGCCGCTGCGCCCCTCTCGCCTGGAGAGGGGGTTGGGATCAAGCCTTGGCGCTGATTCGCCAGGCGCGGTGGATTTTCGGATTGCGGGCGAAGTCCGGGTCCACCGTCGAGGCACTGATCTCCTCGACCATATAACGCGCACTCAGGCCCTCGTCGAGCTGGAACTTGCGGAAGTTGTTGGAGAAATACAGCACCCCGCCCGGCGCCAGACGGGCCATGGCCAGGTCGAGCAGTTGCACGTGGTCGCGCTGGATATCGAACACCCCTTCCATGCGCTTGGAGTTGGAGAAGGTCGGCGGGTCGATGAAAATCAGCTCGTACTCGCCGCGATCCTCCGCCAACCAGGCCATCACGTCGCCCTGCTCCAGCCGGTTCTTGTCCGAGAAACCGTTGAGCGACAGATTGCGCCGCGCCCAATCCAGGTAGGTCTTCGACAGGTCGACGCTGGTGGTGCTGCGCGCGCCGCCCTTGGCCGCATGCACGGTGGCGGTGGCGGTATAGCAGAACAGGTTGAGGAAGCGCTTGCCCGCGGCCTCGCGCTGGATGCGCAGGCGCAACGGACGATGATCGAGGAACAGACCGGTATCGAGGTAGTCGGTCAGGTTGACCAGCAGCCTCACCCCGCCCTCGCCGACCTCCATAAACTGGCCCTGGGTCGCCTGACGCTGGTACTGCTTGGTGCCAGCCTGGCGCTCACGGCGCTTGATCACCACCTTGCTCTTGTCGACATTCAGCGTCTGCGGAATCGCCGCCAGGGCGTCGAACAGACGCGCCTGGGCTTTTTCCGGATCGATGGATTTCGGCGCGGCATATTCCTGCACGTGCACCCAGTCGCCATATAAATCGACAGCCAGCGAGTATTCCGGCATATCGGCGTCATATAGCCGGTAGCATTCGACGCCTTCCTTGCGCGCCCATTTGCCCAGCTGCTTCAGGTTTTTTTGCAGACGATTGGCGAACATCTGCCCGCCCTCGCTCAGGCGCGCCTGCTCGATGGCAGGGGCCGGCTGCGGTTTGATCGGGTTGCCGTTCTTGTTGTACTGGCGCTCTTGCGGCTCACGCGGCGCCTTGTCGGCTTCAGCCTGCTCGCGCTCGCGTTCGCGCTGCTCGGGGGTGCGGCGCTCGCCGGTGACGAACTGTTCCGGCTGCACCTTGATCAGCAGCAACTTGCACGGCAAGGCAC
Organism: uncultured Pseudomonas sp.; assembly: GCF_946885885.1. Next base: position 9,267 of record NZ_CAMPHN010000089.1, read on the forward strand.
CGTTCCAGAACGCATACTGTTTGTGGCTGCGAATGCCCATGCGCTTGCCCAGGTCCGGCGCGCCGGTGAACACCGCCGCTTCCCAACCCATGCAGGCCTGACGCAGACGCTCGCCGAGATTCTGATAGAGATACAGCAGGCTGGCCTCATCGCCGAGGCGCTCGCCATAGGGCGGGTTGCAGATCACCAAGCCCTTCTGATTCTGGTCCGGGCGCGGCTCGAAGGTCGCCACTTCGCCCTGGTACACCTTGATCCAGTGGCTCAGCCCGGCGCGCTCGATGTTGTTGCGCGCCGGCTGGATCAAGCGCGGATCGGCCTCGTAGCCGCGAATCCACAGCGGCGGCTTGGCCATCCCCTCGGCAGCGCGCTGCTCGGCTTCGCCCTGGAGTTTTTTCCATAGCGCCGGCACATGCCCCAGCCACTTGCTGAAGCCCCATTGTTCGCGGCTCAGGTTGGGCGCGATATCGGCGGCGATCATCGCCGCCTCGACCAGAAAGGTCCCCACCCCGCACATCGGGTCGGCCAGCGCGCCCCCCTCGGCGGCGATGCGCGGCCAGCCGGCGCGGATCAGCACGGCGGCGGCGAGGTTCTCCTTGAGCGGCGCGGCGCCTTGCTGCAAACGGTAACCGCGCTGATGCAGGCTATGTCCGGAGAGGTCGAGGGAGAGAATCGCCTCACCGCGGTCCAGGCGCAGGTGCACACGCATGTCCGGGTTGAGCTTGTCGACCGAAGGCCGCGTGCCGTCGGCCTGACGCAGTTTATCGACGATCGCATCCTTGACCTTCAGCGCGCCGAAGTGAGTGTTGTCGATCCCCGAGCCGTTGCCGCTGAACTCCACCGCCAGACTGCCGCTGGGCTCCAGATGTTCGAACCAATCGACGTCCAGTACGCCCTCGTAGAGGCTCTCGGCATCGCGCACCGGAAACCGCTTGAGCACCAGCAGCACCCGGTTGGCCAAGCGCGACCACAGGCATAAGCGGTATGCGGTCTCGAGCATGGCCAAGCCGCGAATGGCGGACGTGTGCTCGCGCGCCTCCTCGAGCCCCAGGTTGCCTGCCTCTTCGAGCAGCAAACCTTCTAGGCCCTTAGGGCAGGTGAGAAAGAGTTCGTAACGATCCGACATGGGAATATCCAGTGCCTAATGAGGCGATTAACGGCGTGCGAAAAATCGACACGTCCAAAATTAGGTGACAAAAAGTCGCAATACGGACATTTCATCGGAATACGCAGAAAAAATAATTGAAACTAATTTGCGATAGCACAACACCAGCATAAAGGATGCAAACCCACAGGCTAGGGGTGCCCGTTGCCTTTCGCCGACGAAATTTCCTCTCGCCTTATCGCCTCGCCCACAAAAGTATTAAATCCTTATGACAAATCGATCATTCACAGGCCCTCTGGCATTCGCTAGAAATCTACCTAGGCCTTCGCTGCAACGGTGAGGGCACAGGAGACCCGCGACGCCGGCAGCGGACTCCAATGGCAGAATTTCTGCCCGACCTTGCATCAAGGTCTTAGGGACATAACAGTCAACATTGAGGGCAACACCCTATGAGAAGACTTAAGCGTGATCCGTTAGAAAGAGCTTTCTTGCGCGGCTATCAATACGGCATTCATGGTAAATCCCGCGAACTTTGTCCATTCACTCTCCCCTCGGTTCGTCAAGCCTGGTTAAACGGCTGGCGCGAGGGTCGCGGCGACAACTGGGACGGATTGACTGGCACCGCCGGTATCCATCGACTTAACGAACTTCACGCTGTCGGCTGATTCAGGAACCTACCGACTTCATCGAGACCGCTCCATTCGAGCGGCGGGCGCGAGCCCAGGGGGCTCCCTTAGGGAGCCCTTTTTATTGCCCGACGATTATTGCCTGGCAACACCGACTCAGGCGTTACGCGGCAAACCGGCAATCGCATCCACCGCTTCGCGGATCAGCGCCGGCCCTTTGTAAATGAATCCGGAATAAATCTGTACCAGGCTGGCACCCGCTGCGATCTTCTCGGCCGCATGCTTGCCTTCGGTAATCCCACCCACAGCGATGATCGGCAAACGCCCGGCCAACTCGGCCGCCAGTACCTCGACGATATGCGTGCTCTTGTCGCGCACCGGCGCACCGGACAAGCCGCCCGCCTCGTCCGCATGCTCCAGGCCCTTGACCCCGTCGCGGCTCAGCGTGGTATTGGTGGCGATCACCGCATCCATGCCGGCCTGCACCAAGGCATCGGCCACTTGCACGGTTTCCTCGTCGCTCATGTCCGGGGCGATCTTGATCGCCAGGGGCACACGCTTGCCATGCACTTGCGCGAGGTCTTCCTGGCGCTGGCGCAGGGCTTCGAGCAACTGCTTGAGCGAATCGCCGAACTGCAGGCTGCGCAAGCCAGGGGTGTTCGGCGAGCTGACATTGACGGTCACGTAACTGGCGTGGGCGTACACCTTATCCAGGCACAGCAGATAATCGTCCACGGCGCGCTCGACCGGGGTGTCGAAGTTCTTGCCGATATTGATGCCCAACACGCCCTTGAACTTGGCTGCCCGCACCCGCGCCAGCAAATGCTCGACGCCATGGTTGTTGAAACCCATGCGATTGATGATCGCCTCGGCCTCCGGCAGACGGAACAGACGTGGCTTGGGGTTCCCCGGCTGCGCCCGTGGCGTTACCGTACCGATCTCGATAAAGCCGAAACCCAGTTGGGCGAAACCGTCGATGGCATCGCCGTTCTTATCCAGCCCGGCGGCCAGACCGACCGGATTGGGGAACGTCAACCCCATGACCTCGACCGGCAAGCTGGCGGGCGACTTGTTGAGCAAGCCGTTCAGCCCCAGCCGCCCGCCGGCACCGATCATGTCGATGGACAGTTCGTGGGAAGTTTCCGGGGAAAGTTTGAACAGTAGCTCGCGGGCCAGGTTATACATGGGCAGGCTTAGCTCGGTTAGGTAAAGTCGCAAAGGCGGCGATTATACAGGCCGTGAGGGCTCGGAGGCGAGGCGCGCGGCCGGGCGCTCAAAGCAAACGCTGCAGCTTTAATAATTCGCCAGCCGCGTTAAACTCCAGCGCGAAGGAACCATGAATACCCTCATGGGTCAAAAATGGCCGGAAATGATGAGCCGGCACGCTAACCCGGCGTCCGTCCCGGCTACGCACGAGGACACGGTTGGCCCGGCCTTGATAAACCGCCAGGAATTGTTCGGCCGATAAGGCGATATCCAACACCAAAGTGGGCATGGAGGCTCTTTTTTGCAGATGAATACGGCAATCTTGCCACAGGCGATCGGCAGACCTCGCGGAAAATCCAGCAACCCGTTCGGCGGGGTCTGTGCAGCAAGGGGTGTGCTCTGCCACACTGGCACAAGTGTTCCTGGAGTTCGCAGCCGGCCATGAGTGTGTCTGAACAGCCTTCGACCTTAAGTTCGCGCCTGGCCGGCCTGGCGCAGCGGATGGGCCTTATCGGCCGCGTGCCCAAGCAGATACTGTCACGCGCCAGCACCCTGAGTTTGCCGTTCGCGGCAATCCCTGCACCCCGGGAAAGCATCTGCTGGCTCGATGGCGCCTCGCTGCACCGTTTGGTCGATCTGCCGCGCAACGCGCTGTCCGGCCCGGTGCAGGAAGACAAGGCCGAAGCCCATGCGGTACTGATCCGCGTCGTCGAACAACAGCAACAACAGCTCGCCTCTTTCGACCTGCGGATGATCAACGGCCTCACCCATTGCGATCCCGAATACGCCCATTTCGCTAATTTCGAAGACTACGCCGCCTGCGAACACTGTCGCCAGGTGCGCATCATCAGCTACAAGGATTTCGTCAAGACCATCAGCCTGGCGTTGCCACGGTTCCTAGCCGGCGAACGCATCGAACTGCGTCAGGCCAGTTGGCGCGGCGAGCGGGTGTTCTGGGCCGGCGAGCATCACGGCGAGGCCTTCGCCTGCGCAGTGGCCTATGCCCGTCGTCGTGAAATGGAAATCACCCTACCCGCCGAACTCACCAGCTATCGTTTGAGCGCAAGCGGCCTGACCACCCTGGAAGCACGCTACCACGTGCTGGCCATGCCGGGCGCCGCCTGGAGCGATCCGGCCTTTATGGGTCTGCTGCTCGATACGGGGCTGCCCTATGCGCGACTGGCCCTGCTGCGCAATCCCGGGGCACCGGAGTTTCTACTGCTGCCCAAGCACAACCAGGAAGCCACCGCCCTCGGCGAAGGGCTGTGCCTGGCCGGCGCACCCGACGTGGTCAAGCACCTGAAAACCCTGGTAAGACCCAAGGATGCTTGAACGCCGGTAACGTTTGGCCTCAATCCGTGGGCTCTTCGTTGTCGTTCAATTCGTCCAGCACCGCCTGATGACGACTCGCCCACTCTTCCAGCGAGATGCCGCTGCTTTTCAATAAGTCCGGGTTGCATTTGACCAGGTACACCGCCGCCTTCTGCGCGGAGTCGGCGACTTTGAATTCCAACGCCTGCCGATCGACCGGCCCCTCGTAAGTGATCCAACGACTGAATTCTTCGAACACGCTGCAGACTTTCTCGAAGTCCTCGTCGTGCATCTTCTGCCAGCCATTTTCGATGTTTTCCAGCCGCTTGGGTTTTATCCCGACGATTTCCGAGAAAGCCGGCCGACTCAAGCCCATCAGCTCGCGCAATCCTCGAAGTCGCTCGCCAGCAGTAAACAGAAAACGCTTTTTCGTCATCGTTAATCCAGCCTTGACGGGAAACCAGCACACCACTAACCTACTAACAGCTAGTAATTTGAGCTAAGCCAATAGAGACTGCCCTGAGGATCAGGCTAGTCGAGGAGGACGTAATGGTGCAGGAAGCCGCATGAAAGTGGAAGAACTGACCCCCGCACTATTCGTTGGATGTCCACGCTACCTCACCCCGGATCGATTCGCAGAATTGGCGGGACTGCAAACGCAGAAGGATCTCCTGGCACGCTGGATCGATGAAGGGGCGCTACCCACCCGCAGCTTCGGCCGGCACCGGTTGATCGACATGCAGGCGTTACTCCAGCACCTCCATCAAGCCCGAGGAACTCAAGGATGAAACCCGTCTGCCTTTCGCAAGTATGCCTGCACGCCGCCGACCTGGTGCGCGGCAAGATTATCCATCTGCGCGAAGAGGAACGCGTCGTCTTCGAAACCTTTTCCTCGATCGGCTATGTGCATTTCAAACCTAGCCAATACACCCCCTCTCTCACCCTGTGCACCTGTCGCCATCCCGCGCTCTTCGAGTTCTATTTTTACTACCGTTGGCTGCCGAGCAATCTGCATCTGTTCCGGCTACCGCCTGGCCTGCATCAGCATGCACCGATGTAGACAATACTTTCCCCACACGATCGCTGCGTAGGTTGGCGCTGAGCCTGCGAAGCCCAACATCCAGCGGCTTGAGACAAAACCCTTAGAGGACAGCCCCATCGGTACTTGCCCGGTTGCAGCGGCGCTAAAAAAGGCTATGTCCCAATGGCGTATTGCACGGCGATAAGCCGTTCGGACGGGCGGCGCTCCATTGAGGAGCGCCGCGACGAAGCCCAACGAGACATGTCGATGCCTGTTGGGCTTCGCTGCGCTCAGCGCCAACCTACCCATTACATGCAACACCTAACGGGGACATAGCCTTATTTGGCCCCGCACTAGGCGGGGCTCGGTACTGCTCAGCGCGGGATCAAGCGGTCACACCAAGCTGGGCGCTCTGTGCCAGGTCCATCAGTTCGCGATTGGCCACGGCGTACATGGCGTAATCGGTTCCGGTGGCGGCGCGCAGCTCGGCGAGCATGGCCTTCCAGCGGTCGACCAGGCGGCGATGCTGTTCCAACCAGTCGACGACACGCGCTTCGATCTCCGCCGGCCCGTCGGGCATTTTCAGCAGCGATACGGTGATCGCCCGCTGTTGCCAGTCCAGGTCGTCGCGGAAGGCTTCGCGCGCCAGCGCCTGCCAGTTGCTTTCCACCGGCAGGCCGGTGATCTGCTGCAGGTACCAGGACAGCTCCAGCGCCCCCCCGACGGCGAAGTAGGAGGCGGCGACGCGGGCCGGGGCCTGGGCGGTGACGTCCGATGCTTCGATGATCGGCAACAAGGTGTACAGATGGCTGGTCCCCGCCACCATCCGCGCCAGTACTTCCGGCACACCGGCTTCGACGTAGGATTGGAAGCGCGCCAACCATTGCTCGCGGGCCTGGCCTTCGAGCAGTTGGTCGAGGCTCATGGCCAGGGCTTCGATCCGTGGGGCGAAGTGCGCCACATCGCGCGCCGCGTCCAGCTCGCCACGACGGTTGCGCAGGAACCAACGGGTGGCACGGCGCCCCAGACGCATCAGCTCGTCCATCATCTGCAATTGCAGTTCGGCCGGTACCTGGTAGTCCAGCGCTTCGATCTGTTTCCACCAATGCGGCAGGCGGAACACGTCGCGAACGATCACATAAGCGCCGGCGACGTTGGCCGAGCTCATACCGGTGGACTCCTTCAGACGCTGCACGAAGGTGATGCCCATGTGGTTGATCAGGTCGTTGGCGATCTGCGTGCTGACGATTTCGCGCTTGAGGCGATGGCGGCGCATGGCTTCACCGAACTTCTGCGCCAGCAACGGCGGGAAGGCGGTTTCCATCTCGCGGGCCAGGTACTCGTCGTCCGGCACCTGGGATTTGAGTAGCGACTCCTTCAGATCGATCTTGCTGTAGGAGATCAGCACCGACAGCTCGGGACGGGTCAGGCCCTGACCTTTGGCGGCGCGCTCGTTGAGCTCGTCGTCCGAGGGCAGGAACTCCAGGCCGCGATCCAGCTTGCCGGCCGCTTCCAAGCCGGCCATCACCCGCTTGTACTCGCCCTGGCGTTCGCGAGCGCGGCGCTCGGCCAGCGACAGCGCCTGGGTCTGTTTGTAGTTGTTGCCCAGCACCAGACCGCCGACCGCATCGGTCATCTCGGCGAGCAGCTTGTTGCGCTGCTTACCGGTCATGTCGCCGGCCGCGACTATCTCGTTGAGCAGGATCTTGATGTTCACTTCGTGGTCGGAGCAGTCCACCCCGGCCGCGTTGTCGATGAAGTCGGTGAAGCTCGCGCCGCCGTTGAGGCCGTATTCGACGCGACCCAGCTGGGTCATGCCGAGGTTACCGCCCTCGCCGATTACTTTCGCGCGCAGCTCGCGGCCGTCGACGCGCAGCGCGTCGTTGGCCTTGTCGCCGACATCGGCGTGGCTTTCCTTGCTCGACTTGACGTAAGTGCCGATACCGCCGTTCCAGATCAGGTCGACCGGCGCTTTGAGCAACGCATTGAGCAGTTCGGTCGGCGCCAGCTTGTCGGCGCTGATATCGAAACGCTCTTTCATTTCCGCGCTGATGGCGATGCTCTTGGCGCTGCGCAGGAAAATCCCGCCGCCGGCGGAAATCAACGAGGCGTCGTAATCGGCCCAGCTGGAACGCGGCAGATCGAACAGACGCTTGCGTTCAACGAAGCTCTTGCCCGCATCCGGATTGGGGTCGATGAAGATGTGCATATGGTTGAAGGCAGCCACCAGTTGCAGCTTGTCCGACAGCAGCAGGCCGTTGCCGAAGACGTCGCCGGCCATGTCACCGATGCCGATCACCGTGGTGCTGTCCTTCTGCACGTCGATACCGCGCTCGCGGAAGTGACGCTGCACCGAAACCCAGGCGCCCTTGGCGGTGATGCCCATGCCCTTGTGGTCGTAACCGGCCGAACCGCCGGAGGCGAAGGCATCGCCGAGCCAGAAGTCGTAATCGGCGGCGATGCCGTTGGCGATATCGGAGAAGGTCGCGGTGCCTTTGTCGGCGGCGACCACCAGGTAAGGGTCATCGGCATCGTGGCGCACCACGTTGGCCGGCGGCACCACCGCACCTTCCTTGAGGTTGTCGGTGATGTCGAGCAGGCCGCTGATGAAGATGCGGTAGCAGGCGATGCCCTCGGCCATGATCTCGTCGCGCGAGCCACCCACCGGCAAACGCCGCGGCAGGAAGCCGCCCTTGGCGCCCATCGGCACGATCACCGCGTTCTTCACCTGTTGCGCCTTGACCAGGCCGAGCACTTCGGTGCGGAAGTCTTCTTCGCGATCCGACCAGCGCAAACCGCCGCGGGCGACATCGCCGAAGCGCAGGTGCACGCCTTCGACCCGAGGCGAATAGACGAAGATTTCGAATTTCGGCACCGGCTTGGGAATGTCCGGAATCGCCCGCGGGTTGAGTTTGAAGCTGAAGTAAGGCTTGCTCTGCCCGGCCGCGTCGGTCTGGTAGAAGTTGGTGCGCAGGGTGGCTTTGATCAAGTCGAGGTAACGACGCAGGATGCGGTCTTCGTTGAGTACCGCGACGTTATCCAGCGCACTGAGGATCGCTTGTTCGAGTTTTTGCTGCTTGTCGTTGAGGTCGCCGGCGCCGAGTTTGCGCGCCAGGTAGAAGCGCG
>NZ_CAMPHN010000090.1 GCF_946885885.1 uncultured Pseudomonas sp.
TCGACCACCAGACGGAAGCGCTCCTCGGCCCCCTTGCGCGCCCTCAGGTCGATCAAGTTGAGCAGATAGTTGGCGCCACCGGAGACCGCCAGCACGCTCAGGCTCAGGGTGACCGGAATCGTATCGCCATCGCTGCGGTGCGCCTCGTAATCGTTGGCCATCATCGGCGTATCGGCTTCGTCGACCAGATCGCCGAGCTGATCGATCGTCGGCAGGAAACGCCGCACCCGCTCGCCGATCAGCGCCTGCGACGGACAATCGAGCAATTCCGCCGCCCGCTGATTGGCCATCTCGATGCGCCCCTCGGCGGTGCACAACAAGGTCGCTACCGGCAGGCGTTCGACCAGCAGGCGAAAACGCTGCTCGCGCTCGCTGAGTTGCCCGGTGGTCAGGCTGTTGACATAGAGTTGGCGCTCGCGCAGGTACAGGTAACCGCCGACCAGCAATGCCAGCAAGGTGGCGGCGGCCAGGCCCGTCCATAGGCTGAAGGCCATGCTTGGCCCGCCCAAGGCGGCTTCGTAGCGGGCGGTACTGGCCACATCGATCAGCCAGGTACGACCATAGAGCGGCAACTCTATGGCCTGGCGAAAGCGCGGCGTCCAGGCATCGAGCGGCTCGTCGTTCTCCAGCATGGTGGTGCCGAGGGCATGTCGGTCCTTGATCGAGATATCGAACAGGTGACTCTGCGGGCCGAATATCCCGACCATCAGGTCTTCGATGCGAAAGGCGCCGTAAACGAAGCCGAAGAGCGCGGCGCGGCGCTCCTCCTCGTTGGTCAAGGGCATATCCGGGTGGAACACCGGCAGGTACAGCAGCACGCCGCCCTGCACGCCTTCCCGGGTTTCCTGTTTCAGCGTGAGCGGAGCACTGAGGGTGGCGTCGCCGCTGTCGAGCGCGTGCTCTATGGCGGCGCGGCGCACCGGCTCGCTGAGCATGTCGAAGCCCTGCACCTGGCGATTGCGCCAGTCGAGCGGGCTGATGAAGTCGATCAATACGTAAGCGTCGCGCGGCCCGGCCGGAAAGGGGGAAAAATCCTTGCGTCCGTTCGCCTCACTATCCGCCAGATAGGCGTCGAGCTCGCCCTGGGTGAAATGCCGCGCCCATCCCAGCGCCATGATGCCGGGGTAACGGTCCTGCAAACGCAATTGGTCGACGGCCCGGTCCCACTGCTCCAAGGTCACCTGCTCGCTGCCGATCATCAACCCGGCAATGCCCCGCAGCACCATTTCGTAGGCCCGCATACGCGCTTGCACGCGCTGCCCCACTTCCTGGGCCTCGATGCCGAAACGCTTCTGGCTCTCCTCCAGGTTGCGGCTTTCCAACGCCTGCCATTGCCAGACGGTCAATCCACCAAGCCCGGACAGCAGTGCCAAGGTCACGCCTACTGCGCGCCAGGGTCGAGGAGGAATGGAATGGTGCCTGTCTTCCATGAACGCTCCCGAGTAATCCACATCGGGCGAGCACGCATCTGGGTACTGCACGGCTCCCCTCCAAGCAGTCTAGTCAGGATTCGAACGACAGGTCCTTTGCCAACAGTGAATCGACAGGCGGCAAAAAGGCCCCTTGATTAGAGGGGCCTTTCTGGGGAAGTGCGACAATTTCGAGCGTTACAGCGGACGCAGGTTGATCTCGACCCGACGATTCTGTGCACGACCGGCCTCGGTGGCATTGCTGGCGATCGGCTGGTTCGGGCCCGCACCGTAAGCGGAGATCCGCTGCGCCGGTACGCCGTTGCTGGTCAGGTAGGATGCGACACTTTGCGCACGGCGATTGGACAGGTTCTGATTCAACTCCAGGGAACCAGTGCTGTCGGTATGACCGACAATATCGATGCCGTTCTTGTCGAACTCCTTGAACACCAGCACTAGGGAATTCAATGTCGAATAAAAGCCGCTGGAAATATCCGCCGAGTTGCTGGCGAAGGTGATATTGCCCGGCATGATCAGTGTCAGCTCGTCGCCGTTGCGCTGCACTTGCACGCCGGTGCCTTGCAGGGTTTGCCGCAGCTTGGCCTCTTGGGTGTCGACGTAATAGCCATAGCCGCCGCCCGCCGCACCGCCCACCGCGGCACCGATCAAGGCGCCCTTGGCACGGTCTTTCTTGCTCGAGGTGGCGGCACCGATCACGGCGCCCGTCACGGCGCCCACACCGCCATAAATCCCCGCCTTGCCCGCTTCGCGCTCGCCGGTGTAAGGGTTGGTGGTGCAGCCCGCCAACAGCGACAGACCGAGGGTTGCAAATGCCAGATTTCGCCACATGTTCATAGGTACTTCCTTTGCTTTTTTGGTGTTAGTGCTTAGGGTCCGCCTGAGGGCTTGGACGCCCGGACAGCGGCTTAGTTCAGTCGATTGGCTATCAATGTGCTATCGGGTTCACGCACGAACGAAAGGGTTCTCGCGCATCTCGTCGCCCAAGCGGGTATCGACGCCGTGCCCGGTCACGACGGTGGCGTCCTCGTCCAGGCTATACAGGCGCTGCTTGATCGAGCGCTCGATGGTGGCGTAATCGCCGCCCCACAGATCGGTACGGCCGATACCTCGGCGAAACAGCGTGTCGCCGGCAATCAGCAGCTTGTCCTCGGGGAACCAGAAACTCATCGACCCTGGCGTGTGCCCCGGCGTGTGCAACGCCACCCCGCATCCGCAATCGAGCGCCTGATCGTCGGCAAGCCAATGATCCGGCGCCGGCACGGGGGTGTAAGGCACGCCGAACATACGGCATTGCATTTCCAGGTTGTCCCAAAGGAACAGGTCCTCCTTGTGCAGGTGCAAGGTCGCGCCGGTCTTCTCCTTCATCTGCCCGGAAGCGAGGAAGTGATCCAGATGCGCATGGGTATGGATGATGCTCACCACCTTCAAGCCGTGGGCGTCCAGCCGCGCCATGATCGATTCCGGATTGCCGCCCGGGTCGACCACTATGGCTTTCTTGGTCACGGGGTCGCCGATGATCGTGCAGTTGCACTGCAAAGGCCCGACAGGGAAGGTTTCGCGGATTAGCGCAATTTTAGTGGCTTGCATGGGGGCTCCGGCAGGTTGAATGACACATTTGCGGCACGCTCGACATGGAAAACGTTAACCAAGGACGGTCTATATCAATAAGGGACATGCCCAAATCAGATGTAAAGGTTGGCCCCAACAGCCACGCATATTCAATAGCCAGAAGGCAGTCCTTGCTCGCGCATGATTGAGACAGGGCGACACCACCACTCAGTTGGTTGAATTGGCCAGGCAAGAGAAGATGTGCAACCTCTTTGGGCAAGACGCCCCGCCCAATCAATACCAAACAAGGTACATTTACCCCCATCGAGCACGATCAGCAGTGCCGGAATGGAGAGACCATCTCGGTTTAAGGAAAATTGGGGTATGGATAAGAAGTCGCTTTCCGAGCGGGACATCTGCAGTAAGTACATCGCCCCAGCCATCCAGCAAGCCGGCTGGAACATGCACAAGCAGGTGCGCGAGGAAGTCAGCTTTACCAAGGGCCGCATTATCGTTCGTGGCAAGCTGCACAGCCGAGGCGAATCACGCCGAGCCGACTTTATCCTCTATCACCAAGCCAACCTGCCCATCGCCGTGATCGAGGCGAAGGACAACAAGCACTCCGTTGGCTCCGGCATGCAGCAGGCCCTGGGCTATGCCGAAGCGTTGGATGTGCCGTTCGTGTTCTCCAGCAATGGCGATGGCTTTCTGTTCCATGACCGCAGTGGTACTGGCGAGCAGACCGAAACCGAACTCAGCCTCGACCAGTTCCCCGGCCCGGCTGAACTCTGGCAGCGCTACTGCCAATGGAAGGACCTAGACGGCCAGGCTCAACACAAGATCGAAGCGCCCTACTACGACGATGGCTCCGGGCGCATGCCGCGCTATTACCAGATGAACGCGATCAACCGCACGGTTGAGGCCGTGGCCCGTGGGCAAGATCGAGTGCTGCTGGTCATGGCCACCGGCACCGGCAAGACCTATACCGCCTTCCAGATCATCTGGCGGCTGTGGAAGTCCAAGCAGAAGAAACGCATCCTTTTTCTCGCCGACCGCAACATCCTGGTCGACCAGACCAAGAACAACGACTTCAAGCCCTTCGGCCAGGCGATGACCAAGATCGCCAAACGGCAGATCGATACCTCCTACGAGATCTACCTGTCGCTCTATCAGGCCGTGACCGGCGCTGAAGAAGAGATGAACATCTACAAGCAGTTCTCCCGCGACTTCTTCGACCTGATCGTGATCGACGAATGCCACCGCGGCAGCGCAGCTGAGGATTCCGCCTGGCGTGAGATTCTCGACTATTTCACCAACGCCACCCACGTCGGCCTCACCGCCACGCCGAAGGAAACCAAGGACGTTTCCAGCATTACCTACTTCGGTGAGCCGGTGTACAGCTACACCTTGAAACAGGGCATCGAAGACGGATTTCTTGCGCCCTACAAAGTGGTGCGTATTGATTTTGACAAAGACCTTCAAGGCTGGAGGCCGCCCAAAGGCATGCTCGACAAGAACGGCGAGCTGATCGAAGACCGCATCTACAACCTCAAGGACATGGATCGCACCCTAGTCATCGAGGCGCGTACCCAACTGGTCGCGCAGAAGGTCACCGAGTTCCTCAAAGCCACCGACCCGTTCCAGAAAACCATCGTCTTCTGCGACGACATCAACCATGCCGAACGCATGCGCCAGGCCCTGGTCAACCTCAACCCCGAGCGCGTGGCCGAGAACCGCAAGTACGTTATGCGCATCACCGGCGATGACCAGGAAGGCAAGGCCGAGCTGGATAACTTTATCAACCCGGAAGAGCGCTACCCGGTTATCGCAACCACCAGCAAGCTGATGACCACCGGCGTCGATGCCCAGACCTGCAAGCTGATTGTGCTCGACCAGCACATCAAGTCGATGACCGAGTTCAAGCAGATCATCGGTCGCGGCACCCGCATCAACGAGGATTACGGCAAGTACTGGTTCACCATCATGGACTTCAAGAAGGCCACCGAGCTGTTCGCCGACCCGGCCTTCGATGGCGATCCCGTTGTGATTTACGAGCCAGGGTCAGACGAGCCACCTGTGCCACCCGAGGAGCCTGAGGGAGGCGACACAGAGCAACCAGGCAGCGGAGAAGACTGCCCCACCACTGCAGGGCCTGGCGAAGGTGGTGGTAGCGAAAACCCACGCATCAAATATGTCGTAGCAGGAGTACCGGTCTACGTCATCGCCGAGCGTGTGCAGTATTACGGCCCGGATGGTCGACTGATCACCGAATCGCTGCACGATTACACCCGCGCCTGCGTGCAGAAGCAGTTCGCCTCGCTGGATGACTTCCTGCGCCATTGGAGTGATGCCGAGCAGAAGAAGGCCATCATCGACGAAATGGCCGCCCAGGGTGTGATGTGGGAAGCCCTGGCCGAAGAGGTGGAAAAGAAACAGGGCAAACCACTAGATCCGTTCGACCTGATCTGCCACGTCGCCTTCGATCAGCCAGCCCTGTCTCGCCGCGAGCGCGCCGAACAAGTGAAAAAGCGTAATTACTTTGCCAAGTATTCCGGTGCAGCCCGCCAGGTGCTGGAGGCGCTGCTGGATAAATACGCTGATACCGGCATCGAGCACATCGAGGACATCAAAATCCTCCAGCTCGACCCCTTCAGCCAGATCGGTGCGCCCATCGAGCTGGTCAAGGCCTTTGGCGGCAAGGCCGGCTACAACCAGGCCATCCATGAACTGGAAGACGAGCTTTACGCCAGTTAGCCGACATTACCCGTAGGGTGGGCAACGGCGCAGCCTTGCCCACCAGCATCAGCCAATCCCGCTACAATCCCCCGCTTTGCCGCACCTGCCGAGAATTCGTTATGTCGATCAGCTCCACCATCAAATCCATTCAGGACATCATGCGCAAAGACGTCGGCGTCGATGGCGACGCCCAGCGCATCGGCCAGCTGGTCTGGCTGTTGTTCCTGAAGATCTTCGATGACCGCGAGCTGGAATGGGAGCTGATGGACGACAACTACCGCTCGCCCATTCCCGAGAGCTGCCGCTGGCGCACCTGGGCCGCCGATCCGGAAGGCATGACCGGTGACGACCTCAAGGGTTTTATCGACAACAACCTGTTCCCCCAACTGCAGAACCTGCACGAGTACAGCAACACGCCGTCCGCCTTCGTGGTGCGCAGCGTGTTTGAAGACGCCTACAACTACATGAAATCCGGCCAGCTACTGCGCCAGGTGGTCAACAAGATTCAGGAAGGCGTGGACTTCAACAAAGCCCAGGAGCGCCACGAGTTCGGCAACCTCTACGAGCAACTGCTGCGCGACCTGCAGAACGCCGGCAACGCCGGTGAGTTCTACACCCCGCGCCCGGTCACCGAATTTATGGTGCGCATGGTCGACCCCAAGCTGGAGGAAAAGGTCATGGATCCGGCCTGCGGCACCGGCGGTTTCCTCACTTGTGCCATCGAGCACAAGCGCAGCCGCTATGTAAAAACCGCCGAGGACGAGCGCACCCTGCAAGCCAGCATCTTTGGCGTGGAGAAAAAGCCGCTGCCGCACCTGCTGGCCACCACCAATATGATCCTGCACGGCATCGAGGTGCCCAGCCAGATCCGCCACGACAACACCCTGAGCAAACCGCTGATCAGCTGGGGCCCGAGCGAGCGCGTGCACTGCATCGTCGCCAACCCGCCGTTCGGCGGCATGGAAGAAGACGGCATCGAAACCAACTTCCCCGCCGCCTTCCGCACCCGCGAAACCGCTGACCTGTTTCTAGTGCTAATCATGCAGCTGCTCAAGGACGGTGGCCGCGCCGCCGTGGTGCTGCCAGACGGCTTCCTGTTCGGCGAAGGCATCAAAAGCCGCATCAAGGAAAAACTGCTTACCGAGTGCAACCTGCACACCATCGTTCGCCTGCCCAATGGCGTGTTCAACCCCTACACCGGCATCAAGACCAACCTGCTGTTTTTCACCAAGGGCACACCGACCAAACAGGTGTGGTTCTACGAACATCAGTACCCGGCCGGCGTGAAGAACTACTCCAAGACTCGCCCCATGCGCATCGAAGAATTCGCCGTCGAGGAAGCCTGGTGGGGCAACGAGGCCGATGGCTTTGCCGCACGGATGGAGAACGAATTCGCCTGGCAGGTCAGCGTCGAAGAGCTGCAAGCTCGCAACTGGAACCTGGACTGCAAAAACCCGCATATCGGCGAGCAGGTCAGCCACGACCCGGACGAGTTGCTGCGCAACTACGCCAGCCTGCAAGGCGAGATCAACGACCTACGCGACCAACTGAAAGCAGTGCTGACCGAAGCCCTGGAGCGCCAGGTATGACAGCGTTGCTCACCGATAATCTGCCGCTGCTGGCCGGTGCGCCCAATGGCGTTAAAAAACTGCGTGAGCTAATTCTGGAACTGGCGGTGCGCGGGAAGTTGGTGGCGCAAGATCCCAGTGATGAGCCGGCCAGTGAGTTGCTTAAGCGGATTGCCGAGGAAAAGGCGCGCTTGGTGGTTGAGGGGAAGATCAAGAAGCAAAAAGACCTGACTGATGCACCTGAACCGGCAATTACATTCCCATTGCCGGTCGGATGGGCGGCAACCTCAATTGGTGAGGCAACGATTTGCCGTGATGGCGAACGAGTACCCGTTTCCCAAGCCGAACGAGACGGTCGGGACAAGGTTTTCGACTACTACGGAGCATCAGGTGTTATCGATAAGATCGACGGCTACCTGTTCGATAAACCACTGTTGTTAGTTGGGGAAGACGGCGCAAATCTTATAAATCGCAGTACGCCTATCGCATTCATGGCACGCGGTCGTTATTGGGTGAATAACCATGCCCACGTGCTTGATGGCATAAGCGAGGAGTTACTTCTCTACATAGAGCTTTATTTCAACGCCATTGATCTAAAGCCATATGTGACCGGAACGGCTCAGCCGAAGATGAACCAGTCCAAAATGAATGGCATTCCGGTAGGTCTTCCACCTGCGGCCGAACAACACCGCATTGTCGCCAAAGTTGATGAACTGATGGCTCTGTGCGACCGCCTGGAAGCCCAGCAGGCCGACGCCGAAAGCGCCCACGCCCAACTGGTACAAGCGCTGCTCGACAGCCTGATCCAGGCCAGCGACGCCACCGATTTCGCCACCAACTGGCAACGCCTGGCCGAACACTTCCACACTCTGTTCACCACCGAACCCAGCATCGACGCCCTCAAGCAAACCCTGCTGCAACTGGCCGTGATGGGCAAACTGGTGCCACAAATCCCCAGCGATCAGCCGGCCAGTGAACTGCTCAAGCGAATTAACGAGGAAAAGGCTCGGCTGGTGGCCGAAGGTAAGCTCAAGAAGCAGAAGCCGCTGGCGGAGATCGCTGAGGTAGAAAAATCGTTTGAGTTACCGGAGAAATGGGAGTGGGTTCGCCTAGAGGAAATTGCGCAAGTAGGTACGGGGGCAACCCCACTTAGAACAAACCCTAAGTATTTTGAGCCAGCAACGATTAACTGGGTGACTAGTGGCGAGACGTCACAAGACCACATCCATGCGACAGAACAGAAAGTTTCGCCTCTTGCACTAACGGAAACAAATCTGACCGTTTACCCACCGCACACGTTGGTCATCGCCATGTACGGTCAAGGAAAAACACGAGGGCAGATTTCTGAGCTTTTGATTGATGCCTGCACAAATCAGGCGTGTGCTGCAATCCAAATGTTTGATCAGGACGAATCACATAGGCGTTACGTGAAGTATTTCTTCGTTAAAAGCTATGACGACATTCGTTTGCTTGCAGCTGGTGGAGCACAGCCGAACCTAAATCTGGGGAAAATTAAAGAAACTGTTCTCCCGCTCCCCCCTGCTGCCGAACAACACCGCATCGTCGCCAAAGTCGATCAGCTCATGGCCCTCTGCGACCAACTGAAGACCCGCCTAACCCAGGCCCGCCAACTGAACGAAAAACTGGCTAGCACCCTAGTCGAACATGCCCTTGCCGACGATGGACAGCAGGCATCCGTTACCACTGATCAAAAAGTCGCCCGCACCCTACTCGCCGCTGAAATCACTCACCAGTTGCATGGCCAACGCACCTTCGGCCAGCGCAAGCTGCAGAAAGTTATCTATCTGGCCGAGCATGCGGCCAGGCTCGACGCTGTACAGGGTAACTACTTGCGCGATGCAGCCGGGCCCCATGATCGCCAACTGATGAATCAGGTCGAGAACGAGCTATGCAACCGCCAGTGGTACGAGTGCATCGACCGCGAAACCTTTGGTCATGCCTACCGTCCGCTTGCCCAGGCAGGGCAACATCGGCAGGCGTATGCCAGCGCCTGGTCGACTGCCGAGCGGGCCATCATTGAGCAGGTTATCGAGCTGATGCGGGACTGGGATACGGATCGCTGCGAAATGACCGTAACGCTCTACGCCGCCTGGAACGACTTTATCCTCGAAGGCCGCCCGGTTACCGATGAGGCCATCGTCGACGAAGTCATGCACAGCTGGAACGACGCCAAGCTGCGCTTCGGCAAAGACGAATGGCTGGCAGTACTCGCCAGGATGAAAAAGCAGGAACTCCTGATACCCACCGGCTTTGGCCAACGCACCACGGGCGGCATGCTCAGCTTGCCCGGTTTCGAGTAGTCAAATGGCAATCAGGAGGGCGAGGAGAACACGGCAGATGCTCAAGGTCACTTTCAAATGATGCCCGGCTACCCAAAACCCTGGAAAAGCTACCAGGAACAACTCGACCAGCTCATCGCTCGTGGTATGGGTGTCACAGACAATGCCAGGGCCCTGGATTACCTGGAGCGCATCGGCTACTACCGGCTGAGTGGTTACTGGTACCCATTCCGCGAACGCGTCGACCTCTGCCTGCTCGATCCACAGACCAATGCAAAGCCGAAAAAGGTCAAAGTTGAGCGGCTGCCGCTGGACGAATTCAAACCTGGAACGACCTTTCAGAACGCCGTAGACCTTTATGTATTCGACAAGAAATTGCGACTGCTCGTCCTGGATGCGCTGGAGCGTATCGAAATTGCCCTGCGTGTCGACATTTCACATGGCCTGGGCAAGCACCATAAGTTCGCCTACCTGAAGCCGGAGCTGTTTCACGAAAGTTTCTCCAGCAAGCTGGATAGCAAGACAGGGCTGACCAAACATCATGGCTGGTTGAGCAAGCATGCAGCGCTTATCAACCGCTCAAACGAGGACTTCATCCGCCATAACAAAGAAAAATACGGATTGCCTTTGGCCGTTTGGGTCGCATGCGAAGTGTGGGATTTCGGGACACTATCAACGCTTTTCAATGGCATGACCGAAGCAGACCAAGACGCCATTGCCCAGCAATATGGAGTCAGTAATGGCCGGATTTTCGCCACATGGCTGCACAGCCTGAACTACCTACGTAACGTCTGTGCCCATCACAGCCGGCTGTGGAACAGAAACGTTGTTGTTTACCCCCGCCTACCCTCGACAGAAGAAACACCTGCACTGAGCCCTTTCCAGGAGACACGTCAGCGCAAGCCTTTCGTTCTGTTAGTAATCATTCTGCAACTGATGAAGGTCATCAACCCGGCTTCTAGCTGGGGACAACGGTTGAAAACGCTGATGGAGCAGGATTTCCCAGACCTGAGCCACCTGGACCTCGATCTAAAAGGTATGGGCGCTCAAGAAAACTGGCAGGCACTCGACTGGTAAACAGCAGGCAATAAAAAACCCCTGAGCAATCTCGGCACCGAAGCGCTTCAACCGACAGGGGTCGTGTTAGGCGTGATTATAGGCAGATGCGAATTTCCGTCAATCGCCGCCGGGCATAGGATCCTGATTTTCCATGCCGACGCTACGATGCATGGCACATTTGCGGCACGCTCGACATGGAAAACGTTAACCAAGGACGATCCATATCAGTGGCATGCCCACATCAGATATTGAGGTTGACCCCGACAGAACCTGGCGATGCTGGAAACCGTATCCGGCGCTATCGGGCGTGGTGGTGCGAGACCGGCTGCTCAGCTCATTGCCCTATCCGAATATTCTTTGCGCGCCTCGCAAATCGCCCGGTGGTGTTCGTCCGCCCAGACGATCAGGCCTTTCAGCGGAACGAGAAAGGAGCGGCCCAACGCCGTCAGCTCGTATTCCACACGCGGCGGCACTTCCGGGTAGAGGGTGCGCAGGATGAAGCCGTCCTGTTCCAGACGGCGCAACGTTCGGGAAAGCATCTGTTTGGAGATATCGCCGACTTCTCGCGAAAGCGCGTTGAAACGCAAGGTTCCACCTTCCAAGGTTGCCAGGATGAGCAAGCTCCATTGATCGCCAATGCGATCGAGAATGTCCCGGATGGGACAGGGTTGCTCGAATGTGAACGGCTCGCGCGCAATCGTTTCGGACATGATCAGTGGGTTCCTCAGGTCACATGACAGTGACCAGGTCGCTTGAAGATGACTTCTTGTGGACGTTGTGGGCGCATCATAGACTCGACACGGTCTACATTCCAGACCAGATAGGAATCCAGAACCATGGCACCTCACATGACACACATTGCACTCATCGGCGCGTCCGGCAATGCCGGCTCGCGCATTCTCAAGGAACTGTCCGACCGCGGGCACAAGGTAACGGCGATCGCGCGCCATCCGGAAAAAATTGCGGCGTTGCCCGGCGTAATCGCGAAACAGGGCGATGTATCCGACAAGGATGGCTTGTCTGCCCTGCTGAAGGGGCACGACGCGGTGATCAGTTCGGTGCATTTCCTCGGCAGCGATCCGCACACCCTGGTCGAAACCGTGCGCGCTTCGGGCGTCAAACGCTATCTGGTCGTCGGCGGCGCGGGCAGCCTGGAGGTCGCGCCAGGGCAGCGCCTGGTCGATCAACCGAGCTTCCCGGCGCAATACAAGCAGGAGGCGCTGGCTGGCGCGGCATTCCTCGATTTGTTGAAGAGGGTCGAGGATCTGGACTGGACCTTCCTCTCGCCGTCCGCCCTGTTCGTTCCCGGCGAGCGCACCGGCACCTTCCGCCGCGGCGGCGACCAACTCCTGGCGAACGAGGACGGTAGCAGCATTTCCTTCGAGGACTTCGCCATCGCCATGGTGGACGAGATCGAGCAGCCCCGACATCTGCGGCAACGCTTCACGGTCGGATACTGATCCGGCGTTGCAGCGAATCAATGCCGGCCCGAACGAACTGGGCCGGCCATCTCACTGACGAAAGATCACAATGGCATGACTGATACCCTGAGTTTCACCTATCTTTTCGATCCCATGTGCGGCTGGTGCTACGGCGCATCGCCAACGCTGGAGGCGCTTAAGGAGCGCGGTGGTTGTCGCGTCGACTTGGTTCCGACCGGACTCTTCGCCGACGCGGGCGCATTCGCGATGAACGACGCCTTCGCGGCCCACGCCTGGGACGCCGACCAGCGCATCGCGCGGCTTTCCGGCCAGCCCTTCAGCGAGGCCTATCGCCGCAATGTGCTGGGCAGCCGCAAAACCCGCGTCGATTCGGGGCCGGCAACGCTTGCGCTGACGGCCGTTCGCCTGACGGCTCCCGAGCAGGAGCTCGAAGCCCTCGCGGCCATTCAGCGCAGTCGCTATGTGGATGGGCGCGACAACGGGGACCCGACGGTCATCGCGGATGTTCTCGAAGCCCTGACGTTGAAGGATGCAGCTCTACGTTTCAGCGCCCCAGATGCGATTCTGCTATCCGCCAATCGCGCCCGCATCGAGAGCGGCCGCGCCGCAATGCGCCATTTCGGCGCGCGCGGCGTTCCGGCCCTGATTGCCGCTCAGGGTCAGAATCGCCGTCTGGTCGACGCCAATGCGCTCTTTGGCGGCATCGAAGCCCTGCTCGCGAGCCTTGCCGCCGTTTGAAATCATTACGAACAGAGGAGTCATTTCTATGACCGATAACACGCTCCCCGCGATCGGCCACGTCTACCAAGCGGACTATCGCGAACGGACTTACCGCGTCGCTTTCGACACTGACGGCAAGACCCTGCGCTGGGCTCAAGAGCCGGTTGCGGATTTCGACCGAGATTCTGTGACGGAAACCTATACGCAAACGCCGATACGCCCCGGTGTGTTCATGGTGACCTGGCAGGAAGCCGATGGGATCACAGTGACGCATGTCGAGGACTTCGAAAACGGCATCGTACATGCCGCCATCACGCTGCCAGATCATACGCTCCTAAACCTTAAGGGGACTTGGACACCTCTGTCCTGACTATCCCTTCAAGCCCGGGTTGGCGCTGAATAGCACCGCGTAACAGGGTGCCGTGGGTCGAAACATTAAACCGTTGCCCCGAAAACAGCCCCAGGGCGAGCTCTTCGCAGCGCGCCAAGGCACAAGGCCAATAAAGGGTAATCGACGAACCTCAGTCGTCCCTGGGGATTTTCCAGCGACTCGGGGCGCATCGCCTCGGCCAACAACTGCGCACGCGGAACTCCCGGCTCTTCCGCCAACTCCAAAAGAGCCCGACATAAGTCATGGGCACTCGTTCGGCGGTGAAATCGAGCGATGGTTTCATAGCACACAACGGCCAGATGTGACCTGAAATTGGCTGGAGACAATCTTGTCCCGCAAAGCCGGGCAAGCCCACAATTAACAGGCTGCTAGCCATTCGCCGCTGCCGACCAGCGCTGCAACGTCGGCCTTGCCGCATTGGCATATTCCAGGAGGTCGCATGCCCAGCACCACACCGCAAGGTCTGACAATCCGTCCGCGCCAATTGGACGTCGTCCTACCCTCGCCCATGACCCGCCATTGGCACGGCGGCGATGCCTTCAAAACTCATCTGTTCAATGCCATGTCGGTGCTGTTTCCCGATGGCGAGCGCTTCTTTATCGAGTCCGTGCGGCATTTTCGCGGACAAATCGACGACCCGCTGCTGCAGGAGCAAGTGCGCGGTTTCATCGGCCAGGAGGGCCACCATAGCCGTGAGCACCTGCGCTACAACGAGCGCCTACGCGAGTTGGGCTATGACATCGACTACCTGGAGCGCGGCCTGCAACGTCGCCTGGGTTTCGTGCAAAAGCACCTGCCCGCCGAGTTGCAGTTGGCCGCGACCTGCGCGGTGGAACACCTCACCGCGATAATGGCCGACGCCCTGCTCAAGGACCCGCAATGGCTGGCCGGCGCCGACCCGCAAATGGCCAGGCTCTGGCGCTGGCATGCCCTCGAAGAGACCGAACACAAAGCCGTGGCCTTCGATGTATTCACCGAGGTCAGCGGCAACACCTGGCTGCTGCGCCGAGCGATGTTGCAGAGCACGTTTTTTTTCACCGTCGATACCTTGAGAGGGCTGACCCATATGCTCAAGCGCGACGGCCTGCTCTGGAACTGGCGGGTTTGGCGCGATGGTTTGATCTGGCTATGGGGCAAGAACGGCATCTATCGCAAGCTGATCAAAGGCTACTGCGACTTCTACCGCAGCGGCTTCCATCCCTGGCAACACGACAACCTGTACCTCGTCGAGCGCTACCGGGAGGAATTCGACTCCCGGGCCAATGCCGCTTAAGCGCTCGAGTGACCGGCCGCGATGCTCAGGCCAGCAAGCCCAGGCCCTTGGCGCGCGCCACCGCCTGGGTGCGGCGCTCGACGCCGAGCTTGCCGTTGATATGCCGGGCATGGGTTTTCACCGTATGCAGCGAAATGAACAAACGCTCGCTGATCTGCTGGTTCGAGCAACCCTGGGCGATCAACTTCAACACCGCCAACTCGCGGGAGCTCAAGGCTTCCGTCGCCACGCCGCTACCGATTTCATCCTGCTCGGGCTGAACCGCGGGCAACTCGTTCAACAGCGCCTGACTGACCGCGCAGCCCGCTCTGCCGCGCAACTGTTCGCGCAACCAGTGCGGCTGATGCACCAGCATTTCATAGAAGGGCAACAACCCACCGCCCGAGGCGGCCTGCAAGGTGACATTGAGCTGCTGCTGGGCTTCGCGCTCGCGCCCGGTGGCCAGTAACAGCAACGTCAACTGCACCTGGGCGAATACCCCGATCAGTTGGCCACCCAGGGTTTGCGCCCGCTGACTGAGCGCTCGCAAACGACGCTCGGCCTCCGGTAGCCGCCCCTGCAAGCGCGCTAACGAAGCCCGATGCAAGTCGATATGCAGCGACAGCTGCGGATGGAATTCCGGCGCCGCAGCCGGACGCTCGCCACCGTAAGCCTCGGCCAAGCGGTCGAGCCAGGCACCCGCCAGTTCGATCTGGCCCTGCATCATCCACAACTCGCATTTGACCACAGTGATCATCGCCAAGTAGTAGATCGGCGGAACGTCCCAGATATGCATCAGGCGCTCGGCTTCGGCGAGCTGGGCGAACGCCTCGGTCAGGTTACCGCAGCGCCCTTCCAGACTGGCCAACATGCAGTGCCCGATCAACACGCTGATATCACGACAGGCACGGGCCTCGGCGACCCCGGCGAGCAACTGCCGGCGCGCCGGCTCGTCCTGCAAACGCTGGCAGAGTAGAAAACCTTCGAATTGGCTCAGCCGTGCACGCACCGCATACAAGCGTTTCTGCGACAGCCCCTGCAAACGCTCCTGTCCTTGCCGGACATCCTCCAGGGCTCGCAGAATCTCGCCGCGCGCTTGCAGCACACGGGCCCGGTCGTAATGGGTCAGCGCTTCGAACAAGGGGTCGCCGATTCGTTGCGCCAATTCCAAGGCTTCGCGATTGAGCCCACGGGCGCGCCACAGATCGCCCTGCACGACCGCCAGATTGGCCAGGGTCGACAGGCACATCAAGCGCTGGCCGTAACGTTCATGGGGCAATCCCGCCAAGGCTTCAGCGCAATAACTGCGGGCCTGCCGACTGTCGCCCCGGCCGCGGGCGATCACTCCGCTCACCGCCAACCACTGGGCCAATAACGATTGCTGCTGTGCGGCCGACGGTGCCGGTAGAAAGCGACTGAGCCGCGCCACCAGTTCCTGTGCGGCATCCAACTGACAGGCCAGGGCCAAGGCCCAGCCATACAGCATGATCAAGCGCGGCGTGCTGGCCAGCAGGCTGTCGGGCAGCGCCATTTTCCAACGCAGCAACATGGCCACATTCTGCTCAGCCAGCAGTTGCTCCTCGGAGAGGTTTTGCACCAGGCTCGCCGCGACATCCGGCTGGCCGGCGAGCAGTGCCTGCTCGATCGCCTCGTCCAGCAGCCCTTGGCTACCGAACCAGCGGCAGGCGCGCAGATGCAGGCTGGAAACCGACACGCCGGACGCAGGCCGGGCGCGCAGCAAATCGGAAAACAGATGGTGATAGCGGAACCACTTGCCCTGCTCGTCGAGCGGCACCAAAAACACATGATGGGCCTGTAGATGTTCCAGGATCGAAGCGCTGTCATTGGCATCACGCAGGGCATCGCACAGCTCCGCGCAAAAGCGTTCCTGGGAGGCGGTCTCGTAGAGAAACGCCTGCACTGGGGGCGGCTGACGCTCGATCACCTCTTCCAGCAGGTACTCGCGGATCAAGCCTTCGGCGCCGTGCGGCGAATGGGCCAAACCGGCATGCCCGTCGGCTTCTGCCGCAGCGAGCAACCATAGGCGCAAGCCGGCCACCCAGCCTTCGCCGCGTTGCAGCAAATTATCCAACGCCTCGGCGGACAACTGCGCATCCTGACTGCGCAGCACTTCGACGGTTTCCTCGGCGGTCAGGCGCAGATCCTGTTCGTGCAGTTCCAGCAACTGCCGCGACAGACGCAAGCGCGCCAAGTGCCAGTCCGGCCGCTGGCGACTGGTCACCAACAGCAACAGCCCCTCGGGCAAGTGGTTGAGGAAAAACTGTAAACAGCGATCGAGCACCGCACCTTGGGCCAGGTGGTAATCGTCGAGCACCAGCAAAATAGGCTCGGCCGGGTCGAGCTTGAGCGCCAACTCGTCGAGCAAACCGTCCATCCATTCCTCGAAAGCGAACGGCTGATGGCGCTGACGCAGCTTCAAGACGCCCAGGGAATCGTCGCCAAGCCCCGGAATGAGTTGCTGCAAACCATTGAGCACGCGCTCGAGAAAGCGTCCCGGATCACCGTCGCGCGAACGCAACCCCAACCACAAACTGCGCCATTGCTCCGGCAAGCGCTCGCAAAACTCGATCGCCAACGAGCTTTTACCGAAACCGGCGGGCGCACTGATCAACAACAGACGCCCACCCAGCCCTGTCGCCAGGCTTTCGCACAAGCGCGGACGCGGTACGTAACCGGAAGGCAGCGGCGGTCGGAAGAAAGGTCCATCCGCCGCGCGCGCGACGGGACAAGCGAGGTTGTGCAGGCGGGAGAGGTCAGTCATAACCCGATTTTCTTGAGTGAGTAGTCACAAGGTACGCAGTAGTCCGTTATCCGCTCCAATGCAGATAAGCAGACTAGCCCCTTACCTCGGCTATTAGAAGCCCAACCAAACACTGGGCAAAACCTGCGACCGATTAGGCCGTGCCCCACAGCGTAGCGAATAGCGGCAGCCACCTGCAGTCCACGCTCGTCGCAAGGCGACGGATTGCACTGCGCGAAATCCCACTCTACCAGCACTGCCGCGACGCTACGCGCGGCATGCGGCCGCATATCGATTGGGGCAACGTGGACAAAAAACAGGCAGAAAAAAACCGGCCCTGAGGCTAATGCCGATCAGTTAAGCCCTCTTGCTTGACCTTTGGCCGCAAGAAATCAAAAT
>NZ_CAMPHN010000091.1 GCF_946885885.1 uncultured Pseudomonas sp.
GAGCACAGCGATACCCGGGACACCCTTTCCCGGGTGTCGCTTCGCTCGACCCGGGCTACGGATTACCTGTGTGTTAGCCCCGTAGCCTGGATGAAATCCAGGGAGCGATGCCGGCCATTCAACCTATCTCCGAATCGCATCCGGGCTACTGGGTTTTTACTCCAACCCAAGCAATTGCAACGCCCGCTGCGGCGCTATCACCCCGGACAGCGCCTGGCGGTCGCCTTTGCCGTCGAACAGCAGGGTGCGCGGTAGCTCGCCGCGCCAGTTCGGGTCTATGGCGAAGGCCAGAGCCTCGGGCGCCTGGTTGCCATAGGCGAAATGCCGACCGGGCATATCGAGTTTCTGCAGTGTTTCGGCATGGCCGCTGACGGCCGGCTCGGCGGCCAGGGTGATCAATTGGATGTCGGGGTGCTGGCTCTGCAACTCGGCGAACTGGGCGAGGTTCTTCTTGCAGTAGGCGCATTCCAGTGACCACAGCGCGAGCAAAGTGGGCTGGCGGTATTGCGCGGGGTCGACGAGCTGGCGCGCCTGCTCCTTGGTCAGCGCTTCGATCAAGGGTTGAGCGCCGGCCAGGCTGGCGATCAGGCACAGGCTGTACAGGCAGCGGGAAAATAAGCGGGTCATGGCAGTGGGTATCCTTTTAGGCCCTGTTGCTCGTTGTGCCAGAAAGCCAACAGACGCTGGCCGTGTCGTAACAGGCGCGGGTGATCGGAGGGGCCGTCGCTGCTGGCCAGCGCGACGCGGCGGAACTGCCGGCCGCCGTCGTCGGAGATTTCCGCGAGCAACTGGGTCTGTTCGCCGTCGAATTCCTTCCACAGCAACACCACCCGCTGGCCGAGGCTGGCAACGCTGGCATGGGCCGCGCGCGGCCCGCCGACGGCCCGCTGGCCCTGCACGCTATTCGCCGCGAGTCGGCCGTAAAACACCGGGCCGTCCTCGCCATGGGGGCTGAACCAAGTCGCATGGCGGCGGCCTTCGCCATCCACCGCCAACGATGGGCCGTGGTGTGGGCAGGCGTCTATTTGCCAGGCATCGAAGGTCGCGCGTTGCAGCGGCTCGACTGCGCCTTTGCGCGGTATGCGCAGTAGGGCGTGGTCGCGCTCGCTGTTGGCGAATACCTGGCGCCACATCAGCAGCAAGCTGCCGTCGTTATCCTCGGCCAGGGCCAGACGACAGCACTGGCAGGAGTGATCGGCCAGCTTGTACTCGGCGACGAAGCTGCGCCCGCCGTCATCCGAATGCGTGGCATAGAGCGCCGAGCCACTGTAGTTGCGACCGGTCGCGTCTGCGGTCAGGCGTTCGCGGCCATCGATCCAGATCAGTTGCAGGCGCCCGTCCGCCGCCAGGTGCATGCGCTGGAAGCTGTGCCCGGTCAGGCTGCGATCCCGGTGCACGGTGACCGGCGCGCTGAAGTCGCGGCCATTCTCGGCGCGGGCGAAGCGCACATCGCCGGTGAAGCGCTGCTCGAAACGCCGCGCCCAGCTGACATAGAGCGTGCCATCCGCGCCCACGGCCAGTTGTGGGTGGTTTTCGCCATCGGCGGCTATGGCTTCGGCTTGCCGGTTGACCTGGGCGTGGGCCTGCCAGCTGTTGCCGTCGTCCTCGCTGCGCTGGATCTGGATATGGCCATGCTCGACCAGAGCGGCATAGAGCACGCCGTCCGGCCCCGAGGCCAGGCCAACGGCGAGGTCGCCGTGCTTGCCATGGTCGCCGCCAGCCAACGCCGGCTGCGCGAGGCAGCTCAGCAACAATAGGGCCAGCCAGCCTAGACATATTTGGGAGCGTCGTTTCATCGGATCTGTCCTTTACCAGCGCAGTTGCACGCCAACCGTAAGGTTGCGCGGCAGGCCGGGGCTGTAGGTGGGGCCGCTGTTATCCAGGCCGGAGGTTTCTGCGTACTGTTTGTCCAGCAGGTTGCTGAGACTGGCGAAGACTTCCGTGTGTTCATCGAACAAGTAGTTGCCGCGCAGGTGCAGCAGGTCATGGCCGCCATATTTGCTGGTGTTGTCCGCATCGCGCCAGTAGCTGCCCAGGTGCTGCCATTCCAGCTCCAGGCGGCCGCCATTGAAGGCTGCCGGGGCATAGTTGAGGCGGCTGTTACTGGTCAGCCGCGGCGCCGCTTCCATCTCCTTGCCGCTGTAATCAAGCGTTTCGGACACCGACCATTGCTCGTAGCTGTGTTTGGCGTAGGACATGCTGTTGTCCAGGCGCCAGGCATCGCTCAGTTGCACGCCCAGACCCAGTTCGATACCGCGGTGCAGGGTTTCTCCGGCATTCACCGCGCGGCGCTGGTTGGTCAGCGGATCCTGGTAGCTGAGGATGTCGTCCTTTTTCGTCATCTGGTACAGCGAAACCTGGTAATCCAGGCGTTTGCCGTAGCCGCGCAGGCCAATCTCGTAGCTGTCCACCAACACCGGCTTGAGATCGAGCAGGGCCTCGGCGGCGGCCTGGGCGCGTGTCGCGTTGCTTTCCCGCGAGCCGCGGAATACCTGGCTTTCCGATGGCGCGCGGAAGGCATTGCTGTAGGCGACGAAGGCGCTCAGCGAGGGGGTAAAGGCATAGGTGGCGCCGAGCTTAGGGCTCAGGTGGCGGTAGCGCACCCGACTGTCGCCGGCATGGCCGTACCAGCCGTTGCCGGGAAAGGCGCCCGGCACGCCCTGGCTGGCGCTGGCCTGACCGTTGTTGAAGCGGTTGCGGTAGTCGTATTCCATCTGGTCGTAACGCAGGCCGGCGGTCAGGCGCAGCTTGTCGCTGGGCGACAGCTCGCCGTGCAGGTAGGGCGAGATGCTCTGGAAGGTCACGTCGTAGTCATAGATGCGCACCGGCGCCACGGCCTGGTTCAGTCGGTAGTCGGTGGCGCCATGGGCGTTGCTCGTGCGCGTCAGGGCCAGCGAATCTTCCTGGCGCGAGCCGGGGCTGTAGTCGTAATCCAGGCCGAGGATCAGACGTGTGCGCAGCGGCTCGAAGTCCAAACGGTACTTGCTGAGAAAGCCGAAGGAGCGGTTGGCCGTGGTGTATTCGCTGGGGTCGTAGCTCACCGACCAACTGGGGACGATGTCCATGCTGTTGTCGCGAAAATAAGGGGTGAACGACAGCAGGTTGTTACCGCTTTCATGCTCGAACGCGCTGGAAATGCGCAGCGCTTCGACCTGGCGACCGGAGAAGGGGATGTTGTTGTGCTGTGGGTCGTCGCGGTATTGCCGCTGGTTGAGCGAGCCGACATGGGCCTGGTCGATCTGCGAATAGGACAGCACGGTCTTTACCCGCAGGTAGTCGCTTTGTTGGCGATCCCAGCGCAGCAGGGCGCTTTGTCGATCATAGCCGGCCGCATGCTGCCAGCCGTCCATGCGGGTGAGATTAAGGCTGGCGCGAAAGCCGTCGCGCTCGTTCGAATCGCCGGCGTCCAGCAACAGGCGTTTCCAGCCGTAGCCGCCGATTTCGCTGGAAAGGCCGTATTCGGCCTCGGGCGGCGGCTCCGGGGTGAGCACGTTGACGATGCCGCCGATGGCATCGGAGCCATAGAGTGCGCTACCCGGCCCCTTGTTGACTTCGATGCCGGCCGCTTGCGGCACGTTGATCTCATAGAGCGCGTTGTGGTTGAAGAAGCCTGTCGAACGGGTGGGAATGCCGTCCTCGAGAAACAGGTACACGGGCGCGGTGGTCAGCGGCTGGCGAATGGATGTGGAGTGGCCTTCGCCGGACAGGTGGCTCAGACGCACGCCGGGCATGCGGTTGAGCAGCTCGCTGGGATGCCGGGGGCGCTGTTCGGCGATCTCCTTGCCGTCGCTGCGCACCACGCTGGCGGGTATCTCGCTGATCTTCTGTGCTTCGCGGGTGGCGGTGACCGTGGTCGGTTGCAAATGCAGCGCGTGCGGCGGGTTTTCTGCGCTATTGGCAGCGTTTGCGGCGCTGACGCCGCCGAGCGTGCCGACCAGTAGGCCAGCCAGGTAGTTGCGGTTCATGCGGCTCCCCATAGCGCCCGTAACCGAGCGAACTCGGCGAGACGGGCACGAATCAAGGCTGCCGGCGCGGCGGCAATGGCCGTGCCGGTAGATGCTGACGATGGTGTTTACAGGCGGGTTTCGGTCAGCCGGGGAGGTGCGCGCGAGAGCGCCGCGGGCCAGGTGCGGCGGCGTTGGGATGCGTGGGGTTCGGTGCTATCGATGCTGTGCTGCGGGGCGACGAACAGCACCGAGGCGAACATGTTGCCGGGCAGTTGTGCCTGGCCGCAATGCAGGCTGCACCACAGGCAGGGGTTGCCCGCATGCTGGTCGTCGCCGGTGTCCGCGGGTTGCTCTATGGCGACCCGCACATAACCGCGGGAAGTGCACATTTCCGCCCAGGTGACCGCGGTTCCGGCGTTCGGCCCGGGCATCGGCAGCAACGCGGCGAACACCAGGGCCAGGCTGGTGAGCCAGAGGATCGGCAGATGTCGGTGCCGCCGGGGACGCGCCATGCGAACGGGCCTGGGGAAAGGTGTCGGTACTATAGGCAGTAGATATTCCCAGGGCAATGTGGGGTTTTGCCGCATGGATGCATGGATGCATGGATGCATGGATGCATGGATCTTGGTGCGATCCGAGCGGTTGTCGCGATGCTGCAGATGTCCGGCGGGCTTGGCCGGGGAGGCGAAAAGTTGATGGGTTGTCAAAAAAATATCGACTTTTAAAAAACCTGTGGAATACTGCACGCCACCGTCAAATTTACGTCGAGGTTGCTTTCCCGCTACTGCTGTCGTGGGTACCCGAACATCACAGGGACGTACCCATGGCCCAAGAGAAAAGCAGAGGGAGGGTAGCGCCGCGCGCGCCCCGCCGATTCGAAAGCACCATTCTGTTCTGCACTACCTTGCTGTCGAGCGCCTGCTTGCAGGCGCAACCCCATTACGATGCCTTGATCGAACAGGCCCGCGCGGGTCGCTACGAGCCGGCGCTGACCTTCCTGCGTGGGCAGCAGACGACTCGGGAGTCGCCGCGCTACCTGGCGGATCATCTGCTGATCGCCAGTTGGGCGGGCAAGGACGACGAAGTCGTCGCGCTCTATGAGCGCTACGGCGCGGAGCAAAGCCTGTCCGCCGACGTCCTGGCCGGCGTCGCCCGTTCCTACCGCAACTTGCGCCAATGGCCGCAGGCCCTGGCGATATATCGCCGGGCCGTCGCCCGTTTTCCCGAGCACCAGGGCCTGCGCCTCGGGCAGGTGATGGTGCTGGCCGATGCGGGGCAGAGCGAAGCCGCTATCGCCGAGGGGCGACGGCTGGTGGCGCAGGCTCCCGAGGATGCCGATCGCCGCCTGGTTCTGGGCTATGTCTACCAACACGCTGGACAGCCCTATGCCGCGCTGTACGAGATCGACCGCGCCCATGAGCGGGTCCCGGGACGTGTCGATGTCGACCGCGAGTACCTGCTGAGTCTGCAACGCGCCGGGTTGGCGCAACAGGCATTGCTTCTGGCGCAGCGCCACCCGCAGCTGACCAGCGCCGGCCAACTGCGGCAGTTGCAGGGCGATGCGCTGGCCGAGCAGGTGCGGCTGGCCGAGATGGCTACGCGCAGCGAGGCCGAGCGCTTCCGGATCGCCGACCAGGCCCTGGCCGAGGCCCAGCGTTTGCTCCAGGCATGGGACGGCCAGCCGGATGCCCAGGCGGATAGCCTCCGGGTGCGGATCGACCGGCTCGGGGCGTTGCATGCGCGGGTGCTGATGGACGAGTTGCTGGCGCAGTATCGGCAGCTGCGGGACGAGGGGGTCGAGGTGCCGGATTATGCGCTGCGTTGGGTCGCTTCGGCGTCGCTCTACCTGCGTCAACCGGAACAGGCGGCCGCGCTCTATCGCCAGGTCATCGCCGGGGAAAGCGACAAGGATACGGAGTGGCTGGCGGATCATCGCGGTCTGTTCTATGCCCTGGTGGAAAGCGAGCAATTGGACGAGGCCCGGCAATTGGCCGAACGCCTGGCCGAGGCTCAGGCCCCCCGTGTCTTCCGGCTCGGCCAGCCGGAGCCGGAGCCCAACGGGCGCTGGTTGGAGGCCCGGGAACTGCTGGCCAGCGCCCAGTTGCAGGCCGACGACATGCCTGGCGCCGAGCAAGCCTTGACGCAACTGGCCGACAATGCGCCGAACAATGCTTCGTTGCGTGTCGCGCGGGCCAGTCTGTACCTGTCGCGCGGCTGGCCGCGGCGTGCCGAGGCCGAGTTGAAGGCGGTGGAAAGCACCACGCCGCGCGACCTCGCACTGGAGGTCGAGCAGGGCTTGGCCGCCCTGACCTTGCAGGAGTGGCACCAGCTCGACCTGCTCAGCGACGACGTCATCCAGCGCTACCCGGAAAGCTTGCAGGCCCAGCGTTTGCGGCGCTTGCACGACGTGCAGCAGATGGCCGAGCTACAGGTGTCCGGCTACCGTGGCGAGGGCTCGGGCGGCAGCGTTTCCGGCAGCCGCGATCTGGGTATCGATACCTTGCTCTACAGCGCGCCGCTGCTCGACGACTGGCGCTTGTTCGGCGGCGGCGGCTATGCCGCCGGCGACTTCGACGAGGGTCGCGCCCGGTACCGCTGGCAGCGTGGCGGGATCGAGTGGCGGGTGCGTAACCACAGCGTGGAAGCCGAGCTGTCCAACAACAACTTTTCCCATGGCAACCAACTGGGCGTGCGCCTTAGCGGCATCCACGACATCGACGATCACTGGCAGTACGGCTGGTCGGCGCAGCATCTGTCGGCCGATACGCCATTGCGCGCCCTGAATGCCGACATCACCGCCGACAGCCTAAGCGGTTTTCTGCGCTGGCGTGCCGATGAGCGGCGCGAATGGCGCTTGTCCGCCAACGCCGCGCATTTCAGCGACGACAACGACCGTCTCGGCCTGGTCCTCGAGGGCCGCGAGCGCTTGTACAGCGCGCCGACCTGGCAGGCCGACCTGGGCCTGGAGCTGAGCGGCGCGCATAACAGCGGCTCGGCCGAAGTCCCCTATTTCAATCCCGAGTCCGAGTTCGCGGTGCTGCCCAGCGTGCAGTTCTCGCACAGGCTGTATCGGCGCTATCAGACCGCCTGGACTCAGGAGTTCCAGCTGGGCGTCGGTAGTAACACACAGCAAGGCTACGGCACCGATGCGGTCGGCTTGATCGGCTATGGCCAGCGCCTGCGTTTCGCCGATCGTTTCGATGGCGGCATCGCCCTGTCGGCCCTTAGCCGCGCCTATGACGGCGAGCGCGAGCATGAGGTGAGGGTGCTGTTCAACGTCAATTACCGCTTCTAAGGATTTCCCATGGTTCAGTTCTATCGCTGCGTTCTGCTCGGGCTGATCGCCCTGATGCTCGACGCCTGCGCTGTCGAGGCACCACCTTTCACCCCGCCGCAGCTGCGTCTGCCGGCAGCCGGCGAAAGCCCCTGGCCGCAAGGCAAGGTACTGGCGCTGGCTTATCACGATGTCGAGGACCGCGATGCCGACCAGACCTTCATGTCGGTGCGCACCGCTAACCTGATCGAGCAGCTTGCCTGGCTGAAAGCCAACGGCTACCAGGCGGTGTCGGTGGATCAACTGCTGGCGGCGCGCCAGGGCGGGCCGGCGTTACCGGAAAAGGCTCTGCTGCTGAGCTTCGATGACGGTTACGCCAGCTTCTACAGCCGCGTGCTGCCGATTCTCAAGGCCTACCGCTGGCCGGCCGTCCTCGCGCCGGTCGGCATTTGGCTGGATGCCCCGGCCGGTCGCCCGGTGGACTTCGGCGGCGTGCCGGCTGCGCGCGAACGTTTTCTCACCTGGCCGCAGATCGAGGAGATCGCCGCCAGCGGGCTGGTGGAGATCGCCGCGCATACCGACGCCCTGCACCATGGCGTCCGGGGCAATCCCCAGGGCAACCTGCAACCGGCGGCGGTAACGCGGCTGTACGACCCGGCCCGCGCCCGCTATGAGAACGATGCGGGCTACCGCGCGCGTATCGCCCGCGACGTCGAACGCATCAGCGCCAAGATCGAGGCCGCCAGCGGTCGTGCGCCGCGCGTGTGGGTCTGGCCCTATGGCGCGGCCAGCGGCACGGCGTTGCGGATCATCGGCGACAACGGCTACGAGCTGGCGCTGACCCTCGAGGATGGGCTCGGCGACTTCGCCAGCTTGCAGCAGGGGCCGCGTGTTCTGCTCAACGGCGACCCGGATATCAGCCGCTTCGCCACCACCATCAGCGGGGTCGAAGAACAGGAGCCGATGCGTGTCGCCCATGTCGACCTGGACTATGTCTACGATACCGACCCGCAGCAGATGGAGGAAAACCTCGGTACGCTGATACAGCGCATCGCCGATCTGCGCATCAGCACGGTGTTCCTCCAGGCCTATGCCGATCCAAAGGGCGATGGCCTGGTCAAATCGCTGTACTTCCCCAACCGCCACCTGCCGATGCGCGCCGACCTGTTCAATCGGGCCGCCTGGCAGTTGCACACCCGCGCCAAGGTCAAGGTCTTCGCCTGGATGCCGGTGCTCAGCTTCGATCTCGATGCCGATCTGCCGCGGGTGCAGCGCTGGTCGGAGCGGGGCACGGTTAGCGTGGATGGCGAGCAATACCGCCGCCTGTCGCCGTTCGACCCGCGGGTGCGTCGGCAGATCGGCGAAATCTACGAGGACCTGGCGCGGCATGCCCACTTTTCCGGTGTGCTCTACCACGACGATGCGCTGTTTTCCGATTTCGAAGATGCCGGCCCGGCCGCCCTGGCCGCCTATCGCGCCGCCGGTCTGCCCGGCGATATCGGCCAATTGCGCGGCGACGAGGAAACCTTGCAGCGCTGGACGCGCTTCAAGAGCCGCTACCTGATCGACTTCACCGCCGAGTTGACCGCCAAGGTCCGCGCCATTCGCGGGCCGCAGGTGAAGACCGCACGCAACATCTATGCGCCGCCGATCATCGACCCCGACAGCGAGACCTGGTTCGCGCAGAACCTCGATGACTTCCTCGCCAGCTACGACTGGACCGCGCCCATGGCCATGCCCTTGATGGAGGGCGTCGAGGAGGCGCAGTCCGATGCCTGGCTGGACAACCTGGTGCGGCAGATCGACAAGCGCCCGGGCGCCTTGCAGCGCACCGTGTTCGAGTTGCAAGCGAGGGATTGGCGCGACGGTAGCGAAGGCCCGATCGACGGGCAGCTGCTCGCCCGCTGGATGCGCCGCCTGCAATGGAACGGTGTGCGCCACTACGGCTACTACCCCGACGATTTCCACAACGACCAGCCGCGACTGCAGAGCATTCGTCCGGCGTTTTCCAATGCCTGGTATCCGTTGCCATGATCGACCGTATATATGCCCTGCTGATTCTGCTGCTGGTGCTCGGCGCGCCGGTGGGCGTGGCGCTGAGCCTGACCGGCGATGTGTTGCTGGACTTCGTGTTCTTCTATCCGCTGTTCATGTCGGCGCTGTGGATCGCCGGCGGTTGCTACTTCTGGCTGCACTGGGAGCGTCACTGGCCCTGGTCGCGCGACGGCGGGATCGACCCGCCAGCGCTGCGCGGCGAGCCGCTGGTGTCGATCCTGGTGCCCTGCTTCAACGAAGGCGAGCATGCCCGCGACACCATAGCTGCGGCCCTGGCGCAGCGTTATCCGTCGATCGAGGTGATCGCCATCAACGACGGCTCCAGCGACGATACCGGCGAGGTGCTGGACCGCCTGGCCGCCGACGAACCGCGCTTGCGCGTGCTGCACCTGGCGCAGAACCAGGGCAAGGCCGTGGCCCTGCGTATGGGCGCACTGGCGGCGCGCAGCGAGTACCTGGTGTGCATCGACGGCGACGCCTTGCTCGAACGGGATGCGCTCGCCTATCTGGTGGCGCCGCTGATCGATAACCCGCGGGTCGGCGCCGTGACCGGCAACCCGCGCATCCGCACGCGCTCGACCCTGATCGGGCGGATCCAGGTCGGCGAATTCTCCTCGATCATCGGGCTGATCAAGCGTACCCAGCGCGTCTACGGGCGGATATTCACGGTCTCCGGGGTGATCGCCGCGTTTCGCCGCAGCGCGCTGGATCGGATCGGCTACTGGAGCGCCGACATGATCACCGAGGACATCGACGTCAGCTGGAAGCTGCAACTCAATCATTGGTCGATCTTCTACGAGCCGCGCGCGCTGTGCTGGATTCTCATGCCGGAAACTTTGCGCGGGCTATGGAAGCAGCGCCTGCGCTGGGCCCAGGGCGGTGCCGAGGTGCTGTTGAAGAATATCGGCAGCGTCTGGGTCTGGCGCTTCCGCTACATGTGGCCGCTGCTGATCGAGTTCTGCCTGTCGGCGGTATGGGCCTTCACCTTCGCCTTGTCGATCCTGCTGTGGCTGATCGGCCAGTTGGTCGAGATGCCGCCGGAGTTGCGGGTGACCAGCATGATGCCGCCGGCGTTCACCGGCCTGGTGCTGGCCTGTGTCTGTCTGCTGCAATTCGCCCTCAGCCTGTTTATCGAGCGGCGCTACGAAAAGGGGTTGGCGCGTTCGTTGTTCTGGATCGTCTGGTATCCCATGGTGTTCTGGATGCTCACCCTGTTCACCACCCTGGTCAGCTTCCCCAAAGTCATGCTCAAGCGCCGGCAGCAGCGCGCACGCTGGGTCAGCCCGGATCGGGGTATCGAAACCCTCAGCACAAGGAACCGCTCATGACCCTGCTCATTCGCACGCAGCAGCGCTGGCTGCCGCGTACCATCGATACCTTATTGACCCTGTTAGCCTGGTGCGGGATGACCTATCTCCTGGTACAAGGCGTCGCGGCGGTGATCGCCAACGGTCAACAGGGCCCACGCCCATCCTTGGGAATGGAATTTCTGCTGACCCTGGACACGCTGCTGATCTACCTGCTGGTGGCACTGGCGATCGGCGCGGCGTTGCTGGCCTGGGCCAAATACCACGAGTACCGGGCCGCGTGGCGTCAGCGTCGGGTGCGGGTGCCGAATGTCGGCGAGCGCAGCCTGTCGAGGAGTTTCCAGGTCTCCCTGGCGACTCTCGACTGCCTGCGTAATCAGCAGGTGCTGATTCTGCATAACAACGAACAGGGCGCCCTGGCGGCCGTGGCATTCCCCGAAACGGCTTTGCGCTTGCCGGCCCCGGCACTCGCACTCCCCAACACGGCTTTGCGCCTGCCTGCCATGGCCCTGGCTGCGCCACGGCAGCGTTCCACGCCTGACCTGGATGAGGGAAATGTGGGGTTGCCGAACTTATCGCCCCCATGAAAAAGGCTATGTACCCGTTATGTGTTGCGGTGTGTGGGCCGGATAAGCATTGTCTGGGTACGGCAATTCGTAGGGTGGGTCGGGCCGCGCAGGTTAGGCGCATGACCACGGGCTATCTGTCGATGCCTAAATCAGTTGCGCCGTAACCCACCAGCGGGGCCAGGCCGAAGACCGCTTGGTGGGTTACGTGGCGCACAGATATTGCAGTTGCTTCGCCATCCCGGTTCCGCGCCACTAACCTGCGCGGCCCGACCCACCCTACAAAAGCCGCCTGCAACACGCTATTGGTACATAGCCATGAAAAAACCGCCCCGGAGGGCGGTTTCTCATATTGCTGCTGCGGATTACAGACCGTTCGCGGCTTTGCTCTTCACCTTGAACTCGCGACGGCGGCGATGCAGCACCGGCTCGGTGTAGCCGTTCGGCTGCTTGGCGCCTTCGATCACCAGTTCCAGGGCGGCCTGGAACGCGATGTTGTTGTCGAAGTCCGGCGCCAGCGGGCGATACAGCGGGTCGGCGGCGTTCTGGCGATCCACGACCGGGGCCATGCGCTTGAGGCTGGCGACGATCTGCTCTTCGGTGGCGATGCCGTGGCGCAGCCAGTTGGCCAGCAGCTGGCTGGAGATGCGCAGGGTGGCGCGGTCTTCCATCAGGCCGACGTCGTTGATATCCGGCACCTTAGAGCAGCCGACGCCCTGGTCGATCCAACGCACCACGTAACCGAGGATGCCCTGGGAGTTGTTGTCCAGTTCGTTCTGAATTTCCTCGGCGGACCAGTTGGTGTTCTGCGCCAACGGAATGCTCAGGATGTCGTCCAGCGAGGCGCGCTCGCGCTTGGCCAGTTCGGCCTGACGGGCGAACACATCGACCTTGTGGTAATGCAGGGCGTGCAGGGTGGCGGCGGTCGGCGAGGGTACCCAGGCAGTGTTGGCGCCGGCCAGCGGGTGGGCGATCTTCTGTTCGAGCATGCCGGCCATCAGGTCGGGCATCGCCCACATGCCTTTACCGATCTGTGCGCGACCTTGCAGGCCGGTGGCCAGGCCGATATCGACGTTCCAGTTCTCGTAGGCGGCGATCCACTTTTCGCTCTTCATGGCGGCCTTGCGCACCATGGCGCCGGCTTCCATGGAGGTGTGGATTTCGTCGCCGGTGCGGTCGAGGAAGCCGGTGTTGATAAACACCACGCGCTCGCTGGCGGCCTTGATGCAGGCTTTCAGGTTGACCGTGGTGCGGCGCTCTTCGTCCATGATGCCGACTTTCAGCGTGTTGCGCGGCAGGCCGAGCACGTCTTCGACGCGGCCGAAAATCTCGGTGGTAAAGGCCACCTCTTCCGGGCCGTGCATCTTCGGCTTAACGATATAGACCGAGCCGGTACGGGTGTTCTTGCGGCTGGTGTTGCCATTCAGGTTGTGGATGGCGATCAGGCTGGTGAACAACGCGTCCTGGATGCCTTCGGGGATTTCGTTGCCCTGGGCATCGAGAATCGCCGGGTTGGTCATCAGGTGGCCGACGTTGCGCACGAACAGTAGGCTGCGCCCGTGCAGGGTCAGCTCGCTGCCATCGGCCTTGGTGTAGACGCGGTCCGGGTTCATGGTGCGGGTGAAGGTCTGGCCGCCCTTGGCGACTTCTTCGGCCAGGTCGCCTTTCATCAGGCCCAGCCAGTTCTTGTAGACCACGACCTTGTCGTCGGCATCGACGGCGGCGACCGAGTCTTCGCAGTCCATGATGGTGGTCAGCGCGGCTTCCATCAGCACGTCTTTGACGCCGGCGGCGTCGGTCTGGCCGATCGGGCTGGAAGCATCGATCTGGATTTCGAAGTGCAAGCCGTTGTGCTTGAGCAGTACGGCGATAGGCGCAGCGGCGTCGCCCTGGAAACCGATCAGTTGCGCGTCGTCGCGTAGAGCCGTGTTGCTGCCGCCCTTGAGGCTGACGACCAGCTTGCCGGCTTCGATGCGGTAGCCGGTGGAGTCGACATGGGAGCCGGCGGCCAGGGGCGCGGCTTCGTCGAGGAAGGCGCGGGCGAAGGCGATCACCTTGTCGCCGCGAACCTTGTTGTAGCCGCGGCCTTTCTCGGCGCCGGCATCGAAGCCGATCACGTCGGTGCCGTACAGGGCGTCGTACAGCGAGCCCCAACGGGCGTTGGAGGCGTTCAGGGCGAAGCGCGCGTTCATCACCGGCACCACCAGCTGCGGGCCGGCCAGGCGGGCGATTTCGTCGTCGACGTTCTGCGTGGTGGCCTGGAAATCGGCCGGTTCCGGCAGCAGGTAGCCGATTTCTTCGAGGAAGGCTTTATAGGCGACGGCGTCATGGGCCTGGCCGGCACGGGCCTGGTGCCAGGCGTCGATCTGCGCCTGGATCTGGTCGCGCTTGGCGAGCAGGGCGCGGTTTTTCGGGGCCAGTTCGTCGATCACGGCTACGGCGCCCGCCCAGAATTTATCGGCGGCGATGCCGGTACCGGGGATGGCTTCGTTGTTCACGAAGTCGAACAGCACTTTGGCGACCTGCAGGCCACCCACTTGAACGCGTTCAGTCATCACTTGCCTCACTCTGCTCAGCTCTTCAGCTCTACTCGATAGCCGCTTCGGACTCGGGGATTCAGTCTTGTAGTCCAAGGCGCGGCATACTACATCAAGATCTTGGGAAAATCAGGGGGTGCGCGTCGCTCTGCGACCAAGAGACGCTTCGCAGTCACTTCGAGGGTTATTTGTATACAAAAAAGTCGATTATTGTTTCATAAAATCAAGGCGTTGGCATATGGCTATTTGTCTCGCTGCCCTGCGGTGCTTGCCTATACTGCGGTTTTACCCTCCGGAAGCCCGAGCATGGCCATAACCGCGGCCCGTCTGGCCGATCTCGATGAACTGGCGAAGTTGTTCGCCGGCTATCTGAGGTTTTACGGCATCGATAAACCCTTGTCGGTGGTTCGCGATTTTCTCGCCGCGCGTTTGGCCCAAGGCGACTCGGCCTTATTCATCGCCCGCGACCAAGCGGGGGCGGCCCTGGGGTTTGTGCATCTCTATCCGTTCTTTTCCTCGCTCGCCTTGGCGCCGGCCTGGCTGCTCAGCGATCTCTACGTCGTCGAGACCGCACGTCGCCAAGGCATCGGCGAAGCCTTGATGAACGCCGCCCGAGAGTATGCTGAGGCCAGCGGCGCTTGCGGTTTGCAGTTGGAAACGGCAAAAACCAATCTGGTCGGCCAAGCGCTCTACGAACGCCTTGGCTATGTCCGCGATGAGGTGTTTTATACCTACTGGCTCGGGCTGACCTGAGCTGCCACCGAACGACGCTGGAATCAGGAGTTGGGCATGGATCATCTGGTACTTACGGTTATCGCGCAGGATCAGCCAGGGCTGGTCGAGCGCATCGCCCAGTGCATTACCGCCCACGGCGGTAACTGGTTGGAAAGCCGCATGTCGCGTATGGCCGGGCAATTCGCCGGCATCGTGCGGGTGGATGTGCCGCTGGAGTCCCACGCCGGTCTGGTCAAGGCCCTGGGAGAACTGAATGCCCAGGGCATCCGCGTATTGCTGGCCGCCGGCGGTGCCGAGCCGGTCCGTACCTGGAGGCCGATCCTGCTCGATCTGGTCGGCAACGACCGCGCCGGCATCGTCCGCGATATCACCCGCTTGCTGGCCGAGCTGGGGGTCAATCTGGAAAGCCTGGAAACCGAAGTGTCACCAGCGCCGATGAGCGGCGAACTGTTGTTCCATGCCGAGGCGCTGCTGGCCGTGCCGCAAAGCCTCAGCCTGGACGACCTGCAAAGCAAACTGGAAACCTTGGCCGACGATCTGATGGTCGAATTGAACCTGCGCGTCGACGATTAGCCGTCGGTTGGCGCAAGTAGGAATGCGTCGACGTAGCCCGGATGCAATCCGGGGAAACCTAGCGTCTGTGAGATCGCTCCCGGATTGCATCCGGGCTACGAGAGCGCGTTGATTCGCCCTGTAGCCCGCGGCCGCCGCACGACACTCAGGCCGTCGCCGGCTTGATGCGCTTACCCAGGCTCAACCAGATATCCAGGCTGTAGACCGCCAGACCCGCCCAGATGCAGATGAATGCCAACGAGGTGCTCGGGTCGAAGCGCTCGCCGAAGGTGA
Source organism: uncultured Pseudomonas sp. (assembly GCF_946885885.1). The sequence continues at coordinate 15,268 of NZ_CAMPHN010000091.1, forward strand.
ATACCGCGAGCAGCAGCACCAGGGTCGGTGCGATGTATTGCAGAAAACCCAGGGTGACGTAGGGTAGATGGCGCGCCGCGGCGTTGAAACACACCAGCGGCACCAGGGTGATCGGCCCGGCGGCGATCAGCCAGAGCGCTTCGGCGCTGCCCCAGAACACCGGCTGGGTGCTCACCGCAGCGGGGTTCAAGCATAACCAGCCGATGGCCACCGGCAGCAGCAACCAGGTTTCCACCACCAACCCGGGCAGCGCCGCCACCGGCGCCTGCTTGCGGATCAGGCCGTAGAAACCGAAGGTCAAGGCCAGCACCAGCGATACCCAGGGAATGCTGCCGTGCTGCCACAGTTGTTGCATTACCCCCAATGCGGCGAGGCCCACCGCCAGCCATTGCAGGCGACGCAGGCGTTCGCCGAGCAGCAACAAACCGAGCAGCACGTTGACCAGTGGGTTGATGTAATAACCGAGGCTGGCTTCGAGCATGCGCCCGTTATTCACCGCCCAGACATACACCAACCAGTTGCAGGCGATCAGCGCGCCGCTGAGGCCGAGAATGGCGAAACGTTTCGGGTCGTCGCGCAGCTCGGCGAGCCAGCGCGGGTGCTTCCAGACGCATAACAGCAAGGCACCGAACAGCGCCGCCCAGAGTGCGCGATGGACCACGATCTCCAGCGCCGGCACATCCTGGATGGCTTTGAAATACAGGGGGAACAGGCCCCAGATGGTGTAGGCGGTCACGCCGAGTAAGTACCCGCGTCGCGGGTTGACGGTGGCCATGAGGGTCCTTGCTTAGGCAACTAACTAAAGCCTTGGATTCTAAGCCGCGGCGCTGGGAATTGTCCGATCGTTCAGCTTTATCCGTGGGCAGGCTTGGCGATTGTTGTAAAGCTGGCGTTACGCCCGACCATACAGTTGCTCGTAACACCTCGCCTCGTCGGTGCTATGGCGCCAGTTGCAGTGCGCCGCTGTAGCTGAACAACAGACCGAGCAACGGCAGGCTGAAGCCGACATGGAAATGATAGTGCTCGGCCTCGATACGCTTGTACGCCTCGGTGCGCGGCAGCAGCCACAAGGGCACGCGCACGCCATGCACCCAGACTTTCAGCGGGCGCCAGTACCAGCCGCCCTGGCGAACATCGACGGCCAGGGCCAGGCGAACGCCGCCGGTGGATTCGATCCAGTAGCCGTCCGGCCAGCCGCCATGGGGCTGGAAGCTCGAATACATAGACGCGGCGTCGGCGAAGTGGCGATTCCAGTGCAGGGTATCGCCGCTGCTATGGATGTTCACCTTGAGCGGGATCTGCGGGCGATTCAGCGGGATGCCCAGACGTCCGGCCAGGCGCGCGCCGAGTTTGCCAGCCAGGCCCTTGCCCAGTTGCAGCTCGACCTGCCCGTGCAGGACGCCGCCCTCGCGGTGCAGTTGTTGCAGTAGGGGGTGCAGCTCGGCGAAGCCTTCACCGAACCAGCGCTCGACGCAATGCATGGGTCATTCCTTTGGGTTGGCTAGAAAAGCTTGAGCGGTTCTTCATCCAGCGCCGCCAGTTGCTCGCGCAGAATCAAAATCTGCTCGCCCCAGTAACGTTCGCTGCCGAACCAGGGAAAGCTGATAGGGAATGCCGGGTCGTCCCAGCGCCGCGCCAGCCAGGCGCTGTAGTGCATCAGGCGCAGGCTGCGCAGGCCCTCGATCAGCGGCAATTCGCGCGGGTTGAAATCATGGAATTCCTGGTAGCCGTCCATCAGCTCGGACAGTTGGCCGAGGCGCTCGTGGCGCTCGCCGGCGAGCATCATCCACAGGTCCTGCACCGCCGGGCCCATGCGGCAGTCGTCGAGGTCGACCATATGGAAGGTCTCGTCGCGGCACAACAAGTTGCCGGGGTGGCAGTCGCCGTGCAGGCGAATCGCCGTGACCGGATTGTTGGCGAACAGTGCATCCAGGCGCTTGAGTAGATCCCGCGCCACCGACTCGTAGGCCGGCAACAGGCTGCGCGGGATAAAGCCGCCGTCCAGCAGGGTGGCCAGGCTGGCATGGCCGAAATTGTCCACCTGCAACGCCTCGCGATGGGCGAACGGCCTGAGCGCGCCGACCCCGTGCAGGCGACCGAGTAACTGGCCGAGACGATACAGCTGATCCAGATTGCCCGGCTCGGGCGCCCGCCCGCCGCGACGCGGGAACAGGGCGAAGCGGAACCCGGCGTGTTCGAACAGGGTTTCGCCGTCGCGTACCAGAGGCGCGACCACCGGCACCTCGCAATCGGCCAGCTCGAAAGTGAAGGCGTGTTCTTCGCGGATCGCCGCGTCGCTCCAGCGCTGCGGGCGATAGAACTTGGCGATCA
>NZ_CAMPHN010000092.1 GCF_946885885.1 uncultured Pseudomonas sp.
ATTTACAGCACGTAAACTCGCGTGCGAGCCCAGTCCGCTTCCTCGCCTGTTTTTGTGGGGACGCCTAGTCCTTGTCTTGCCTGCCTCGCCTACGTTTTTCAACGGCCTGCTAGGCGCGCGTCGGGGCGCGCCCGCCATTTAGTGCTCTACCGCCAGAGGGGGCGAAATCGCGAGTGCGACCCCGTAATATGCAAGCCAGTGGCCAGCTTATGACTGGCAATTGCGACACCGTTGATACTTGCGGGCCGTCGCCGGCGTTAGAATCGCCGCGCCTGCATAACGGAGAGAAAGAGTGACGGGATTGTCGATTGCGGTAGTGGGGGCCGGTACCGCCGGTCTGGCCAGTGCGATTCTGCTGGCACGTCTGGGTTTTCGCGTACGCGTGCTCGAACGGGTCGCCAACTTGCAGCCGGTGGGGGCGGGGGTTCTGTTGCAGCCTTCCGGTTTGGCGGCATTACGCGAGCTCGGGTTGCTGGCCGAGTGCACGGGGCTAGGGGCGCCGGTCGGGCGTTTATACGGCACCACGGCATGCGATGGCCGGGTGATTCTCGATACCCGTTACGACGATTGGCGAGTCGGCACTTTCGGCCTGGGCATTCACCGCGCGGTGCTGATGACCAGCCTGCTCGATGCCGCCAAGCAAGCCGGCGTGCAGATCGAAACGGGTGTCGCCATCAGCCGTTTCAGCCAATCGGCGCATAGCGTCGAATTATTCGTTGGCGACGGCCGCGGCGGCGAACAACCGTATGGCGAATGCTGTGCGTTGATTCTCGCCGATGGCGTACGTTCGACCCTGCGCGGGCAAATGCGGGTCAAGCAGCGTGTGCAGCCTTATCCCTGGGGCGCGCTGTGGAATATCCAGCCGACCCCGGCTGGCATGCAGACCACGGACCTGCGCCAGTGGTATCGCGGCTGCCGGGAGATGTTCGGGGTGATGCCCACCGGCAGTACCCATCTGCAACGCGATCAGCGGCTCAGCAGCCTGTTCTGGAGCCTGCCGACCGCGCAGTTCGCCACCTGGCGCGAAGCCGGGCTGGAGGCCTGGAAAAAACAGGTGATGCAATTGACCGGTGGGGTCGCCGAGCCTTTTCTGCAAGCGATCGAAAGCCCCGCGCAATTGAGCTTCGCCGCCTATGCCGACGTGCGCATGCAGCGCTGGCACGATGGCCGGGTGCTGGCCATTGGCGATTGCGCCCATGCCATGAGCCCGCAACTGGGCCAGGGCGCGAATATGGCGTTGGTCGACGCCGCGGCGCTGGCCCGGGCGTTGCGGCCGCAGCGGGCTGCCGAAGTCATCGACTGGGAGCGGGTATTCAACGGCTATACGGCTATGCGCCGCCAGCACCTGGGCTATTACCGCCAGGCCAGCCGCTTGCTGACGCCGTTGTTCCAGTCCGATAGCCGCGTGCTGGCGGTGCTGCGCGATAGCGCGCTGTTCCTGGCCCGGCACAGTCGACTGGGGCGTTACCACGCGGCGACCACCCTGGTGGGCGCGCGCACCGGCTGGCTGTTCGGTGCCTATGACGAGGCGGCGCTATGCGCCTGGCGCGGCACCCGCGAAGTCCGCGAAGCGCTGCCGGAATAGTCAGGGCACAGACCAACGGGAAGGCCTTTGTAGATCCTATGTCTATGTGCAATGCCTGCGAATTCGTAGGGCGGGTGAAACCCGCCAGGGCATATGCAAGGCATAGCGGGTTGCACCCGCCCTACGTCGGCTAGCACCGCTCTGGTAGCCCGGATAAGCCTTGGCGCAATCCGGGAAAATCGAGCGTCTGGTAACTCCCCGGATTGCATCCGGGTTACGAGAGACGCTGCAATAAAAATCGGCTTGAGGGTTCAACTCCACGCGCAATCTGTGCCAGGCTGCGATAGCCGTGCGTGCTCTCAGGATAGGCCGCGCACCAGGACCTCCCGCCAGGCCGTTCAGGCCCGCGAAACTTACCAAGGATTTGTCATGCGCTTGATTTACGCCGTTCTGCCTTTGCTGCTGTTAGCCGGTTGCTCCTCGTTCCGGGCCGAGCCGGAAAATATCAAAGCGGTGCCCGAAGATCGTTTGCTGGCTTATCAGGAGTCGCTACCGGGTACCGGCGAGATCGTGGTCAACCGCGACCTGGGCTTGATGGGCGGCGGCTGCTATGTCGCCGTGCTGGTCGACCGCAAAGTGGCGGCGCGCATCGGCATGGGCGAGGTGGCCAGCTTCCAGGTGCCCAAGGGCACTCGGGTACTCGGCATCGGTATCGACAAGATGGACGACACCCTGTGCAGCTACGGCCGCCTGCGCCGCGAATTGGCGGTACGGGTGGTCGCCGGCGAAAGCCAGCAGTTCCGCATCATCAGCCAGTCCCAGGGCGGTTTCGACATTCTTCCCGAACCTCAGTGACATTCCCCCTCAACGTCTCCATGCGAGGTGCCGCTAGCGGTTCGCTCACCCTATCTGGTGAGCGCGCCTCTGCACCTGTCTTGGCATTTTCGTACTCAAGGACCTGAGCATGCCGCCCATGCTGGAAATTCTCGCCAACTGCTTCTATCTGGTCGCCGTGCTGCTGGCGGCGCGTAACTCGGTGCACACCTGGTCGGTCGGGCTGATCGGCTGCGCGCTTTTCGGCTGGCTGTTCTTCGAAGTGCAGCTGTATGCCGATCTCACCCTGCAAGTTTTCTATATCGTCACCAGCCTGATCGGTTGGTGGGGCTGGCTGTACGGTAAAAGCGGGGCGGCGCTGCCGATCGCTCGCACGTCCTGGCCGGGCCTGCTCGGAGCACTGCTGCTCGCGGTGCTGGTGGCGCTGGGCTATGGCGCGTTACTGCACCGTTTCACCGATGCCTATGCGCCTTTTCTCGATTCGCTGGTGTTGACCTTCAGTGTGCTGGCGCAACTGCTGTTGATGCGCCGCAAGCTGGAAAACTGGTACTGCTGGCTGCTGGTCAATAGCCTGGCGGTGCCCTTGTTCGTTTCCCGCGAGCTCTACCTGACGGGCTTTGTCTACGCATTGTTCTGGTGCAATGCCTGGTACGGCCTGTATCGCTGGCGGCGCGAGTGGCACGGGCAAGCGACCCTGGCCGTCGTCGATGGGCAGCGGGCCTGAGACATGGCGCGGCGTTTTCGCAGCGGCCTGGTGGTGGGCAAGTTCGCGCCGCTGCATTTGGGCCATGAGTGGCTGATCGAAGAGGCGCACCAGCAATGCGAACGCCTGTACGTGCTCAGTTGGTCGCGCCCGGAATTGCCCGGTTGCGAGGCCGAGCTACGCGAGCGCTGGCTCGCCGCGCGCTTGCCGCATATAGAGCGTTGGGTGCTGACGCCGCAACGTGTGGCGCAGTGGCAGCGCGAAGGGCTGGCGCTGCCCGAACTGCCGGATAACCAGGACGCGCCGGCGCTGCAACGTCAGTTCGTCGCGGATTTCTGCTTGCAGGTGCTCGACGATAAAGTCGAGGCGGTGTTTACCAGCGAAGCCTATGGCGATGGCTTTGCCGCGCACTTGGCGCGTTGTTTCGATCAACCGGTGCAGCACGTCGAGCTGGACCGCGCACGTCAGCAGGTGCCGATTTCCGGTTCGCGCTTGCGCGCCGATGTGCACGGCTTGCGCGAGTACCTGGCGGCCGAGGTGTATGGCGATTTCGTCGAGCGCATCGCCCTGCTCGGCGGCGAATCCACCGGCAAGAGCAGCCTGAGCTTGGCCTTGGCGCACGCCTTGGGCACCCTGCATGTCGCCGAGTTCGGTCGCGAACACTGGCTGGCCCGTGGCGGCCAACTGACCTATGGCGACCTGCTGTATATCGGTCGCACTCAGGTGGCCCGCGAGCAGTCGTTGGCAGGGAGGGCACGGCGCTATCTGGTATGCGACACCACACCCCTGACCACGCTGTTCTATTGCCGCGAGCAGTTCGGCCGTGCCGAGGCGGAGTTGGAACAATTGGCCGAACGCCCTTACCAGCACCTGTTTCTGTGCGCCGACGACTTCCCGTTCGTGCAGGACGGCACCCGGCAAGACGCCGCGTTCCGCCGTCGGCAGAACCTCTGGTACGAACAGCAACTGCAGAGCCGTGGCCTGCCCTACAACCTGTTGACCGGTTCGTTGAGTGCGCGCGTGGCGCAGGTGTTGGCGTATTTGCAGATGCCCAGCGTTTGAGTTCCAGCCGTCCGCGAACGGGCGGCTGGCATGGCTCGGGTGTTAACGCTTGCAGGCCGCCAGCGGAGTGGCATTCACCACGGTGCTGTAGTGCAGCGCATAGTCGCCGCTAAGGGCCTGGGTGCCTTCCTTGCCGGCGTGTTCGCCGATGATCCAGGTGTCGGCCTTGGGCATGCCGCCCGCGGCGTACGCCTCGATATCGGTGGTCGCGTTGCCGTAGGCGCGGATGATGTTCAGGCCCACGGTGTCGCGCAGGTAACGCACGTAGTTGGCCTTGTGTTCCACAGTGTTCGGCGGGATCGGGCCGTCGCCGTAGGGGTTGCTGCGGTAGTGCCAGGCCGGCAGGTTCTGCTTGCCGAACCATTCGCGTCCGTCGCGGGTTACCCAGTAGGGGCGAGCGGTCAGGTAGAGGATCTGATAGCCCTTGTCCTGGTAGGCACGCACGGTTTGCGGGGCGTAGTAATAAGGCGTCGCGGTCTTCACCCCGACATAGTCGGCATAGGCTTCGAAGTCGTTGATCGTCAGGGTGCCGTCGACATCGAACAGCACCGCCTGACGACCGCGCTCGACCACGGTGAGCCAGCCGTCGACGCTGGAACGGTCGCCTTCGACCACCATGCGCACGCGGTAATCGCCGGCGGGGCGCGGCTGCAGGGTCATGGCGATTTTGCCGTCGCTGTCGGTGATGCGGCTGCCGAGGTATTCCCAGTTCTGCATACCGGTGCCGAACAGGTAGACATGCACGCGTTCGTCTTCCAGATCCTTGTGCAGCACGGCATCGTAATCGAACTTGCCGACCAGATAGGGGTACTGACCTTCCGCGACCAGGCTGTCATGCACCATGTGCCAGGGGCTGTAGATGCCGGCCAGCAGGGTGTTGCCGAAGTGCTTGAAGGACTTTTTCGCCGGCAGCGGCGCGGTCGGTGCCTGCTGCGGGGTCTGGTAGTCGGGACAGATGGCTGCTTGGGCGGTGCAACTGAGGCTCAGGCTCAAGGCGAGCAAAATCTTGCGGTAGGACATGCGTCTGGCTCCTTGCTTTTATGGTTGTTGTCAGCGCGACGGCTTCTGACGGAAGCCGCTGAGTATCCTAGGCGCTAATGACCAAACCGTGACCAACCAAAGGTTGGGTGGTCAGCAAGAGTTCGATTGCATCGCATTGGTCCTGTGAGGCTCTACACATGGTTCAGCAATTCCGGGTGTCCTGCGTCCTGGGCGAGTTTTCCCAGGCGTTCAGCGAGTCATCGGTAATGCCGCGCCCATCAAGGCGAACAAGCCGCCGCAGCTGCGGTTGAAGCCCTTGCCGCTGCGCTGTAGCCACGGGCGGATGCGCTGGGCCATGCGCGCGAGCAGGTATTCGACCAGGCCTTCGACCAGGGCGAAGGTCAGCGCCATGATCGCGAACTGCAGCCAGAGATTGCGTTGCGGTTCGAGAAACTGCGGCAGGAAGGCGCCGAAGAACAGAATCACCTTGGGGTTGGAAATCGCCGAGAAAAAGCCCTGGCGTAGCAACGTCATGCCGGGCTTGGCGGCGCTTGGCGCAAGCGCGTCGAGTTGCACGGGCGGGGCGCGCCAGAGCTGCACGCCGAGCCAGATCAGGTAGGCGCCGCCAAGCCACTTGAGCACGATCAGGGCGTCGGCCGAGGCTTTCAGCAGCGCGCCGATGCCGAACATCGACAGCGCCATCAACACCACGAAGCCGAGCATGCCGCCGGCCACTGTCCAGCAGGCTTTGCGGTGGCCGTAGAGCGCGCCGTGGCTCAGCGCCAGCAGGCCATTGGGGCCGGGCGTCAGCGATAAACCGATCACGGCGGTGAGAAACAGCAGCCAGGTGGATAGGGCCATGTTTGGGTATCCATTGGAGTAAGTGAGAGAAATGGCCGGTCTACTTGCGTCGCCATTGCCCTTGATACTGGATGTATTGCCCAGGCGGGGTTTTATCGAGGGCCTTTTGCCCGGCGATGGCTTCCACGTCGGTCAGTTTGATGCCGTTCTGCTCGGCCAGACGCTGGTATTCGGCGCGCCGCGCCTGATTGATCAAACGGGCGATTTCGGCGGCTTGGCCGTTGTCCTCGACGACGCCCAAATAGCCGTTGGGCATTTCGCCGAGTTGGCCGCTGGCCTTGGCCTCGCCGAGGGCGGACATGGCGTCGTTGAGCGTCAATGCCGCGGCCGACAGGCTCAGGCTGAGCAGCAATAGCAGACTGGCGATACGTTTGAACGGGGTCATGGTCGTGCTCCTCAAAACAGGCCGCTGGACTCGCTGAACACATTGTCCAGCGCCTTATCCACCTTGATATAGATTTCGTGCTCGATCTTCACGTTGAGGTTGATATGGATCGGCTCGTTGGGCATCGCCAGTTGCACCGTGGGGGTGCAGGCCGTGCCGAACAGGCTCAGCAGCAGGATGGCGAAACAACTATGCAAACGCATGGCGCGTCTCCTCGACTAAGGCTCTTTGGGGGTTGCCGCGTTGCGCTCCAGCATACGCTGCTGCACCCGCCGGGTAATGATCTCGTTCACCTTATCGGTCAATTGCAGGCTGGCCAACAGGGTCGGGATGTCTTCTTCGAGCTTGATATTGAAGTGAATCGGGCGGCCTTGTTCGATGGCCGGGTTGCGACCTTGCAGACGTAGATCGAGATTCAATTTACCGCTCGGATCATAATCGACCCGGCTGCTCAGGGTGTGGTATCGAAAGTCCTCCAAGGACTGCGTGACCAGTTGCATGGCCGGGTTGCTGCGGCCCAGGGCGCGGATGCGTTCGGATTGAAAGCGCAAATGACCGCCGGGCGCCCGCGCGGCCAATTGCCCGTTGTCGATCTGCAGCCCTTCGGCGCCGAGTTGCAACGGCAGCTCGCCATCGAGGATGCCGCTGCCGGCCAGGCCTTCGGTCGGGTAGGCGATAAACAGTTGTTCGAGCTGCACACCGCTTACGCGCAGGGGAAACTGTAGTGGGCGCCGGGCCAGATTCCATTGCCCGGCCGCCAGCGTGACGCTGCCGCCCATCAGCGCAGTTTGCGCCTGGTCGATACGCAGTTGACCCTTGTCCGGCTGGTCGAGGTTGGCGCTGTAGCGGCCGTTCAGGCGTAGCGGGCCGAGCGGAATGCCGGGGTTGGCCTCGGCCAGCTGCAGTTCGTCGAGATCGAGCTGCAACTGATTGCGTGCAAGGCTCACGCGCATGCGTGCGTCCAGGCCATTGAGCAGGGTGCGGTCGTAGATCGCCGACAGGCCTTTGCCGGTGACCTCGAGGTCGACCTGGGGTGCGCTATTGCCGGCCTTTTGATTGAGCTTGGCACTGGCGTTCAGGCGGCCGCTATTGAGATCGAGCAAGGCGGGCCAGGCGGCCAGGGTTGTGCTCAGTGGGTTGCCGGCGCGTAGAAACACTTCCGGCAGTTGCGCCTGCAACTGGAGATCGCCGGTCGAGCTACGCTGCGCGTGCAGATTCAGCAGCAGATCGGCATCCGAGCGCAGCTGGCCGTCGAGTTTCAGCTGTTGCAGGTCGCCGGCGACTTTTCCTTGCCAGCGCCAGCCCTGGGGCTTGAGGTGTTGCTGTTCGAGACGCTGCACGCTCAGTTCGTGGGGCCCGGCGAACGACAGGCGTTGCAGCGCGCCAGCCGGGTAATCGGCTTGCAGTTGCAAGCCAGAAGTACTGGCCTGCAACTGTTGCAGGCGCAGCTCGGGGCCGCTCAGCTGACCCAGGTGCAGGCTGGAGCCCTGACCGAGTTCGAGCTTCAAGCCTTGGCTATCCAGGTAACCGCCGAGGTGCAGGTCGAGCTTCAGCTGGCGGGCGCTCCAACCGTCGAGAGTGAGTTTCGGACTGCTGGCTTGCAGGCGTCCTTGCGCCAGTTGCGCCGCCCAAGGTGGCGTGTTGGCCAGGGCCACTGTGCTGTGGAACTCGAAGTCGGTGATGCCCTTGCCGTGCAGTCGTATGGCCAGCGGTAGCGAGCGTTCGGCTAGGGATGGCGGCAACTCGGCCAGCGGTTCGCTTGGTTGGATGCGCAATTGCAGCGAGTCGGTTTGCAAGACATCGGGCAGTTGCTCCAGCCAGGCGGCCGATAGCGCTTGCAGGTGCAGATCGGCCTGTAGGCGTTCGGCGAACCATTGTCCGTTCAGGGCTCGCGCGGTGACGCCGAGGCTGCCTTGGGCCTGACCGATGCCGGGAATCGGCCAGGGCTCCGGCAGATCGAGGTCGGCGCTGAATTGACCGCTGACGTTGCGTAGTTGCTCCAGGCTCAGTGTCGGATTCCGGGCGGCGGGTAGCTGTAATTGCCAATGCGCCGACAGCTGCGCCGCTCCGGGGGCGCCGGGCAATTGCACAGCGGCGGCGAGCGCCCATTGGCGCAGCCAGTCTTGCAATACGGCGGCTTGGCTCAGCGGCTGGGTAATCAGCTCTCCGCGCCAAAGCGGGCCGTTGGGGCTGTTCTGCAACTGGCTGCGCAGGTTCAGCTGCGGCTGTTGGTCGATGCTCAGTTGCAGGTTCAGATCCAGGGCCTGCGGCTCGCCGCGCAGCGCCGCCTGCCAGCGCAGTCGTTGGCTTCGATGTTCGAGGTCGAGCACAGCATCGACCTGCACCGCGGTTTGCCGATCGCTTTGCAGATGCAGATTGCCCAGCAGCTCGCAGCGCCCGCTGGCGCAGGGCAATTCGGCCCGTAGATCGGCAATGTGCAGGCTACGTGGCAGCCAGACGAGCTTCTGCGCCATTTGTCGTAGATCCACTGGCGTGTTTGCCGCAGTCGGGGCGGGCACGTCCTTGGGCTGCCAATCCAGCGTCAGGCGCTGCAGCTCAATATGTTGCCAGAAGGGCGGGGCGAGTCCGAATTGCCGCCAGCTCAGCAGCAGCCCTTGCAGTTTCACCCGGGCGATACCCGCGGCGCCGTGCTGTTGCAAGGCGAGCTGAGGCAGCCTGATACCTTCGCCCGACAAGCTGAGACCTTGCCAGTTCAACTGGCGGATATCGTGGCGCTCCAACAGGCGGACCCAGCTGCCGTAGCCGTAGAGGCCGAGCAGCGAAAGCAGCGTCAGTGCGGCGATAAGCCGCAGCCCGGTACGCCGGCTGATCATGGCTGGATGTCCCCGGTAATGATGTGATGATCGCCCGGACGGTAACCCATGGGGCGATAGCTGCCAATCGTCGCTAATTTATGCGTCGGTTCCGTTCCGGGTTCGGCGTGCCGCACCGGCTTGGCGCAAAAGCGCCGATGCGGAAAAACGCCCGATAGTGCGGGGCACAGGGCCACTACGGCTTGCCGGCGCGCCATCTCGGTGCTGTATTTCGGCCGCTAAATGCCCCGAAACAGGGCGATCCAGACAGTCTTTCGGAAAACTTGTGCACAATTTGCAAGGCCGTTGTCAAGGATCAATTCGCCATTAGGGTAAATCCTTGATTCTCCTTGGTGATTTTATAAGTCAATGAAAAATATAGTTTTTTTGAGCTGGTGAAAAAATCGTCAGTTTAACCTCAGGCCCCATGAAATCGGCGATGAGGGCGCTTGCTCCCATGTTATCAACATAGTTATCCACAGCTTCTGTGGATTGTCTTAGCGGTCAGCTCTAGTACGCGGGTGAGGGCATTTTGCAAGGCTTTACCTCAGCGAAAAAAGGAGTAGAGTGGCGCGTTTTCCGGCTACCGCTGTTGTATATGCCTCGCTCACCCGCTCGTTTATCCGTGCAAAATTCCTCCGCCCCTGCGCATTTGCCGCTGCGTGTCGCACTGTGGTTGTTGGACAGTCCGCGCCTGGGTCATGCAACCAGCGTTAAACGTTTCGCCGGGCGCTTGCTCAAGCAACCGGCACTCAATGGCGTGGTGTCGGCGCAGAGCCGCCTGGGCCGTTTGCTCTGTTGCGATTGCGGCAACAACCCCCGCGATCGGCGCATCGGCCTGGAAATGCTGCGTCAGGCCGCCCGTGCCGGCGACAATAACGCGCAGCTGGAGCTGGACCGGCTCCAACAGTCGCGCTAAACCAGCAGCACCAGACGCGCATCGGTTGGCGCTGGCCTCCGCGCAACGCTCCCTAGCAGGCCGTTGAAAAACTACCTGCGTTGGCAATACTGCGTTAAAAACAGGCCGGGACTCGGTGTCTCGGAATGCTCATTTACAGCACGTAAACTCGCGTGCGAGCCCAGTCCGCTTCCTCGCCTGTTTTTGCGGGGCCGCCATCGGCCTGCCTCGCCTGCGTTTTTCAACGGCCTGCCAGAGGCCAGGCGCCTGCTGAAAGGCCGCTGATCCCTTCCTGACCGCTCTGCACGGGCCTGGGTATACTGCCGGGCAACCTGCGCGGAGCCGTTTATGCCTATCGATTTATCTAATCAACTGCCTGCCCTGTTGCTCGGCCTGATCGCTGCGGCCGTGCCCCTGGCGCTCTTGGCCTGGTCGCTGCAGCGCCGCGCCGCCAGCCTGCAACTCGAATGCAGCTTGCTGCAGGAGCGTCTGGGCAGCGCGCAGCTGGCCCAGGCCGGCCTGAGCGCGCAGCTCGACGGCTGCCGTCAGGAAGTCGCCGATATCCTCGAAATCAAAGCCGATCAGCAAGCCGAGCTGGCCGCCTTGCGCCGCGAAACCGAGTTGTTGCAGCACGAGCGGCTGGTGGCGCGGGAAAGCGCCCAGGCCTGGCATAGCGAGCGCGAGCAGCAGGAAGCCGAGTTACGCCGCCTGGGCGCCGAGCGCGCGGCCTTGAGCGCCGAGCTGCGCGAGCAGCAGGACAGCCACCAGCAGCGTCTGAACGACCTGCAAGGCTCGCGCGACGAGTTGCGCGCGCAGTTCGCCGAGCTGGCCGGGAAGATCTTCGACGAACGCGAGCAGCGTTTCGCCGAAACCAGCCAGCAACGCCTGGGCCAGTTGCTCGACCCGCTCAAGGAGCGCATCCAGTCGTTCGAAAAGCGTGTCGAGGAAAGTTACCAACAGGAGGCCCGCGAGCGTTTTTCCCTGGGCAAGGAACTGGAGCGCTTGCAGCAGCTCAACCAACGCCTGGGCGACGAGGCGACCAACCTGACCCGCGCGCTGCAAGGGCAGAAAACCCAGGGCAACTGGGGCGAGCTGGTGCTCGAACGGGTGCTGGAGCACGCCGGGCTGCAGAACGGCCGCGAGTACCAGACCCAGGTCAGCCTGAAAAGCGCCGACGGCGAGCGTTTCCAGCCGGACGTGGTGATCCAACTGCCCGGCGACAAGCAGGTGGTAGTGGACGCCAAGGTCAGCCTCACCGCTTATCAACAATATGTAGTGGCCGAAACCGACAGCGAACGCCAGCTGGCGCTCAAACAGCACGTGCTGTCGTTGCGCAGCCACTTGAAAGGCTTGTCGCTCAAGGATTACCAGCGGCTGGAAGGCTTGCACAGCCTGGATTTCGTCTTGCTCTTCGTGCCCATCGAAGCGGCCTTCGCCGCCGCCTTGCAGGTCGATGCGGGTTTGTTCCAGGAAGCCTTCGAGCAGAACATCGTGATCGTCAGCCCAACCACCTTGCTCGCTACTTTGCGGGTGATCGACAGCCTGTGGCGGCAGGAACGGCAAAGCCAGAACGCCAGGGAGATCGCCGAACGGGCCGGGGCGCTGTACGATAAGTTCGTCGCCTTTATCCAGGATCTCGACGAAATCGGCGCGCGCTTACAGCAACTCGACAAGGCCTACGCCGCGGCGCGCAACAAGCTCAGCGATGGTCGCGGCAATATCGTCAGCCGGGTCGAGAACCTCAAGCTGCTCGGCGCCCGCGCCAGCAAAAGTCTGCCCACCGAGGCGCTGGAGCGCGCCGCCGGCATGCCGCATTTCGAGGAAAGCGCCAGCGAGGATTGAGGCGCACGCGGGCCGCCTACGACAACAGCAGCACCGCCAAACCCGCGAGCAAGCCCGCGGCCATGATCGGCAGCGTGCGCAGGGCCAATTGGCGGCCGCCGATCAGGGCGATCAGCAGGCCCTTCATCAGGCTATTGCTCAGCACCGCGAGGAAGATTCCCTGCACCGCCACCTGGGCGTTCAAATCGGCGTCGGCGCTGCGCGCCAGGGACAGGGTGATGGCATCCACATCGGTCAGGCCGGAGAGCAGCGCCACCAGGTACACGCCGGCATCGCCGAACCAATTCCGTGCCGCTTCCAGCACTAATACGATCAGCAGCAAGAGTGCGCCGAAGCGCAGCGCCGGGATCAGTTCGAACGGGTTCTTCAGCGGCGGTTCGGCATTTTCGTCGAGCTGGCTGCTGGCGCTGCGGTAGTAGAAGAACGCACCGGCGGCATACAGCGCGGCCGTGGTCGCCAGGGGCCAGATCAACTGCGGCAGCAGTTTTGCGTTGATCAATCCGACCTCCAGCAGCACCCGCGGGAACATCAGTGTCGAGGTGGCCAGCAGGCCGCAGGCGAGGAGGGCGTGCAGATGACGGTCGCGGTTGAGCCGGGCCAGGCTGATGGTCATCGCGGTGGACGAGACGATGCCGCCGAGCAGCGCGGTGAGCAGCAGGCCATACCGGGTGCCGACCAGGCGGATCGCCACATAGCCGGCAAAGCCGATACTGGCGATCAGCACCACCATCCACCAGATGACGAAGGGGTTGAACGCCTGCCAGGGGCCGTAACCCTGGTTGGGCAGGGCCGGCAGCAGCACCAGGGAAATGAACAGCAGTTTCAGCGCGCCCGACAGTTCCGCTTCGCTGAGGCGTTTCAGGATCGCATGCAGTGACTGTTTCAAACTCAGCAGCAACGCCACCGCGACGGCGCCCGCCGCGGCCAACGGCGGGTGGCCGGCGACCGCCAGGCTGCCGAGGATAAAGGTGATCAGCATGGCCACTTCGCTGGTCAGCCCCTTGTCGCCGCTTTGCAGCAGGTCGCCGAAATAGGAGGCCAGCACCAGGGCGGCGAATCCGCCGAACGCCACCGCCCAGGCCGCCACGCCGAAATGTTCGCCGAGCAGCATGGCGAACCCGCCGAGCAGCGCGCTCAAACCAAAGGTGCGGATGCCCGCAGCGAACTGGCCGTCTTCGCTATTGCGTTCCTGCCAACCGCGCTCGGCGCCGATCAGCAAACCGGCGGCCAGGGCGCTGGCGAAGTTCAGCAGGGTATCGAGGGCGTCGGGCATGGGCATCCTTGGCGGGGGGTGATAGCGGCAGTTTAGTCAGCGGGCGCCCCCGGCGCGTTGCGGCAGATCAGTGGACGAGTGTCGCGCTCGCTGGCAATCGCGGCTAAAGCGGAGTACCGCCCAGCCGCTTCCACAAGCAGCGACGCGACAAGCGTGGGAGGGGCTTTAGCCGCGAGCGGTTCCTAACGCCGCTTCAAATGTCGGCTGACCAGTTCCGTAGCCCGGATGCAATCCGGGACATGGGTGGCGGCCGTCCAATCGCTTCCCCGGATTGCATCCGGGCTACGGGAGCGCGCGCCTTTACTTGGAACTGCGGGCAGCCTGAATTTTTTAGCCGCGAGCGGTTCCTAGCGCAGCTTCAAATGCCGACTCACCAGCGCGCGCAAGGCCGCCGGCTTGACCGGCTTGGCCAGATAGTCGAGACCGGCGGCATGCACTTCGTCGATCAGCTCGGCGCGACCGTCGGCGCTGATCACCACCCCAGGCACCGGCTCGCCCAGGCGGGTGCGCAGCCAGGCCATCAGTTCGGTGCCGGTGTCGCCTTCGTCGAGGTGATAGTCGACCAGCGTCAGGTGCGGGCGCACATCCTCGCCGAGCAGGTGCTCGCATTCCAGGCGATTGCGCGCCGTCCAGACCTGGCAGCCCCAGCGCGAGAGCAGGCTGTGCATGCCGGTGAGGATGCTGTCTTCGTTGTCGATGCACAGCACCTGGCAGCCGGTCAGCGGCGTACCCTGCTGCTCGACGGGGTTGCGTTGCGCCTGCTGCGTCGGCTTGCGCGCCAGGGGCACGCAGACGCTGAACACGCTGCCTTTGCCCGGCCAGGAGCGCACCTGCAACGGGTGTTCGAGTACCCGACAGAGGCCGTCGGCAATCGCCAGGCCCAGGCCCAGGCCCTTTTCGGCGCGGGTCTGGTGGCTGTCGAGACGTTTGAACTCCTCGAAAATCACCTCGAGCTTGTCCGCCGGGATGCCGGGGCCGCGGTCCCAGACTTCCAGGCACAGATGTTCGCCGCGACGGCGTACGCCGAGCAGCACCCGGCCCTTGGCGTAGCGGAAGGCGTTGGTCAGGAAGTTTTGCAGCACGCGGCGCAACAGCTTGATATCGCTGTCGATCCATTGCCGGCTGCCGCGTACGCGCAGATCGACGCCTTGTTCGGCGGCCAGCACCTTGAATTCGGTGGCCAGGGTGTCGAACAGCGAGGTCAGCGGGAAGGGGTTGCGGTCCGGGGTGATACGGTCGTTTTCCAGGCGCGAGATATCCAGCAGGTCGCTGATCAGGTCTTCGGCCGAGCGCAGCGAGCTATCGAGGTGGCGCACCAACTCTTTGGCTTCGCGCGGCAGGGCATTCTCCTGATGGGAGAGGGCGGCGGAAAACAGCCGGGCGGCGTTCAGCGGCTGCATCAGGTCGTGGCTGACGGCGGCGAGGAAGCGGGTTTTCGACTGGTTGGCCGATTCGGCCACGCCCTTGGCTTCGCTCAGCGCCTGGTTGAGCTGGGACAGTTCCCGGGTGCGCTCGGCGACCCGTTGTTCGAGGCCCTCGTTGGCGCCTTTGAGCGCGCGCTCGGCCTCGCGGAACTCGGTGATGTCGGTGAAGCTCATGACGAAACCGCCGCCGGGCATGGGGTTGCCGATCAATTCGATGACCCGGCCGTTGGGGAACAAACGTTCCGAGGTGTGCGCGGTGCCCTGACGCATCCAATACAGGCGCTTGTTCACATGTTCTTCGATATCGCCGGGGCCGAGCAGGCCGCGTTCGGCATTGAAGCGGATCAGTTCCGCCACCGGCCGGCCGACATACACCTGGCCTTCCGGGTAGTCGAACAGCTCGATGTAGCGATGGTTCCAGGCCACCAGGCGCAGCGCCTGGTCGACCACGCTGATGCCCTGGGTGATGTTTTCGATCGCACCCTGCAAGAGTGCGCGGTTGAACTGCAGCACCTCGCTGGCTTCGTCGACGATGCGCACCACGTCTTCGACCTGCATTTCCCGGCCTTCGATCGCCGCCTTGACCACCGCGCGGGTCGAGGAGGCGCCCAGCACACCGGCCAGCAGGCGTTCGGTGTGGGCGATCCAGTCGCCGTTGGCGGTCTGGTTGGGGTCGAAGGCTTTGCCCTGGCGCACGGCGAAGCGCTTGAAGCTTTGTTGCGCGCGGTCTTCGCCGACGAAGCGGTTGGCCAGGGTCAGCAGGTCGCCGACTTGCACCGCGAGCATGCTGCGGTTGCTCGGTTTGGCGCCGAAGTCCTGGCCGATAAAGCGTTCGGCCTGCCAATGCTCGGCGACCCGGGTGCGGGCGAAATAGGAAACCCAGGCGAACAACAGGAAATTGCCTGCCAGCGACAACACCACGCCGCGGGTCAGCGGGTCGACCTGAAAGCCGATCGGGCCGTAGAGCAGCATCTGCAAACCGGGGAAATTCTCCAGCGGCCAGCCCAGGCCGCGTGCGCCCAGCGGCAGAACCAGGGTATAGAACCAAATCAGCGCGCCGAAAATCAGCCCGGCGAACACGCCTTGGCGATTGGCCTGTTTCCACAGCAGCGCGCCGAACATCGCCGGCGCCAACTGGCCGATGGCGGCGAAGGATACCTGGCCGATGGTCGCCAGGCTGGCATTGGAGCCGAGCAGGCGATAACAGACATAGGCCAGCAGCAGAATCGCCACGATGCTGATGCGCCGGGCGCTGAGCATCCAATGACGAAAGGCCTCGTACGGCCGCTCGGTGTTTTTCCGGCGCAGTAGCCAGGGCAGCAGCATGTCGTTGGAAATCATCGTCGACAGTGCCACCGCGGCGACGATGACCATGCCGGTGGCCGCGGAGGCGCCGCCGATAAACGCCAGCAAGGCCAGCGCCGGGTGCGCCTCGGCCAGCGGCAGGCTGATCACGAAGGAGTCGGGGGAAATGCCGGCGGGAAGATGCATCTGTCCGGCCAGCGCGATGGGTACTACGAAGAGCGCGGCCAGCACCAGGTAGGCGGGGAACACCCAGCGCGCCAAGCGCAGGTCCTTGGGCTCGATATTTTCCACCACCATGACGTGGAATTGCCGCGGCAGGCAGATGATGGCGATCATCGAGAGGCCGGTCAGGGTGATCATCGCCGGCCAGTTCACCGCCTCGGCCCAGAACGCCTCGAGTTCGGCGGTGTTGCGCGCCTGTGCGAAGAGGTCGTCGAAGCCGTCGTACAGCCCATAGGTGACGAATGCGCCGACCGCGAGAAAGGCCAGCAGTTTGACCAGCGATTCGAAGGCGATCGCCAGCACCATGCCGCGGTGGTGCTCGGTGACATCCAGGTTGCGCGTGCCGAACAGGATGGTGAACAGCGCCAGCGCCACGGTGACGATCATCGCCGTGTCCTGGGCGCTGGTGCCGCTGGCGCCGGCCCCCGCGCCGATCAGCAGGTTGACGCCGAGGACGATGCCCTTGAGCTGCAAGGCGATATAAGGCAGCACGCCGACCAGGCAGATCAGCGCCACCACCACCGCCAGCGCTTGCGATTTGCCGTAGCGCGCGGCGATGAAGTCGGCGATCGAGGTGATGTTTTCCTGTTTGCTGATCATCACCATCTTGCGCATCACCCAGGGGGCGAACAGCAACACGATGATCGGCCCCAGGTAGATCGGCAGGAACGACCAGAGCTGCTCGGCGGCCTGGCCGACGGCACCGAAGAAGGTCCAGCTGGTGCAGTAAACCGCCAGCGACAGGCTGTAGACCCAGGCGCGCATGCGCGGCGGCAGCGGCGTGGGGCGGCGGTCGCCATAGAAGGCGATGGCGAATAGAACCGCCATATAAATCATCGCAACCGCGGCGATCAGCCCGATGGATAACGACATACAGACTCCCACCGCAATCGGAAACCGGCGACGGCAAACTAAATTGAATGACTCTGTTGAATGACTCTCAGCTTCTGGCGGCCGCAATCGCGTGCGGCCAGCTCTTGGCAGTGTCGCAGCAAAGCGGCGCGCCGTCAGGCTCGACCAAGGTCGCAAATATAATCGAACGGCCCGGCGCAAAATACTCGCTGCCAATTGTGGTCGGGCATGCGCCCTGATAGCGTTGTTGGCGTGCTAGTTGGAGGAGGGATCCCATGTTCAAGCCGCAATTGATTACCTTGCAACGCGGAGCGCTGCGTATCGAGCCGATGTTGGATGCCGATATTCCCGCGTTGGTGACCCTGGCCGAGGCCAATCGCCAGGAATT
>NZ_CAMPHN010000093.1 GCF_946885885.1 uncultured Pseudomonas sp.
TCCGAATGCTTCTGACCATGACGGCACCCTGATAGATATGGATAATCGCGCAATTGTTCTGTGCTAACAGAGGCTTACCAGGCTGTTGCAAAACTACCTGCGTTGCCGATGCGTCGTTAAAAACAGGCTCAAAATGCTCATTTACAACAAGTAAACTGCGCTTTTTCGCCTGTTTTTGCCTAGCCTCGGCTGCCTCGCCTACGTTTTTCAACGCCTGTTAGATAATCCAGCGGACGCAGATCCGCAGCAAAAAGAACAGCTGAGGCACCAGCTGGGACGCTCACCGCCGGCCAGCACTGGCCGACGGGCTCGCATAAGGGGTTTCATGTATGACGCTTGCGTTGATTATCGCCTTGCCGTTTCTCGGCGCGCTGTTGCCGTTGTTGGCCGAGCGCTTGGGCCGTTCGGCCTGTGCCGTGGCGGCCGGCTTGGCTCCGGCGACCGCTTTGGTGCTGCTGTTGTCGCAACAGTCGGCGGTATTCGCCGGCGACCTGATCAGGGTCAAACTGAGTTGGCTGCCTGCTCTGGGGCTCAATCTCAGTTTGCGCCTCGACGGATTGGGCTTTCTCTTCGCCCTGCTGATTCTCGGCATTGGTCTTTTGGTGATTCTGTACGCCCGCTATTACCTGTCGAAACAGGAGTCGATGGGGCGCTTCTTCGCTTTTCTGCTGTTGTTCATGGGCGCCATGCTCGGTGTGGTGCTCTCGGAAAACCTGTTGCTGATGCTGATGTTCTGGGAGCTGACCAGCCTGTCGTCGTTCCTGTTGATCGGTTTCTGGGGCGCGCGCTCGGATGCCCGCAAAGGCGCACGCATGGCCCTGGCCGTGACGGGTGGTGGCGGCCTGGCGTTGTTCGCCGGGATTCTGCTGATCGGCCATATCGCCGGCAGCTTCGAATTGTCCCGGGTGCTGGCGGCCGGCTACGCGATTCGCGCCCACGAGCTGTACCCGTTGGCACTGGTATTGGTATTGCTCGGCGTGTTCACCAAGTCGGCGCAGTTCCCCTTCCACTTCTGGTTGCCCCATGCGATGGCCGCGCCGACGCCGGTGTCGGCCTATCTGCACTCGGCCACCATGGTCAAGGCGGGGGTATTCCTGCTGGCGCGCCTGTACCCGGCGCTGGCGGGCTCGGAATGGTGGTTCTACCTGGTCAGCATCACCGGTCTGGTGACGCTGCTGGTGGGCGCCGGCATGGCCTTGTTCCAGCACGACCTGAAAGGCTTGCTGGCCTATTCGACCATCAGCCACCTCGGCCTGATCACCCTGCTGTTCGGTTTGGACACCCGCCTGGCGGCGGTGGCGGCGGTGTTCCACATCATCAACCACGCGACCTTCAAAGCCTCGTTGTTCATGGCCGCGGGGATCATCGACCACGAGACCGGCAGCCGCGACATGCGGCGCATCAACGGCATGTGGAAGTACATGCCGCATACCGCGATCCTGGCCATGGTGGCGGCGTCGGCGATGGCCGGCGTGCCCCTGCTCAATGGTTTTTTGAGCAAGGAAATGTTTTTCAGCGAGACCCTCAACCAGCACCTGCTGGGCAGCTTCAATTGGGTGATCCCGGCGGCGGCGACCCTGGCCGGGGTGTTTTCGGTGGCTTATTCGCTGCGTTTCATCCACGACGTATTTTTCAACGGCGAACCGATCAATCTGCCGAAATTCCCGCCCCATGAGCCGCCGCGCTATATGAAGGTGCCGGTGGAAATCCTGGTGTTCCTCTGCCTGTTGGTCGGCATAGTGCCGGCGTTCACCGTGGCGCCGCTGCTGGCGGCAGCGGCGAGCGCTGCCCTGGGCGGGAATCTGCCGACTTACAGCCTGTCGATCTGGCACGGTTTCAACCTGCCGTTGCTGATGAGTTTCATCGCTCTGTTCGGCGGGATATTGGTCTACGCCTTCCGCCAGCCGTTGTTCCGCTGGTACGCGGGCTTGCCCGTGGTGGATGCCAAGTTGGTCTTCGAGCGCGGGGTGCAGACGCTGGTGCGTGGCTGTGTGGCCGTGACCGTGCGCTTGGAAAACGGCTCGTTACAGCATTATCTGGCATTGCTTCTGGGCGCCGCTCTGGTGGTGGTGACCCTGGCGCTGGGCGGCTTACCGCAAATCGACGGGCCGCTGGCGATGAGCCCGATCGACGGCATCACCGCCTTGGGCCTGGGGGTTCTCGCGCTATCGGCTTTGGCCACCGTGGTATTCCATCGCCAGCGCCTGGTAGCGCTGCTGATGCTCAGCGTGGTCGGTTTGATGGTGGCGTTGGCCTTTGCCCGCTACTCGGCGCCGGACTTGGCATTGACCCAACTGTCGGTCGAAGTGGTGACCATCATTCTGCTGATGCTGGCGCTGTTCTTCCTGCCGGCGCAGACGCGCAGCGAGTCGAGCAGCATGCGCGGCCTGCGCGACTTCGTCCTGGCGGTGGGTAGCGGCTTGATGGTGGCGATGCTGGTGTTCGCCGTGCTGACCCGGCCGTATGACAGCATCTCCCACTTCTTCCTGACCAACAGCATTCCCGGTGGCGGCGGCAGCAATGTGGTCAACGTGATCCTGGTGGACTTCCGCGGCTTCGACACCCTCGGCGAAATCACCGTGCTGGCGATCGCCGGTGTGGGCATTTACGCCATGCTCCACGGTCTGCGCCTGGTGCAGCCGAATACCGATGCCCAGGGCCGCAGTTGGGCGCGCGACCGCCATCCGCTGATTCTCGCGACGCTGTCGCGGGTGTTGTTGCCCATGGCCTTGCTGGTTTCGGTGTTCATCTTCTTGCGCGGGCACAACCTGCCGGGCGGCGGCTTTATCGCCGGGCTGGTCACCGCGGTGGCGTTGATCCTGCAATACGTCGCCAGCGGCGTGCAGTGGACCCAGTCGCGCTTGCCGCTCAACTACCACCGTATGGCCGGCTCGGGCGTATTGCTCGCCGGCCTGACGGGCGCCGGCAGTTGGTGGTTCGACAAGCCGTTCCTGACCTCGGCCTTCGGTCATTTCGATATTCCCCTGGTGGGCGATGTCGAGCTGGCCACCGCCATGCTTTTCGATCTGGGCGTCTACCTGACGGTTGTCGGGGCGACCCTGCTGATTCTCGCCAACCTGGGCAAGTTGACCCAGGAAAAGCCCGGACAAGAGGTACTCTGACATGGAAGCACTGTTTGCCGGCACCCTGGGCATCCTTACCGCCAGTGGGGTCTATTTGCTGCTGCGTGCGCGCACCTTTCCGGTGGTCATGGGCCTGACCCTGATCTCCTACGCGGTCAACCTGTTCCTGTTCGCCATGGGGCGTCTGCAGACCGGCATGCCCGCGGTCATCGGCCAGAGCGCCAAATACGGCGATCCGCTGCCCCAGGCCCTGGTGCTCACGGCCATCGTCATCGGCTTCGCGATGACCGCCTTCGTGGTGGTGTTGGCCCTACGCAGTGTCGGCGAGACGAAAACCGACCACGTCGATGGCCAGGAGCCCAGCCGATGAATCACGCTGTGATCCTGCCGATTCTGCTGCCGATGTTTATCGGCAGCCTGTTGCTGTTCGGCGCGCGGGTGAACCTGCCGATCAAGCGCGCGCTATCCATGACGGCCACGCTGGCGTTGGTGCCGCTGAGCCTGTGGCTGATGATGCAGGCCGATCAGGGCAACCTGCAGGTGTATGCCGCCGGCAATTGGCCGGCGCCGTTCGGCATCGTTCTGCTGCTCGACCGCCTGAGCGCGCTGATGCTCGTGGTGACCGCGGTGCTGGCGCTGTTCGCGCTGCTCTACGCGGTGCGCGGCGACGACGAACGCGGGCGCAACTTCCACGCGCTGTTCCAGTTCCAGCTGATGGGCATCAACGGTGCCTTTCTCACCGGCGACCTGTTCAACCTGTTCGTGTTCTTCGAGGTGCTGCTGATCGCCTCCTATGCATTGCTGTTGCATGGCGGTGGCGCCGAGCGGGTGCGTGCCGGTTTGCATTATGTGGTGCTCAACCTGCTGGGCTCGGCCTTGTTCCTGGTCGCGGTCGGGGTGCTCTACGGCATCACCGGCACCCTGAACATGTCCGATCTGGCGGTGCGGGTGGCCGCGGCCGGTGTCGACGAGGCGTCGTTATTGGGCGCCGCCGGCTTGTTGCTACTGGTGGTATTCGGCCTGAAGGCGGCGTTTCTGCCGTTGTATTTCTGGCTGCCCAAGGCCTACGCCTCGGCCACCGCACCGGTGGCGGCATTGTTCGCGATCATGACCAAGGTGGGGCTCTACTCGATCCTGCGGGTCTACACGCTGATCTTCGGCGCGGATGCCGGCAGCCTGGCCAATATGGCCCAGGACTGGCTCTGGCCTCTGGCCCTGCTGACCATCGGCCTGGGCGCGATAGGTGCTCTGGCCGCCGGCAGCCTGCACGGCATGCTGGCTTACCTGGTGGTGCTGTCGGTCGGCACTTTGCTCGCGGGTATCGCGGTCGGCACCCCGGAAGCGCTGTCGGCGGCCTTGTACTACCTGATGCACAGCACCTGGGTGGCGGGCGGCCTGTTCCTCCTCGCCGACTTGATCGCGCGCCAGCGTGGGGTCAAGCACAGCTTGTTGATCCAGGGGCCGGCGCTGCAGCATCCGAAGCTGCTCGGCGGACTGTTCTTTATCGGTGCCATCGCCGTGGCGGGGTTGCCGCCGCTCTCCGGTTTCCTCGGCAAGCTGCTCTTGCTGCGGGCGGTCGAGCCGGGTTGGCAAGCGTTGTTGCTCTGGCCCGTGGTGTTGGTCAGCAGCCTGATGACCCTGGTTGCCCTCAGTCGCGCCGGTAGCACGCTGTTCTGGCGCGTGGGATTGAGCCAGTTGGACAGCTCCGAGCTGGATTACGGCCGCCTGCTGGCCTGTCTCGGTTTGTTGCTGCTCAGCCCCTGGCTGGTCGCCATGGCGGCGCCGCTGTTGCAGTACATCGACGCCACAGCCGCGCAATTGCACGACTTGCAGGCGTATCGACAAATTCTGCTCCCGGGAGGTGCGC
The DNA here is from genome assembly GCF_946885885.1 of uncultured Pseudomonas sp. The sequence goes on from NZ_CAMPHN010000093.1 coordinate 4,951, forward strand.
CATGAGATCCGCTCGCTGGTTACCCCAGCCGCTGCTCAGCCTGTGTTTGCTGCTGGTATGGATGCTCCTGGTCGACAGTTCGAGCCTTGGCCAATGGCTGCTCGGCGCGTTGCTGGGGTGGTTGATCCCATTGTTGACCCAGCTGTTCTGGATCACCCCGCCGCGGGTTTATCGGCCAGGCAAACTGTGCCTGTTCCTGTTGCGCGTGCTGGGCGATATCGTGGTCGCCAATCTACAGGTGGCCAAGTTGATTCTCGGGCCGGTCGACAGGTTGCGCCCGGCGTTCGTCGAGGTGCCCATGCTGCTGGAGGACGACCTGGCCCTGACCATGCTGGCCAGCGTGATATCGCTGACCCCGGGCACGGTCTCCGCCGACTTGAGCGACGACCGCAAAACCCTGTTGGTGCATAGCCTGGACGTCGCCGATGAGGCCGCGCTGGTCGCCGAGATCAAAAGCCGCTACGAAGCGCCGCTGCTGGAGGTGTTCACATGCTCGCCTACGTGATTCCGCTGTGTCTGGCGATCATGGGTCTGGCCCTGGTGCTGACCGTGATGCGCCTGATCAAGGGCCCGGATATGCCGGACCGGATTCTCGCCCTGGATACCCTGTATATCAACGCCATCGCCCTGATCATGGTGCTGGGCATCTGGCTCGGCACCGATCTGTACCTGGAGGCCGCGCTGCTGATCGCGGTCATGGGTTTCGTCGGCACGGTGGCGGTGGCGAAATATTTGCTGCGCGGCGACATCATCGAATAAGGACGGCTATATGGATTCCCTGATTGAAGGCCTGGTCGCGTTGTTTCTGCTGCTCGGTAGTGTGTTCGCGCTGGTCGGGGCGATCGGCCTGTACCGTTTGCCGGATTTTTTCATGCGCCTGCACGGGCCGACCAAGTCCACCACCCTGGGCGTCGGCGGCATGGTCATCGCTTCTTTGATCTACTTCAGCACCCGCGGCGAAGGGCTGAGCCTGCACGAACTGCTGATCACCCTGTTCCTGTTCATCACCGCGCCGGTCAGTGCCCACATGCTGGCCAAAGCCGCGCTGCAACAAAAGCTGCGTCTTAGCGACAAAACCCGCGGCAGGCCTTGGGAGCAGTAGGGCCGCAATCCGGGGGCGTAATCCCGGATTGCGCCAAGGCTTATCTGGGTTACAGAACAGCGCCCCCTGTAGGAGCGGCCTTGGCCGCGATGATGTAGCCCGGATGAAATCCGGGAGCGGTTTACGCTCTTTTCCCGTTACATAACCAGCCACACAGTTCGCGCGTCCGACTGTATCTGTTATCCCCGTCCGGGCCTCCCTACACTGCCGTTTTGCATGGGGCATGAGGGCAGAGGGGGGGCAGTGATCCGCCTGATCGTGGCGGTGGCGCTGTGGGGGCACTTCCGTTATCGCCCTGAAACTGGTGTTCGCCGTGGGGGGCTTTTGAGTCAATGGCGTGCCGCGCCGCCGCTGCCTGCCGGCGTGCTCGATTGAGGAGATAAGATGAACGATGCAAGAAACTGGGCGCGCGAGGCCATCCGCATCATCGAAGCGGATTTCCAGCGCAGCGCCGATACCCACCTGATTCCCCTGGAGCTGCCCGGTCTGCCGGGCATCGAGCTGTACTTCAAGGATGAGTCGAGCCACCCGACCGGCAGCCTCAAGCATCGCCTGGCGCGTTCGCTGTTTCTCTACGCCTTGTGTAACGGCCGGCTCAAACCCGACGCACCGGTGATCGAGGCGTCCAGCGGCTCCACGGCGATCTCCGAAGCCTATTTCGCGCGCTTGCTGGGCTTGCGTTTTATCGCGGTGATGCCGGCCAGCACCTCGAAAGAAAAGATCGCGCAGATCGCTTTCTATGGCGGCGAAAGCCACCTGGTCGACGACCCGACGCAGATCTATGCCGAATCCGAGCGCCTGGCCCGCGAGAGCGGCGGCCACTTCATGGACCAGTTCACCTACGCCGAACGTGCCACCGACTGGCGCGCCAACAACAACATCGCCGAATCGATCTTCCAGCAGCTGCGTAGCGAGCGCTTCCCGGAGCCGGCCTGGCTGGTTTCCAGCCCCGGTACCGGCGGCACCCTGGCGACCCTGGGGCGCTACGTGCGCTACCGCCGCCACAACACCCGGGTGTTCTGCGCGGATGCCGAGCGTTCGGTGTTTTTCGATTACTACCGCAGCGGCGACGCCAGCCTGACCCTGGATTGCGGCTCGCGCATCGAAGGCATCGGCCGGCCGCGGGTCGAGGCATCCTTTCTGCCGTCGGTGCTGGATGCCATGTGCAAGGTGCCGGACGCCCTGTCCCTGGCAGCGATGCATTACCTGGCGCGGCGCCTGGGCCGGCGCGTCGGCGGTTCCAGCGGCACTAACCTGATAGGCGCGCTGCTGGTCGCCCAGCGCATGGTCGCGGCCGGCGAGTCCGGCTCGGTGGTGGCGATTCTCTGCGACGGCGGCGAGCGCTATGCCGGCAGCTATTACGACGACGCCTGGCTCAGCGCCCAGGGCTACGACCTGACGCCGTTGATCGCCGCGGTCGCCGCCAGCGCCGAACGCGGCGAACCCTTGCCGGGCGATTTGCCAACCGCGGGTCTGTAGCCAGGCTGCTCGTAGGATGGGTTAGCCGCTAACAGGTGTCCGGGTATGGCATCCATTCAGGCGCGGCGTAACCCATCATGCGCACCGCGCCGGGGGTTATGGGGCAGACCCGTAGCCCGGATGAAATCCGGGGAGATTGCCGCCAACCCAACACCGCCCCGGATTGCATCCGGGCTACCAGAGCCGAGGGTTTCCTGAAAAAGGGAGAAAAAATGAGCGACTTCGAAATACGCCAGGCCGAGGCTCGGGACATCGATAACCTTTGCGCGCTGATCTTCGAGCACGGCCCCAACCCCTGGAATCATCTACCCCAAGACGACGTGACCGCCCATCTGCAGGCTATCGCCGACGGCACGGTGCAGGCCGTGTTGGCCGAGCGCGAGGGCGAGTTGCTGGGCTTCGTCAGTTATCGGTTGTCCAGGCACTTAGAGCGTTATCAACCCGAGGTGCGCCGTGGCCAACTGCATGGCTATATCTGCGAGGCCGTCGCTCATCGTGCCATGGCAGGGCAGGGGCTGGGCTCGCGTTTATTGACGCAGGCGGTGATGCGGCTGGGCGAGCAGGGCGTGAGCGATATCTATATCGACCGCCATGAGGAAAACGCCGCCTCGGCGGGCATGATGCGCAAAGCCGGCTTCGTCGAGGTCGAAACCTATGCCGACCCGCAGCGCAGGCCAAATGGTTCTGGCCGTACCACCCTGTGTTGCCTGCGTTTAGTCTGATGCACCACGGCGTTGCGGCTGCGGCGCCAGGAGAGAAGGCAGATGATCCAGTGCAAACGGGTATACGAAGACATCTCGGAAGCGGACGGTTGCCGGGTGTTGGTCGACCGCCTATGGCCGCGCGGGCTGAGCAAGGCGAAGTTGCGACTGGATGCCTGGTTGCCCGAGGTGGCGCCGTCCACGCAACTGCGCCGGCAGTTCGCCCATGAGCCGGAGGCGTTCGAGGCGTTCCGCACGCAGTACCGTGCCGAGTTGGCAGCCCATCCGGAATATTGGCAGGGGCTGTTGGAGCGCGCCGAGCAGGGCGTCTTGACCCTGCTGTTCAGCGCGAAGGATGCGCAATTGAACAACGCCCGGGTATTGGCCGAGTTCCTCGAAGACGAACTGGAGCGCCGTGGCCCGCCAAACTCGCCGGTTTGCTACGCCGACAGGATGTAAGGCCAGAGTGTCACGCGCTGAGCTTTAGCAGGCCGTTGAAAAACTACCTGCGTTGGCAATACTGCGTTAAAAACGCCCTCAAAATGCTCATTTACAGCACGTAAACTCGCGTGCGAGCCCAGTCCGCTTCCTCGGCCGTTTTTGTGGGGACGCCTAGTCCTTGTCTTGTCTGCCTCGGCTCGGGCTTCCTGCTTCGCTCTACCTCCTGCATCCATGCAGTCGTCGCCTACGTTTTTCAATGGCCTGCTAGCTTTCGGCAATACCGAGCATGTCACGGGCTACGGCTTCGGCCACCCGAATACCGTCGACCCCCGCGGACAGAATCCCGCCGGCATAACCCGCGCCTTCGCCGGCCGGGTACAGGCCTTTGACGTTCAAACTCTGCATATCCGCGCCACGGGTGATGCGCAGCGGCGAGGAGGTGCGCGTCTCGATGCCGGTGAGCACCGCATCGTGCAGGGCGAAGCCCTTGATCTGCTTGTCGAAGGCCGGCAGCGCTTCGCGGATCGCCTCGATGGCGAAGTCCGGCAAGGCCAGGGCCAAGTCGCCGAGCTTCACCCCCGGCTTGTAGGACGGTTCGACGCTACCTAACGCGGTGGAGGGCTTGCCGGCGATAAAGTCGCCGACCAGTTGCCCAGGCGCTTCGTAATTGCTGCCGCCGAGCAGGTAGGCCTGGGACTCCAGACGCTCCTGCAATTCCACCCCGGCCAGCGGGCCGCCTGGGTAATCCTGCTCCGGAGTGATGCCGACGACGATGCCGGCGTTGGCGTTGCGTTCGTTGCGCGAGTACTGGCTCATGCCGTTGGTCACCACCCGGTTCGGCTCGGACGTGGCGGCCACTACGGTACCGCCCGGGCACATGCAGAAGCTGTACACCGAGCGGCCGTTTTTGGCGTGGTGCACCAGTTTGTAATCGGCGGCGCCGAGCTTGGGGTGGCCGGCATACTTGCCCAGGCGCGCACGGTCGATCAGCGATTGTGGGTGCTCGATGCGAAAGCCCACGGAGAACGGCTTGGCTTCCATGAATACGTCGCGCTTGTGCAGCATGCGGAAGGTATCGCGCGAGCTGTGACCCAGGGCCAGGATCACATGGCGGCTGCGGATTTGCTCGCCGCTGTCGAGTACCACGCCCTGCAACTGACCGTCCTCGATCAGTACATCGCTGACCCGCTGCTGGAAGCGCACTTCGCCGCCCAGCGCTTTGACTTCCTCGCGCATGGTGGCGACCACGCCGGTCAGGCGGAAGGTACCGATATGCGGCTTGCTGACATAGAGGATTTCCTCCGGTGCGCCGGCTTTGACGAACTCCTGCAGCACCTTGCGCCCCAGGTGCTTGGGGTCCTTGATCTGGCTATAGAGTTTGCCATCGGAGAAGGTACCGGCGCCGCCCTCGCCGAACTGCACGTTGGACTCGGGGTCGAGCACGTTCTTGCGCCACAGGCCCCAGGTGTCTTTGGTGCGCTGACGCACTTCCTTGCCGCGCTCCAATACGATGGGCCTCAAGCCCGCCTGCGCCAGGATCAGCGCGGCGAAGATGCCGCAGGGGCCGAAACCGACCACCAGGGGGCGTTCATTAAGGTGCTCGGGCGCCTGGCCGACCGGCTTGTAGGCGATGTCCGGCGCCGGGCCGACGTGCTTGTCGTCGGCGAATTTAGCCAGCAGCGCCGGCTCGTCGCGCACCGTGCAATCGATGCTGTAGATGAACTGCAGTTCGCTGGATTTCTTCCGCGCATCGTAGCTGCGCTTGAACAGGCTGAAGCCGAGCAGCTCGCTATCTTCGATTCCCAGGCGCTGGATAATTGCGGGGCGCAGGGCCTCTTCAGGGTGATCGAGGGGCAGCTTGAGTTCGGTGATGCGCAGCATGGCGGAGGTCCACAAACAGGGCCGGAGGCAACCCGGCAACTTTACGAGGCGGCGATTATACCCGTGATTGCTCCGCTTAATACCTGGCGACCCGTGTTGGGGCAGATTGATTCTGAACAGTGCGCGCTTTGACGCGAGTCGCCAGAATCGAACGACGTCAGCCCTGATTGGTGTCTGCTGCCGCCGGGTTTTGCGCAATCGCGCAGCAGCAAGTCTAGAGTTCAGGAAAGAGGCGCCCGCACACCAACGGCGATACGGAGGCATATGACTCGCATAGTGACCTTAACCCTGAGCCCGGCACTGGATATCACCACCGGCGTGACGCGCCTCTACCCGGACGCCAAGCTGCGCTGCGGCCATCCCGTGTATGCGCCCGGCGGCGGTGGCATCAACGTCGCGCGGGCGATACAGCGGCTTGGCGGCGATGCGCTGGCGCTGTTCGCCGCTGGCGGCGCCACCGGCCAGCATCTGCGCGAACTGCTCGATGCCGAAGGCTTGCCAAACCAACTGTTGCCAATCAGCGCATGGACCCGCGAATGCATCAACCTGACGGAACAGGCCAGCGGCCAACAATACCGTCTGATCATGCCGGGCGCGCCGCTTAGCCTGAGCGAGCAGACACAGTTGCTCGCCGCCCTGAAGGCGCTGCCAAGCCCGGAATACCTGGTGATCAGCGGCAGCCTGCCCGAGGGGTTGGCGGCGGATTTTCTCCCGCGTCTGCTCGATGTGGCGCGACAGCATGGCGCGCGCTGCATACTCGACAGCGCTGCGCCGGTGCTGCGCCAGGCGCTGGATATCGGTGGGGTGTTTCTGATCAAGCCCAATATCGACGAACTCTGCGCCCTGGTCGGTGTGCCCAGCCTCGACCCCGAACGGCTCGCCAGTGTCGCCCGCGAGCTGATCGAAAGTGCCGGATGCACGGCAGTCCTGGTATCCCTAGGCGCGCAGGGCGCTTTGCTGGTCACCGCGCAATTGTCCGAGCGTATCGCCGCGCCGGCGGTATGCAAACGCAGCACCGTCGGCGCCGGCGACAGTATGGTCGCCGCCGTCACCCTTAAATTGGCCGCTGGCGCCGGCTGGGGCGAGGCCGCCCGCTATGGCGTGGCCGCGGGCAGTGCGGCGATCATGACCGAGGGCAGCGAACTCTGCCGGCGTGCCGACACCGAGCAGCTGTTCGCCGACTTGCAGGCCGCAGCGCTGGCGACGCCCTGAGTACGGCTCAGGGCCTGACCCAGGCCAACAACACATCGAGCATGCGATTGGCGAAGCCCCACTCATTGTCGTACCAGGCCAGCACCTTGACCAACTCGCCCTGCACGCGGGTGTGGTTGAGGTCGACCACGCAGGACAGCGGGTAGCCATTGAAATCGCTGGACACCAGCGGCAGCTCGTTGCATTCCATCACTCCCAGCGGCATCTGCGCGGCGCCATGTTGCAGGATCGCGTTGATCGCTTCGCGGCTGCTGGGGCGTTCGGCGATAAAGCTCAGGTCGAGCAGCGAGACATTCGGCGTCGGCACCCGCACCGCCAATCCGTCCAAACGGCCATCCAGCTCCGGCAGCACCAGACCGATGGTCTTGGCCGCGCCCGTGGTGCTGGGGATCATCGAGAGCGCCGCCGCCCGTGCGCGGTACAGGTCGCGATGGGTCTTATCCAGCAGGTTCTGGTCGTTGGTGTAGGAATGCACGGTGTTGATCAGGCCCTGGCGGATGCCCACGGTTTCATGCAGCACCTTGGCCAGCGGCGCCAGGCAGTTGGTGGTGCAGGAGGCGTTGGAGACGATCTGCTGGTTGCCGAGCAGTTCGTGGTTGACGCCGTACACCACCGTCAAGTCGGCGTCCGCCAGGGGGTGCGATAACAACACCCGGGATGCGCCTGCGGTGAGATGTTGTTCGACCTGCCCACGCTTTTTCAGGCGGCCGGAACACTCCAGCACCACGTCGACACCATGCTGAACCCAGGGCAGGTTGATCGTCTCGGGCTCGCGCAGCAGGTGGATCGACTGGCCGTTGACCTGAAGAATATCGTCGTGCAGCGTGACCTGCCTGGCGAAGCGGCCGAAGGTCGAATCGAAACGGGTCAAGTGAGTCAGGGTCTGCGGGTCGCCGAGATCGTTGATCGCGGTCAGGTGGATCTTGTGTTCCAGCCCCCGCTCGAACAGCGTGCGCAGCAGCGCCCGGCCAATACGTCCATATCCATTGATGGCGATGCGCAACATAAGGCGTCCTCCCACGTAGCCAATGCATTGAGCTTAGGTGAGTCACGCGATAACGCAGCGGCAAATGGCTTCACGCAATGTTTTGGCGCGCGCGTTCTTGCCGCGGGGCGCCTGGCTACCGGGCGAAATCCGGACTACAGCTTCTAGGAGCCCGCAGATGCCGGCAGAGTTCAGGGTGCCGGTGGCATAGGGGGATGATCGGCCATCTCGGCGCTGCGCCGCCGCTAATCGTTGCGCGCGCCGCCGAAGTGGCCGCAGCCGCGCATGACCTGGCCATCGATGCGCAATTCCGCGGTCAGATGCTGCACCGCGCCACTCATGTTATCGACGCAGCGCTGCGGGGTAACCCAGAGTTCGAGGCGCTGGCCGTTGGCTTCGCTGGTCAGGTTGAGGCGCCCACCGGGCAGTTGCTCTTCCAGATAGGGCAGCGCTTGCGGCGGCTGTCCGGGTCGGTCGAGCAACAAGCCCTTGGCATTGACCGTCACCGCCCAGTCCGGCTCGTGCCCATTGGCGCGCACCGTGCTGCGCTTGAAATTGAGGTCGTCGCAGCCCGGGCCCTCGGCCTGCACACGATAGATCTGGCTCGGCGTGAACCGGCCGTCCACGCCGGCTTGCTTGCTGGCCGCCAACTCGCCGCGCATATCGGCGAACAGTGGGCCCGAGCCCTCCGCCAGCAATTGCTTGGCGTCCTCTGTGATGGTGTCGGTTTGTCCCTCGCCAAGCATGAAGCGCCGTTGTTCATGGCAAGGGCTGAATAGCCACTGGCCAGCCTCGAGAGCAAGCTCACCCTGCATGCGCACATGGTTGGCCAATGGGTCGATTGGTTGGCTGGTGAACACCTGGCAACTGGCGAGCAACGGCAACAGGGCGAATACGAAGGGGCGGCGAACGGACATTGAGGCTCTCCTGGCAAGAGCGGCCACGTTACCGAGGCCTAGTGGCGATCACAACAGTCGCGACGGCGCTGTCGCGAGCGCTTGCTAGTTGGACTCAACTGCCGGCTGCTTGGCAAAAGCGCCGACCACCAGGTAAAGCAGCGGGCCGACCGACACGAAAATCGCGGTCAGCACGAAGTAGGGCAACACCGCCGCCAGCGACCTGCCGCGGGCCTTATTGTCGCGATACATCCACACGCAGGCCAATCCCGCCAGAATGTACAGATCGATAACCACCTGAGCGGTGTCCGGCGCGGACATCAACTGCAACCCGAATTCGATCAACGACTGCTCGGCCTGAGCCATGACGAAGAGCGTGTACAGGCTGAACGCGATCAATACGACGAGAGGGAGCGCGGCTTTTTTCATCTTGTCTTCCTTGAGTGAATGGCGGTTGGGGCGGCGTTGCTGTGGTTGGGGATCATACAGATGGACGAGCGTTGACGGCAGGCGGGTTGGTAGGTTGTCTCTCGATAGCGAGGAGGTGTTATGGGGCTACGTTCAATTGCACGATATTGAGACCTTCGCTTTCACTTGGTGCTTCGAAATACCGCGTGACCTGATGAAAAACTATCTCTGTATCGAATAGCGCTCTTTCAGGATACTGCAACCGTCTTTGCGCTATCTGCCGTAGGCATTGTTCATTGCTGATGTCGAGGTGGACGAGTTCGTGCTTGGCATCAATTTCAGAAACCAGATCCAGAAACCATTGCCTTTGATTCCTCGTATTCGCCGGGAAGTCCATCACCACGTTCGTGCCCGTGGAAAGCATGTTTTGGACATGGGATTTGAGTAGTGGCTTTAGTTGGGCTGAGTACTTCAAGTAGTCATCGAAATTGGTGATTTGGCCAGGGTATAGCGATGACAACCATTCATCCTCAGAAAGCAGCACTGCATCCTTCTCGGCCGCTAGCAGCTTTGATTGAGTTGATTTTCCTGCACCCATTTTTCCGCAGAAAAATACCAAGGTTCCCTGCGCTCTCATGTTTCCTCCGTAGTCTATGACCGCCAGCCACGAGCAGCGGATTATCGCTCTGTATGCATGATCTTGTTGGTCGGCACGACGCAAAGCGAAGGTCCTGCTTGCCGAAGTGTTAGGGGGGTGAGGCTGTGTTTTTACGGCAGAACCCGAAAGGCAAGCTGAACAAGCTGCAAGCAGCGACGATAAGTGCAACGAGCAATCGAGGTCGCTTCATGTTCGATCCATTTCCGCGTTGACCGAAGGTTATCGAGCCGCCCTAACGATAAATAGACATCAATAGGGTGATAGTGCTCGGCGATATTAGCGGAAACCTTTTTGTGGGAGAGTGCGAGGCTATCTCCCCCATCTCTTACTGGTGGGGGCGAATATCAAATAAAAAGCCCCGCTGTTTTAGCGGGGCTTTTGGTCTGCGTTGCAGCGTATCAGATCAACTCGGCCCACATATCGTACTCATCGGCATCGACGATACGCACGCGCACCTTGTCGCCGGGGTTGATATCGGTGCTGTTGATAAACACGCTACCGTCGATTTCCGGGGCGTCGGCGTAGCAGCGGGCGACGGCGCCTTGGTCGTCGACTTCGTCGATCAGTACGTCCATTTCCTTGCCGACTTTCAATTGCAGGCGTGCGCTGCTGATGGCCTGTTGATGCGCCATAAAGCGATCCCAGCGGTCCTGTTTCACATCGTCGGGGACCGGGTTGTCGAGCAGGTTGGCCGGTGCGCCTTCCACTGGCGAGTACTGGAAGCAGCCGACGCGGTCGAGCTGGGCTTCGCTCAGCCAGTCGAGCAGGTACTGGAAATCTTCCTCGGTTTCGCCGGGGAAGCCGACGATAAAGGTCGAGCGGATGGTCAGTTCCGGGCAGATTTCGCGCCAGGCCTTGATCCGCGCCAGGGTCTTGTCTTCGAAGGCCGGGCGCTTCATGGCTTTGAGCACTTTCGGGCTGGCGTGCTGGAAAGGGATATCCAGATACGGCAGCAGCTTGCCGGCGGCCATCAGCGGAATCAGTTCGTCGACATGCGGGTAGGGGTAGACGTAGTGCAGGCGCACCCACACGCCCATGCTCGACAGCGCTTCGCAGAGTTCGGTCATGCGGGTCTTGACCGGCTGGCCGTTCCAGAAGTCGGTCTTGTACTTCATGTCGACGCCGTAGGCGCTGGTGTCCTGGCTGATCACCAGCAGTTCCTTGACCCCGGCCTTGACCAGGCGCTCTGCTTCGCTGAGCACTTCGCCGACCGGACGACTGACCAGCTTGCCGCGCATCGACGGGATGATGCAGAAGCTGCAGCTGTGGTTGCAGCCTTCGGAAATCTTCAGGTAGGCATAGTGACGCGGGGTCAGCTTGATGCCTTGCGGCGGTACCAGGTCGATCAGCGGGTTGTGATCCTGGCGCGGCGGTACGACCTCGTGCACCGCGTTGACCACTTGCTCATACTGCTGTGGACCGGTGACCGAGAGCACGCTGGGGTGCACGTCACGGATGCTGCCTTCTTCCACGCCCATGCAGCCGGTGACGATTACCTTGCCGTTTTCTTTAATCGCTTCGCCGATCACTTCCAGCGATTCGGCCTTGGCGCTGTCGATAAAGCCGCAGGTGTTGACCACTACCACGTCGGCGTCCTGATAGGTCGGCACGACTTCGTAACCTTCCATGCGCAGCTGGGTCAGGATGCGTTCGGAATCGACCAGGGCTTTCGGGCAACCAAGGCTGACAAAGCCGACTTTCGGCGTGGCGGGGGTGGACATACGGCGACCTCAGGCGTGGGGCGGCAGGCGCTGGGGTGCGCCGCTGATCAAAAAGTGCGCAATTCTAACGGTGGATCGCAGGCTTGACCAGCGCCGCGAGCAGGTTCGGTCGGCGGCGCAATACCGGTCCTCCTGTTACAGGCGCCGCGGCCTAAGCTTGGCGGGTTCCCAGGCAGTCTATTTGTTCGCCGGTAGCAGCATGCGCAGGGCATTGTCACGGCGAATCAGGTGGTGATAGATCCCGGCAGCGGCGTGCAGGCCGATCAGCCAATAGCCTGATTCTGCGATCCAGACATGCCAGTGTTCGAGCTGCTCGGCCAGGGCGCGGTTCTTCTCGAGCAGCGCTGGTATCTCCAGGCCGAACGGTGCAATCGGCTTGCCCTCGGCGCTGAGTAGCAGCCAGCCCAATAAGGGGGTGCAGATCATCAGCAGGTACAGAGCCAGATACATCAGCTTGGCCAGCCTTGTCTGTAGTGCAGGGGGCGTCGGCTGAATGCGTGGGGTAGGGGCGAACAGTCGCGCCAGCAAGCGCAGCCAGACCAGGGCGAAAATCGACATGCCTAGCAGGAAGTGCAGTTCCTTGAGCGCTGTGCGGCCATCGCTTCCTTTTGGAAATATGCCGCGAAATTCCATGGTGAGGTAAGCGCTGGCAATCAGTAGCAGCATCAGCCAGTGCAGGCCAAGGGATAGGTTGCCATAGCGGCTTTCGGTGTTTTTCCATGACATAAGGAGCCAGCTCCAGCTGTGTTGTTAAGGACGGGCGCCAGCTTATGACCCGAAGCTTAAGAATTTCTGAGCTGATGCTTTTCGTGCACAAACAAAAAGGCCACTCGATTGAGTGGCCTTTTTGAGTATCTGGTTGCGGGAGCAGGATTTGAACCTACGACCTTCGGGTTATGAGCCCGACGAGCTACCAGACTGCTCCATCCCGCG
>NZ_CAMPHN010000094.1 GCF_946885885.1 uncultured Pseudomonas sp.
GCCAGAACCACTGCTCGGTGAAGAAGCGGTCGAGGGCATATTCGGCATTCCAGTTATCGGTGGTCACCACCTCATCCTGGAACTCCCGGTTGTAGCCGGCTTCGGCCTTATGCCGCCATAGGCCATGGCGCGCTTCGGTTTCGAGGTCGATATCGTAATTATCGGTATCGCGCTCGGCCCGTTTGTAATCCAGTGCGGCATCGATATTGCCGCTCAGGACCAGATCTTCGACCAGCGGCTTGGGCTTGAGGATCTGCTTGATGCTGGTCAGCGCAACGGTTTTCGGCGCATCGCCGTTAACCAGGGTCACCTGCCCCGCCCCGGCTGCCTGCAGGGATTTCGCCCGCTCACCGGCCAGGGCGCTTTCCTTGATCATCAGCTCCTGGTCGCTTTCCAGGGTGGCGATCTGATCCCAGTCCAGGGCGATAGCGCCGCCGTACTCGGTGCTCAGCACCAGTTTCTTGCCTTCATAGAATTTGATTTTGCCGCTCAGGCGGTCGCCATTCTTCAACCAAACGGTATCGGCGATAACCGTGCTTGCTGCCAGGGACAGGGCCAGGCCTATCAGAGTTTTGGAAAACATAAGGACTACTTGGATAGCTCGAATACGGGAAAGCCGGGCATTATGCGCAAGCACGACAATAGAACAAGCACTGACCCGCACAATCGTGCCGAGTTCAGCCACGGACACCTTTAAATTGCACGGAAGGCCAGGCGGCGCGGGCGCTCGCGGGTCGATAACGCCACTCGCCGCCGGTGCGACGGCCGGTACAACAGCAGGATGCCTACCCTCATGCCCAACGATCACCCACAACGACGGCGCCACCCCGAGCCCGGGCCTGAACCGACTCCTGCGGCGGCAGACCAGGCCGCGCGCCGCCAAGCGCTCTATATGACCCTGGCGCAAGTACCCGCCGGCAAGGTCGTCAGCTATGGGCAGCTGGCCGAACTGGCCGGCCTTGGCCGCGCCGCACGCTGGGTCGGGAGAACCTTGAGCCAGCTCCCCGAAGGCACCACCCTGCCCTGGCATCGGGTGATCGCCGCCGCCGGCCGCCTCAGCCTCCCCGCGGGCAGCGCTTCCGGCGCCGAGCAACGCGCCCGGCTACGCGAAGAAGGCGTAGCGATCAACAACGATCGGGTGGATATCCGACGGCATGTCTGGCGTCCGATGGAGCACAGCGGTTAGAGTGCGCCCTTTATCAGGTCATCCTCAGGCAGAAACCCGCTCAATGCCCCGTAAAAGCTGGCGCGACGCCATCGCCGCCTACTCAAGCCCCGCGACCCTGGTGCTGCTGCTGCTCGGTTTCGCCGCCGGCCTGCCTTATATGCTGGTGTTCTCAACGCTGTCGGTATGGCTGCGCGAAGCGGGTGTCGCCCGCGAAACCATCGGCTTTGCCAGCCTGATCGGCCTGGCCTATGCCTTCAAATGGGTCTGGTCGCCGCTGCTCGACCAATGGCGCCTGCCGCTACTGGGCGGTCTGGGCCGCCGGCGCTCCTGGCTGGTACTCTCCCAGGTGCTGATCGCCGCGGGCCTGGCCGGCATGGCGCTGTGCGATCCGCAAACCCATCTGACCTGGTTGATATCCCTCGCCGTATTGGTCGCGTTCGCCTCGGCCACGCAAGACATCGCAGTGGACGCCTACCGCCTGGAAATCGTCGACAACACCCGCCAGGCGGCACTGGCCGCCAGCTATATGGCCGGCTATCGGGTCGCCGCGTTGCTGGCCACCGCGGGCGCCTTGTATTTCGCCGAAGGTTTCGGCTCCACCGTGCAGCTCTACCAACACAGCGCCTGGGCCGGCACCTACCTGGTGTTCGCCCTGCTGATGCTGCCGGGCCTGCTCACCAGTTTGTGGATGCGCGAGCCGGCGGTGCCGCTGCAAACCCAGCTGGCCGCCGCCCGCTATGGTTTCAGCCGGCAGATCGCTTCGGTACTGGTACTGATCGTGCTGCTGGTGTCGGTGCCGGCGATGTTCACCCAGTTCTTCCACACCGATTTCGCCAGCCTGTTCAGCGGCGAAGCCAGCCTGCTCGACCTGCTGCTGGAAGACCGCGCGTTCCTGCGCGCGCTGCTCTACACCATCCTCACCGCCCTGTGCCTGTCGCGCATGGGCCGACGCGGCCTGGCGCCGGTGCTGACGCCGGTCAACGACTTCGTCTTGCGCTATCGCTGGCAGGCGCTGCTGCTGCTCGGGCTGATCGCCACCTACCGCATGTCCGATACCGTGATGGGCGTGATGGCCAACGTGTTCTACATCGACCAGGGCTTCACCAAGGATCAGATCGCCAGCGTCAGTAAACTATTCGGTCTGGTCATGACGCTGCTCGGCGCCGGCATCGGCGGCCTGTTGATCGTGCGTTTCGGCATTCTGCCGATTCTGTTTATCGGCGGCCTCGCCTCGGCCGCGACCAATCTGCTGTTCATGCTGCTGGTCAGCATGGGCGCCGACCTGCGGATGCTGGTCCTCACCATTTCCGCCGACAATTTCAGCGCCGGGTTGGCGACGGCGGCCTTCGTCGCCTACCTGTCGAGCCTGACCAACCTGAAGTTCTCGGCCACGCAGTACGCCCTGCTCAGCTCGATCATGTTGCTGCTACCGCGCTTGATCGGCGGCTATTCGGGGGTGCTGGTGGAAAAGGTCGGCTATGAGCAGTTCTTTATCGTTACCGCCCTGCTGGGGGTGCCGACGCTGATCCTGATCGCTCTGCAATGGCGCCGCGAAGGCCCGCAGGCGAACGGCTCGACCCCGGCAGCGCCCGCAGAACAGCCCAACAGCGGGCCGCTGAAAACCGAAGCCAACGGCTAGGGATAGCGAAAGAGCGATGCGCGAGCGGCACACTTGGGTCTAAAGTGCGCCGCGCTAAAAACCCTGATTGCGCCTACGGCTTATCAGGGCTACCTGCCTGTACCAGATGCACCACGCGCTGCGGGAACGGAATACCGATACCGGCCTCGGTCAGACGCTCCTTGGCCAACTCGATAAAGCTGAAGGTCACCGGCCAGTAATCCGGCGTCGCCACCCAGACGCGCAACGACAGGTTCACCGCGCTATCGCCCAGCCCGGTCACGAAAACCACGGGTTCCGGCTCCATCAGCACACGCGGGTCTTGGGCGATCTTCAACAGCACATCGCGGGCTTGCTTGATATCGCTGGAATAATCGATGCCCAGGTTGATGTCGGCACGGCGTATCGGCTCACGCGAATAGTTGGTGATATTGCCGTTGGACAAGCTGCCGTTCGGCACTATCACCACCTTGTTATCGGCGGTTTTCAGGGTGGTATGGAAGATATGGATGCTGTCGACGCTGCCCGACACGCCCTGCCCTTCGATCCAATCGCCGGCACGGAACGGACGGAACAGCATGATCAGCACGCCGCCGGCGAAATTCGCCAGGCTGCCTTGCAGCGCCAGGCCAATGGCCAGACCGGCCGCACCGATCACCGCGATGAACGAGGTGGTTTCCACACCGATCATCGAGGCCACGCTGACCAGCAGCAGCACCTTGAGCACGATACCCGCCAAACTGCCGATAAAGCTGTGCAGGGCGCGATCGACGTTGCGCCGCTCCATCAAGCCGCCCACCTTACGGGTCAAGGTATTGATCAGCCACCAACCGATCAGCAAGGTGAGAATGGCCAATATCAATTGGCCGCTGTATTGCAACACCACCGGTAGCCAGGCCTCGGACAGTGTCACCAGTTGCTCTACATTCATTTCCATTGGGGCGTCCCTTTTTTACGCAAAAAAAACAGCCGCGCGCCTATCGCGCACGGTTTCAAGCTTGATCTGATCGATGTGGATTGGGATTCAGCATCCCGCAAGGCTCGCGCCCAAGCGGGCGCTCACCCGAGGAACCCGTGCCGGCGATGCAAGCCGGTAACGGGCTTCATGACGAATCGATCTAGCCAGTTAGGCCAGATAGACCTTAATCGCGGAAGTTGTTGAACTGCAATGGCATGCCGAATTCCTTGGCACGCAACGCGGCGATGGCTTCTTGCAGGTCATCGCGCTTTTTGCCGGTGATACGCACCTGCTCGCCCTGGATCGCGGCCTGCACCTTGAGCTTGCTGTCCTTGATATGGGCGACGATCTTCTTCGCCAAATCCTTCTCGATGCCTTCGCGCAGGATCACCTCCTGCTTGACGCTCTTACCCGACGGGTAGGCGTCCTTGAACTCCAGGCACTGCACATCGATCTTTCGCTTGACCAGAGCAAGCTTGAGAATCTCGATCATTTGCTCGAGCTGAAATTCGGCGTCGGCCGTCAAGTTGACAGTCAGCTCTTTCAGTTCAAAGCTACCTTTACCGCGCAGATCGTAGCGACGCTCCAATTCCTTGATCGCGTTGTCGATTGCGTTGGTGACTTCGTGCTTGTCCAGCTCGGACACCACGTCGAACGAGGGCATGGGTTTCCTCCACAATAGATGGCGCGCCGCGGTTCACGAACGGGACACGCCAGGCTTGACGGTTAAAAAACCCGGCCATTATATATCCACAGATACAAACACTGCCCGGCCATGTACCGGGCCCATGCGATTTCCCTTAGCGAGCCTGCTCATGCCCAACCCCAATCTCAGCATCCTGGTCGTGGACGACGCCAAGTTTTCCAGCGCCATTATCGGCCGCGCGCTGAGTCAGGCTGGCTATCAGGACGTGCGCTTCGCCAGCAGCGCCGCCGAAGCCCTCAAGCAGCTCGAACAACGTCCGGCCAGCGTCGTCCTCGCCGACTGGCTGATGCCCGAAATGGACGGCTTGGAGCTTACCGGGCATGTGCGTCAGCTCGATGAAATGACCGACCACTACACCTACATCATCCTGCTCACCGGCAAGGACGGCGAAAACGTGCTCGCCCAGGCCTTCGACCGCGGCGTCGACGACTTCATCAGCAAAGCCTCGATGCACGCGCAACTGGTGCCGCGCGTATATGCCGCCGACCGCTTGTGCAACACCCTGCAACGTCTACTGCATGAAAACCGCATGCTGACCAGCAATATCGCCAGCCTTGAGCAGCGCAACCTGGTCGACTCGCTCACCGGGCTGGGCAACTCGCGTTACCTCAAACAGAAACTGGTGGACTGCCTGCGCCAGATCGAATCCCGCGGCGGCGCTTTGTGCTACCTGTTGATCGGCCTGCAGAACACCCAACTGCCGTCCACCCAAGCCCACGACGAACTGCTGCATGGCGTGGCGCGGCGCCTGCAACAGTTGGTCCGGCCGCTGGACGTATTGGTCGCCCTCGACGACACCCACTTCGTCATGCTCACCCTGCTGGACAACCTGCAGGAATGCTCGCCGAGCAGCTTCAAGCGCCTGCACGAGGGGCTCAACCTCAAGGCTTTCAAGACCAGCGAAGGCTTTATCAGCCTCAAAGCCGGTATCTGCCTGGTCGGGCTCGACGCCCGCGCCCTGCCGATCGAACCGATGACCATCATCGAGCACGCGCACAAGCTGCTGCCCGAGGCCTACGCCAGCGGCCGGGTCGCAGCCATGCGCTTGCCGCTGCCGCACTGAACCCCGTGCCGATCTGGCATATCCTCGGTGTCGGCAGCCTGGGCGGTCTCTGGGCCACACGCCTCGCCCGTAGCGGCATCCCCGTGCAGTTGCTGCTGCGCGATGCCGGGCGCCTCGCCGCTTATCGACGCGCCGGCGGCCTGACCCTGGTCGAACAGGGACGGGCCCAACGCTATCCATTGCCGGCGCAAACCATCGATGACGGAGAACCGATCCAGCGTCTGCTGCTGGCGTGCAAGGCCTACGATGCCGAAGCCGCCGCGGCTCGCATCGCGCCACGCCTGGCGCAAGGCGCCGAGGTGATCCTGCTGCAGAACGGCCTGGGCAGTCAGGACGCGGTGGCCAAACGCTTATCCGAGGTTCGCTGCATCCTCGCATCGAGTACCGAAGGCGCGTTTCGCGAGGCGGATTTTCGCGTGGTGTTCGCCGGCCATGGGCATACCTGGCTGGGCGACCCCCTCGACCTCAGCCCGCCCGACTGGCTCGAGGAACTCCAGCGCAGCGGTATCGCCCATGACTGGAGCCTGGATATCCTCGGGCGCCTGTGGCGCAAGTTGGCGCTCAATTGCGCCATCAATCCGCTGACGGTGCTCTACGACTGCCGCAACGGCGGACTCAATGCCCATCCCGCCGAGATCGCCACGCTCTGCGCGGAGCTCTGCGAGCTGCTACAAACCTGCGGCCAGGCCGCCGCCGCGGAAAACCTGCACGACGACGTGCTGCGCATCATCCAGGCCACCGCGGCGAACTATTCTTCGATGCACCAGGATGTGGCCCAGGGCCGACGCACCGAAATCGCCTACCTGCTCGGTTATGCCTGTGCCGCGGCGCGGCGCCACCAATGCGTTCTGCCGCACCTCGACAGCCTGCATCAGCGCCTGCTCGCGCACCTGGATAGACGCGGATTGCCCAGCCACTGAGCCGGCGTTACCCTGCTCACACATTTGTGACGACGACCTTGATTCCCATGCTTTTGCGTCAACGCCTCGAAAACCTTCCGGTCGGCCGCAAACTGCTGGTCGCCCTGCTGGCGCTGCTGGCGACCGTGCTGGTGGTGGCCAACCTGGCCTTTATCAGCGCCGCCTACTGGATTTCCCAACAAAGCGTGGCGCCCCAGGCGCTGCACACCCTTGGCCGGCTGATCGCCAGCCCGCAATTGAGCCAGCCGGCGCTCAACTCGGCGAGCGCCGCCGAGGCCTTGCTCGAGCGCCTGGACGACTATGCGCCGTTGCGCGCCGCCGCGGTCTACGACAGCAACGGCATCAGCCTCGCGCAATTGCAGCGCGGCGACGAACTGCCGCTGCCCTCGCGTACCGAGTTGGTGGCGACCTGGCGCCACAGCGAATTCCGCATCAACAAGCTGATCGAACTGCCGCAGCCCTCGGGCCCGCCGGGGCATTTGCTGCTGGTCGCCTCCAGCGAGCTGCCGGGCGCCTTCTACACCGGCACCCTGAGCGCCAGCCTGGTGATCCTGTTGGTCAGCGTGCTGCTCTGGTTGATCGTTTCGCGGCAAGTACGCCGCTTGATCACCCGGCCGATCCGCCGCCTGGAGGAACTGTCGCGCCAGGTCACCCGCGAAGAGAACTACTCGTTGCGCGCGCGCCGCGGCAACCGCGACGAAATCGGCAGCCTGGCCGATGCGTTCAACACCATGCTGGTGCGTATCGAAGCCCGCGAGCAGCAGCTCAAGCGCGCCCGCGACGATGCCCAGGACGCCTTCGACCACGCGCAGAACCTGGCCGAGGAAACCCGCCACTTCAACCGCAAGCTGGAGTTGGAAGTACAGGTGCGCGGCAAGATCGAGAAAAAGCTCACCGGCTTTCAGAAGTATCTCAACAGCATCATCGACTCCATGCCCTCGGCGCTGATCGCCCTCGACGAGCAGTTGTTCGTGACCCAGTGGAACCAAGAAGCCAGCGTGCTTTCCGGCACACGCCTGGAGGAAGCGCTGAACCAACCGGTGTTTCTCGCCTTCCCGCCGTTGAAACCTTTTCTCGCGCAGATCAATCGCAGCATCGAGAAGCACAAGGTCGAGAAAATCGAGCGGGTCACCTGGAGCAAAGGCGACGAGCGGCGGCATTACGCCCTGACCTTCTATCCGCTGATGGGCGGCAGCGGTCGCGGCGCGGTGATCCGCATCGACGACATCACCCAGCGCCTCAATCTGGAAGAGATGATGGTGCAATCGGAGAAGATGCTCTCGGTCGGCGGTCTGGCCGCAGGCATGGCCCACGAGATCAACAACCCGCTCGGCGCCATTCTGCATAACGTGCAGAATATCCGCCGACGGCTATCGCCGGAGATGGAAAAGAACCGCGAACAAGCCGAGCAAATCGGCGTTTGCCTGCAAGCCGTCGATCGCTATCTGCAGGCCCGGGAAATTCCGCAACTGCTCGACGGTATCCAGCAAGCCGGCACCCGCGCGGCGAAAATCGTCAGCCATATGCTCAACTTCAGCCGCATGAGCAATCGCCAACTGACGCCCTGCCAACTCCCGGCAGTGATCGACCAGGCGCTGGAAATCGCCAGCAACGATTTCGACCTGACAGAAAGCTTCGACTTCAAAAGTTTGCAGATCGTGCGCGATTTCGACCCCGATCTCGGCCCGGTGCCCGGCACGGCCAATGAACTGGAACAGGTGTTATTGAACCTGCTGAAAAACGCCGCCCAGGCGATCCATCAGCGCGACGACGGCACGCCTGGACAAATCACCCTGCGCACCCGGCGCAGCAAGCACTGGGCCGAGATCCAGGTACAGGACAACGGCCTGGGTATGCCCGAATCGGTGCGCAAACGGATCTTCGACCCCTTCTTCACCACCAAGGAAGTCGGCGAAGGCACCGGCCTCGGCCTGTCGGTTTCCTACTTCATCATCACCAACAACCACAAAGGGCAGATGGAAGTGCACTCCAGCCCCGGCCAGGGCACCTGTTTCACCTTGCGTTTGCCGCTGGCCGTCGCCTCTGCCGATATGAGCTCCTGAGCATGGGATACCGACTCTCGAAAATTTACACGCGCACCGGCGATGCCGGCGAAACCGGTTTGGCCGACGGCCGCCGGGTGGCCAAGGATCACCCGCGGGTGGATGCCATGGGCGAACTGGACACCTTGAACAGCCAGCTCGGCCTGCTGCTGGCCGAACTCGCCGAGCAGCGCACGGCATGTCCCGAGCTGGATGACATCATCGCGGTGCTAGCGCCCTGCCAGCACCGCTTGTTCGACCTCGGCGGCGAGCTGGCGATGCCCGAGTATCAGGCGCTGCGGGCGGACGAAATCGAGCGCCTGGAGGCGGCCATCGACCGCTGGAACGAGGACGTCGGGCCGCTGGAGAATTTCATTCTGCCCGGCGGCTCACGCCTGGTCGCCCAGGCTCATATCTGCCGCAGCCTGGCCCGCGGCGCGGAACGGCGCTGCCAACAGCTCAACGCCGCAGAGCCGATCCGCGGCGTCGGCCTGGCCTACGTCAACCGCCTGTCCGACCTGCTGTTCGTCGCCGCCCGGCTGATCGCCAAACACCAGGGCATCGACGAAGTGCTTTGGCAGGCGGCGTCGAAACCGCAAACCTAACCCAATAAACCTCGGCCGCGACGCAACGGCGTGGGAGGCGCGCTTTCAACCGCTGTTATCGCGGCTAAAGCCCCTCCCACGGTAGCCCGTAGGTCGGGTTAGCGGCGACCCACATGATGGCAGCAACACCATAGATGAACGCCGCGTAACCCGACAAGGCGCCGCGCGCTAGCTCAGAGCAGACTCAGACGGCTCTCGAAACAGCGCTGTTCGCCACTCAGCGGATCGATAAAGCCCAGCCCCTGGGCCAGCAGCTTGAGCGGCTTGCTGTAATCGTCCGGCGCACCGGGGCCTTCGCTGACCTCGGGGTAGAAGGGATCGTTGACTATCGCCGCGCCCAGGGCGGCCATATGCACGCGCAGCTGATGCTTCTTACCGGTCACCGGGTACAGCCCGTAGAGCCAGTGCTCGCCCAACCGCCGAGCGACCTCGATACGGGTTTCGGTATTGGCCGCCCCTTCCGCCACTTCGCGCATGCGGAAAAACGGCTCGCCGGCCTCCAGGCGGGTCGCCCGCAATTGGGGAAAGACTTCGTCCGGTAAGGCCGGCGCCAATGCCTCGTAGCGCTTGTGCATTTGCCGCTCGCGGAACAATGCCTGATACCGGCCGCGGCTCTGCGGGTTGGTGGAAAACAGCACCAAGCCCGCGGTATGCCGGTCGATACGGTGCAGCGGCACCAGGTCGGCATTCCCCAGGCGTTTGGCCAACCGCGCTTGCAGGGTTTGCTCGACGTATTCACCGGCCGGCATCACCGGCAAAAAATGCGGCTTATCGGCCACTAGCAGGTGTTCGTCGAGATGCAGAATGCTCTCGGTAAAGGGGATCGGCGTCTCCGCCACGACCTCACGGAAATAGTGCACCTTGAGCCCGACCCGGTAAGGCGCGTGCGCATCCAGCGGCTGCCCCAGGGCATCCAGCACCCGCCCCCGTGCCATGCGCTCGAGCCACAGCTCGCGGCCGATCGCCGGGAAATGCGCGCACAGACAATCGAGCACCGTCGACCAATCGCCCTGGGGCAAATGCAGGGTGCTGGGGCGCATATTGGACGGCGAACGGGCTTGCACGGACATCGGCGGACTCGCTAGAAGAGGTTATGCCCGAAGAGCATGCTGGAAACGAACGTGCTTCAGGCCGGCCATAGCCCGCGAATCCCGGCCACGCCCTGGGCCCCCGCCTGCCATGCCTGCGGGATATCCGCCGGCCCCAGTCCGCCGAGCAGATAGACCGGCAGATTGACGCCCTGGAGTAATTCGGCGGCCCGCGACCACCCCAATGCCGGCGCCCCCGGATGGCTAAGCGTCGGGCGCAGCGGCGACAGGGTGACGAAATCCACGTCCAACTGCGTGGCCAACGCCAACTCTTCGAGCGAATGGCAAGAAGCCGCCAGCCAAGACCGCGCGGCCAACGGGCGACCGCCCTGGGCCAGCTCGCTCAATTGCCGGGCGGTCAGATGCCAGCCCGCAGTCGGGAAATCCGCCAGCCACGCCAACGGTCCCTTGAGCAGCAACTGTGCCCGACCGGCGCACAAGCCCAGGGCATCCGCCGCCAGGGCTCGATACTGCTCAGCGGAAAGCTGTGGCGCGCGCAGCTGTATCAAGCGAACGCCCTGCCCCAACGCCGCCTGGAGACCGTCGAGCAGGGCGAGCGGATCGAGGTCGTCCGGCGTAATCAGGTAGCGCTCGGGTAAACGCGCCGCCGCAACGATCGGCCGATTGGCCGCCGGGAACTGGTAGTCGCCCAACCGATCCGGCGCGACCCAGGCCAGCGGCTGGCCTTCGGCGCCATGGGGCTCGCCGGTGAACGCCGAAACGTCCCAGACATCCAACAGCACCTGTTTGTCCGGGTAATCGTGGCGCACTTGCAGCAGCGGCCGTGCGGCGCTGGGGCGAATGCCCAGCTCCTCGTCGAGCTCGCGGGCCAACGCCTGCTCGACCGACTCATCGGCCTCCACCTTCCCGCCCGGGAACTCCCAGAGGCCGCCCTGGTGCTTATCGTCCGGACGGCGGGCGATCAGAATACGCCCGTCGGCACCGCGAATCACCGCCGCCGCGACATGGATGCGTTTCACCCCTGCGCTTCCTCCAGCGCGGCCTGGAGCCAGCGCTGGAATGCCGGCCACTGGTAGATGGTCTCGACATAGGCCGCGGCGGCTTCGGGCAGGTCCACCCGATAACTGCGCAGCCGCGCCGCGACCGGGGCGAAAAAGGCATCGGCGATACTGGCATGACCGAACAGGAAGGGCCCGTCCTGACCGAAGCCGCACTCGGCCCACAGCGCGCAGATGCGCTGGATATCGTCCTGGGCATCGGCGGGTATCGACGTCAGCGCCTGATCGCGCTTGAGATCCATAGGCAGGTGCGTGCGCAAGGCGACGAAGCCGCTGTGCATCTCCGCGCAAACGCTGCGCGCCAAGGCCCGGGCATATTGCCCGCGCGGCCACAGGTGCGCCTCGGGGAAGCGCTCGGCAAGGTACTCGGCGATTGCCAAGCTGTCCCATACCGCGCCCTCTTCGGTCTTCAGCACCGGCACCTTGCCGGTCGGCGAATGGGCGAGCAGACGCGCGCGGCTATCGGCCTGATACAGCGGCACGAACAGCTCCTCGTAAGGCGCCCCCGTGAGTTCGATCGCCAACCAGGCGCGTAATGACCAGGACGAGTAATTTTTGTTGCCGATGACCAGGGCCAGTGACATGAGGCGCTCCTTGCTACGAAGTGATGGAAGGTCGACCGACAGTAAAAGGCGCCCGAGCGAATAGCAATTCCGCTTGCGCATGGGGTCATAAGCGCGGGGAATAGCTGCAAGCGTCAAGCTGTTCGCTTTTACTTGCAGCTTGT
Organism: uncultured Pseudomonas sp.; assembly: GCF_946885885.1. Next base: position 11,915 of record NZ_CAMPHN010000094.1, read on the forward strand.
AGCCTGCAGCTTGCGGCTGCCCTCAGGTCCGATACTCGGCGTTGATCTTCACGTACTCATGGGACAGGTCGGTGGTCCAGATCGTTTCACTGCAGGTGCCACGGCCCAGCTCGATACGGATAGTGATTTCCGCCTCGGCCATCACCGCCGCGCCCTGCTCTTCGGTGTAGCTGGCGGCGCGGCAACCGCCGCGGGCGATGCAGACATCGCCGAGGAACACGTCGATCAAGCCGACATCCAACTGCGCCACGCCGGCACGGCCGACGGCCGCGAGAATGCGTCCCCAGTTCGGGTCGGAAGCGAACAGCGCGGTCTTGATCAGCGGCGAATGGGCCACCGCGTAGCCGACGTCCAGGCACTCCTGATGGGTCGCGCCGCCGTTCACCTGTACGGTGACGAACTTGGTCGCGCCCTCGCCGTCGCGCACGATGGCCTGGGCCACCTCCATGCACACCGCGAACACCGCTTCCTTGAGCTTGGCGAACAGGTCGCCGCTGGCCTGGGTGATTTCCGGCAGCGCCGCCTGGCCGGTGGCGATCAGCATGCAGCAGTCGTTGGTCGAGGTGTCGCCATCGATGGTGATGCGGTTGAACGATTTGTTCGCCGCATCGCGCAGCAGATCCTGCAGAACCGCCTGCGCGACTTTGGCGTCGGTGGCGATATAGCCGAGCATGGTCGCCATGTTCGGTTTGATCATCCCCGCGCCCTTGGATATCCCGGTCACGGTGACGGTTACGCCGTCGTGCACGAACTGGCGGCTGGCGCCCTTGGGCAGCGTATCGGTGGTCATGATGCCGGTCGCGGCTTCGGCCCAATGGTTCTCGGACAAATCGTCCAGTGCGGCCTGCAAGGCGCCTTCGATCTTCTCCACGGGCAGCGGCTCGCCGATCACCCCGGTGGAGAACGGCAGCACCGCGCTGTCATCCACCTCAGCCAGCCGCGCTAATGTGGCGCAGGTGCGCATGGCGTTCTGCAGACCCGGCTCGCCGGTGCCGGCATTCGCGTTGCCGGTGTTGGTCAGCAGGTAGCGCACGCTGCCGAGCACGCGCTTCTTGGCCAGAATCACCGGCGCGGCGCAGAACGCATTGAGGGTGAACACTCCCGCCACGCTCGCCCCTTCGGCGCAGCGCATCACCACCACATCTTTTCGCCCCGGACGCTTGATGCCCGCCGACGCGATGCCCAGCTCAAAACCTGGAACCGGGTGCAGAGTTGACAGCGGGCCAAGACCTACAGCCATGAGAAATGCTCCTTGAGGTGATACGACTGATCGTGAAGGTAAAACGCCGCGAGCGGCCAAAGCCATTCGCGGCGTCATTCAAATGAAGCATAGCCGGGCGCTAAATCAATTCACTTGGCCATGGCAATGTTTGTACTTCTTGCCGGAACCGCAAGGGCAGGGCTCGTTGCGGCCGATCTTCGGTTCGGTGCGCACCGGGGCGACCGCCACGGCGACATCGCCTTCGGCTTCCTCGGCAGCCTGAGGCTGGGCCAGGGCCGAAGCTTCGGCATGCTGGAACTGCATACGTGCGGCCATGGCTTCGGCTTCGCGGCGCAGACGGGCCTCTTCCTCGGCCGGGTCTTCGCGGCGTACCTGCACATGCGAGAGCACGCGGATGGTGTCGCGCTTGATCGAGTCCAGCAGTTCCTGGAACAGGGTGAAGGACTCGCGCTTGTACTCCTGCTTGGGGTTCTTCTGCGCGTAACCGCGCAAGTGAATGCCGTGACGCAGGTGGTCCATGGTCGACAGGTGGTCTTTCCACAGGTCGTCGAGCACGCGCAGCAGAATCTGCTTCTCGAAGGTGCGCAACGCCTCGGCGCTGGCCATGTCTTCCTTCTCGTTATAGGCGGCGACCAGCTCTTCCAGGATGCGCTCGCGCAGCGTCTCTTCGTACAACTTGTGGTCGTCGTCGAGCCATTGCTGAATCGGCAACTTGATATTGAAACCGCTGGCCAAAGCCTCTTCCAGACCGGCGATATCCCATTGCTCGGGCAAGGACTGCGGCGCGATGTACTCGTTGATGGTGCCGTCGAGTACTTCGCGGCGGAAATCGGCGATGGTCTCGCCGATATCGTCGGCGGCCAGCAAGGTGTTGCGCATGTGATAGATCACTTTGCGCTGCTCGTTGGCCACGTCGTCGAATTCGAGCAACTGCTTACGCATGTCGAAGTTGCGGCCTTCGACCTTGCGCTGGGCCTTTTCGATGGCGTTGGTGACCATGCGGTGCTCGATCGCCTCGCCGGACTCCATGCCCAGGGCCTTCATGAAGTTCTTCACCCGGTCCGAGGCGAAGATGCGCATCAGGCTGTCTTCCAGCGACAAGTAGAAACGGCTCGAACCCGGGTCGCCCTGACGGCCGGAACGTCCGCGCAACTGGTTGTCGATACGCCGCGATTCGTGACGCTCGGAGGCGATCACATGCAAACCGCCGGCCTCGATGACCTGTTGATGACGGCGCTGCCATTCGGACTTGATCTGGGCGATCTGCTCGTCGCTGGGGTTTTCCAACGCGGCGACTTCGACTTCCCAGTTACCGCCGAGCAGGATGTCGGTACCGCGACCGGCCATGTTGGTGGCGATGGTCAGCGCACCCGGACGGCCCGCCTGGGCGATGATCTCGGCTTCCTTCTCATGGAATTTGGCGTTGAGCACCTTGTGCTCGATGCCTTCCTTGTTCAGTAGCTGCGACACGTATTCGGAGCTTTCGATGGTCGCGGTACCGACCAGGATCGGCCGGCCCTGCGCCATGCATTCCTTGATATCGGTAATGATGGCGGCGTACTTCTCTTCCTGGGTCAGGTACACCAGGTCGTTGAAATCCTTGCGCGCCAAAGGCCGGTTGGTCGGGATCACGACCACAGCCAGACCGTAGATCTGATGGAACTCGAAGGCTTCGGTATCGGCGGTGCCGGTCATCCCGGACAGCTTGGTGTAGAGACGGAAGTAATTCTGGAAGGTGGTAGAGGCCAGGGTTTGGCTCTCGGCCTGAATCGGCAGGGCCTCTTTGGCCTCGATCGCCTGGTGCAGACCTTCGGACAGACGACGGCCCGGCATGGTACGGCCGGTGTGCTCGTCGATCAGCAGCACCTGATTGTTCTGCACGATGTATTCGACGTTGCGGTGGAACAGCTTGTGCGCACGCAATGCCGAATACACATGGGTCAGCAAACCGAGGTTATGCGCCGAATAGAGGCTTTCGCCTTCGGCCAGCAGGCCGGCTTCGGTGAGAATTTCCTCGACATACTGATGGCCGGCCTCGTTCAACTCCACCTGGCGGGCTTTTTCGTCGATCTTGAAGTGGCCTTCCTGGGTGACCACCCCTTCCTCTTCCTCGATATGCTGCTTGAGGCGCGGGATCAGCTTGTTGATTTCGGTGTACAGCCTGGAGCTGTCTTCGGCCTGACCGGAGATGATCAGAGGGGTACGGGCTTCGTCGATAAGGATCGAGTCGACTTCGTCGATCACGGCGAAATTCAGCTCGCGCTGGAATTTTTCATCCAGGCTGAAGGCCATGTTGTCGCGCAGGTAATCGAAACCGAATTCGTTGTTGGTGCCGTAGGTGATGTCGGCGGCATAGGCGGCGCGCTTCTCTTCCGGCGGCATGAAGGGCGTAACGATGCCCACCGACATACCGAGGAATTCGTACAGCGGACGCATCCAGTTGGCGTCGCGGCGGGCCAGGTAATCGTTGACCGTGACCACGTGCACGCCCTTGCCGGACAGCGCGTTGAGGTAAACCGCCAAGGTCGCCACCAGGGTCTTGCCCTCACCGGTGCGCATCTCGGCGATCTTGCCTTCATGCAAGGTCATGCCGCCGATCAACTGCACGTCGAAGTGGCGCATGCCCATCACCCGCTTGCCGGCTTCGCGGGCTACGGCGAAGGCTTCCGGCAGCAGTTGGTCGAGGGTTTCGCCTTGCGCCAGGCGGGCTTTGAATTCATCGGTCTTGGCACGCAGCTGCTCGTCCGAGAGCGCAAGCATCTGCTCCTCGAAGGCGTTGACGGCCTGAACCGTCTTGAGCATGCGCTTTACTTCACGCTCGTTCTTGCTTCCAAAGAATTTTTTCAACAAAGGCGCAAACATATCGACAGGTTCTTCCACGCGTGATGGATGGAGGACAACTCAAAAAGTCGCCTGTGCAGCCCTGATGGCTGCGTGCAAAGGGGGCATTCTACCCGGAAACGTCGATGAGGAAAGCGACGTTATCGGGCTGCTTGAAAATGTAGCGGACACCGGTGTGCCGAGACGCACCGGCAAGACACGAACAACCAGGATCATGACGAGCGACGCCGGGACATGGCGCAAAGGTCATCCATGTCACCGCCGAAACGGATCGGCGGCAGGCGATAAATCGTCTGCCAACTCCCCAAGAAGCCGCTTCGAGGATGCACCGAATGCCGCGCCCAAGCGCGCGACCAAAAACCGCTGAACTATTCGATGCCGCTGACCCGCGCGATAAAGCTGGCGGGATTGACCGGATGGCCGCCCTTACTGACTTCGAAATGCACGTGATAGCCGGTCGCGCGACCGCTGCGCCCGACCTTGGCAATGGTTTGCCCGCGCTGCACCAGATCGCCGATCTGCGCCACATTGCTCTGATTATGCGCGTAGAGGGTGACATAGCCATCGGCATGGCTGACCTCGACGGTGTTGCCATAACCGGACTTCCTGCCGGAAAAAGTCACCACACCGGCGGCGACCGCCACCACATCGCTGCCCGGCTTGGCGGCGAAATCGACGCCCTTGTGCTGGGTGCGGCGGCCCGTCAACGGGTGCACCCGACGCCCGAACGGCGAGGACATGTAGCCTTGGCGCACGGGCATCCCGGACAAATATTCGGCCTCATTAAGACGGCGCTCGCTGATCACCTGCTCAAGCTCCTCGAGCAGGTATTCACGACTGTCAAGGCGCAGGCTCAGTTGATCGAGCGCGTCCATAAAAGGCGGCGGCGCATAGGCCGCGTCGCCGAGCAGGTCTTCGGCACCGCCCTGGCCCACGTTCAAGGAAAAATCGAATTCACTGGAATCCAGCTCGGCCAACTCGGTCAAACGTTCGCCCAGGGCATCCAGTCGGGTCAAGCGCGCCTGCAGCTCGGCGACATGGGCGGCGAAGGCATCCAACTGGCGTTGCGCATCGAGGCGTACCGCTCCCACTTCGGCACGCTGCCGATCGAGCGTCTGGGTCATCTCAACAGTGTCCGGCAGGCGCTGCACATGCGGCGCCCACCAGGCGCCAAAGGCCATACCGCCGGCGAGAGACAGGCCGACCAGCAACAGCAGGGCGGCCAATAACCAGCGCAAATCGAGGCTGATGGTGCGAGCAGCGCCATGGCGCCGACTGAGTAGGATGATGTGCATGGATTCCCCTTTGGGTGGAAGCCAAGTCGGTAGCAGGGATTCTGCTACCATGGCGGCTCCACTTTTTCAGGCGTCCTGCCATGTCG
>NZ_CAMPHN010000095.1 GCF_946885885.1 uncultured Pseudomonas sp.
TGATCGTGCTGCTCAAGGACATCGTGCAGCGCCACCAACTGCCCCTCGGCAGCATCCTCGCCCATAGCGATATCGCCCCGCAGCGCAAGGTCGACCCCGGCCCGCTGTTCCCCTGGAAGCGCCTGGCGGACGCCGGCCTGGTGCCTTGGCCGGACGACCAAGCAGTGGCGCAACAGCAGGCCCTGTTCGCCGAAAGCCTGCCGACCGTCGCCTGGTTCCAGGCGCAACTGGCGCGCCAGGGGTATCAGGTGCCGGAGCATGGCGAGCTGGACCCGGCGACACGCAATGTACTGGCGGCCTTTCAGATGAAATACCGCCCGGCGCGCCACGACGGCGAGCCGGATGCCGAAACCGCGGCGCGGCTATTGGTATTGAATAACCAGCGCGCGCCCTGAACGCGGGGCCGGGGCGACGCATCAAGGGTGTTCGAACATCGTCCGCAAGGTGCTTCTGAGCAGCGCCGGAGAATAGGGTTTGCAGATGGTCGCGACCTGCCGCGCATCGCCTGTGGATAGATCGGCGAACTCGGCGCTGTCGCCATAGCCGCTGGCGAACAAGCCGCGCAGCGTCGGGCGCAATTGCCGGGCGATGGCCATGAGCCGATAGCCGCTCATCCCGGGTAGACAGATATCGGTCATCAGCAGATCGAGCGGCTGCTCGCTTTGCAAAATGGCCAGCGCCTCGGGCGCGTCTTCGGCTTCGAGCACCCGATAATTCAGCTCGGCGAGTAGCTCGGAGGTCAGGGTACGCACCACCTCGTCGTCCTCGACCAACAGAATGGTCCGGGTATCAATACCGGCCTTTTCTACCACGCCCGATATCCGATCATTCATGCAGCGACCTCACAACAGCCCGGTTAATTGCTAGCGCACTCGTCCCACCCGCATACGCTGTTCGCGCCCTGCGCCGTGCCGTGAAGGGGGTGATGCAAACGAGATACGGACTCTGGGCCGACAACCAGGGATCGACGATCCATTGACGGCCTCGTAATTGCGACCCTGGGGTCGATGTCGGGTTCAACCAAATGAACGGCGACGGCCAGAACGCGCCAGCCGCTCTTGAACCAAATGGGATAAGGCGGGCGGGGCGCGCCAGGAAGACGGCCAACTGCTATTTCGTGCAAATTGCATTACCGGCGATTCGAGGGTCATGCATTATGCATTCCGCACGACCCGATTAATTTATTAACCACTTGATTTATAAAGATTTTTATATAAAAAAGAACTGGCACGCGGACTGCTTCCCAGGAACATCCATTCTTGATTCTGCAACCAGGGACGCTGCGATGAAGACCCTTCCCAACCTATTGACCCTCACCTTGGCCGCCTCGATCGGTGCATTCGCCTCCACTTCACTGACCGCGCTGGCCCTGACGCTGAACCACAAGCCGGCCGAACGACAACCGATAAACCAGCAACCGCACCCAGCCTTGGTGGTGGATATCACCGGCAATTGGCTCAGGGTCAGCCAGGAAACCCGGCAAGGCCTGTACCTGTCGCTGCCCGCGCAACGCTGGATATTCTAGACACGCAATTGCGTACACGCCCGCGACGTTGGTCGGGAACCGATTACAGCGGCAACGCCATGTAAAACTGCGAGCCTTGGTTAGGCCGCGAGTACAGATTCAAGCGGCCGCCGTGCAGCTGCACGATCTCCTTGCACATGGCCAAACCCAATCCGGCGCCGCCGGTTTTTTTGCCGATTTGCACGAACGGCTCGAAGATCCTCGCCTGCTGACTGAAGTCGATGCCCTCGCCGTTGTCCTGCACGCTGATGATCAAACGCTCGCCATGGCGCCGCGCCTGTAGCTGAATTTCACCGCCGGGGTTGCTGTGGCGCAGGGCGTTGACCAGCAGGTTGTCCAGCACCCGCTCGATCTGCATACGGTCCAACTGGATGTACGGCAAGGCGCTCTGGATATCCGTGCGCAGGGCCACGCCACGCGCCTCGGCGCGCGCGATAAAACGCTGGCGGGCCTGAATGAGCAGGTCGCTGAGATCGCATGGGCTCAATTCCAGACGCTGCAAGCCGTTCTGGTAGCGGGAGAAGTTCAGCAGGTCGGTGATCAGTTGGACCAGTCGCAGCATTTCCTCGTTGACCGTCTGCACCAGGTCGAATTCGCGCGAGCCCTCGGCGAATCTCAGGCGCTCCTGGAGCAGACTGAAGGCCATCTGCATGCCGGTCACCGGCGTGCGCAATTCATGGGAAGCGCGCAGGACGAACTCGCTGCGCACCCGCTCGAACGCCCGTTGCTCGGTGACGTCGCGCAGCACCATGACCGCCCCCACGCTACGCCCGTCGGCATGACTGACCGGGGTCAGGGTCCAGGCCAGCAGACGTTTTTCTCCCGAGGTTTCGATCGGCAGGTCTTCCGGCACCCGCTCGAGCAACTGGCCGCTGAGCACCCGCTGGGTGGCCTCATCCAATTCGGGGCGCGCCAGCAATTCGCCGAGACTTTTGCCGTGCGGGTCCCTGAGCCAGAACAACTGGCGCATGGCAACCGGGTTGGCATGTTCGACGCGGCCACGGGCATCGATGGTCACCAGCCCGTGGTCGATGCTGTCGAGCACGGCCTGCAAGCGGCTTTCGCTGGCCAGGAGTTCCTCGATATTGGTCGCCTTGTGGTGACGCAACGCCTCGGCCATCAGGCCGAAACGGCGGCTGAGCAGGGTCATTTCGGCGACCGGGGAAATCGGCAAGGTCACGTCGAAATTGCCTTGGCCGATATTGTCCGCGGCTTTCGCCAGGGCCTCGATGGGCGCGCCGAAACGCTGGGCGATACTCTGCGCGGTGAGCACGCCTATGCCGAGAACGGCGAGGCACAATAACCCCAGCAGGCCGGCAATCAGTTTGGCCCGTTCGCGCGCCTGGAATTCCGCGCGGCTGACATTTTCGATCGCACGCTGCTGCACCTCGATCATGCGCATGCGCAGGTTGTTGAAGCTCTGGCTGAAGCTGTTGTCTTCGAGAATCGCCTGGCGCGTACCCGGGCTGGCGGCGAGTACCTGCTGAAACTGTCGATATGCCTGGTCGATCGTTTCGAACCCCTGGCGGCTTTGTTTGCTGCGGATCTGCATACCCTCGGCGAGCAGTTGGCCGAAGCGCTGCTGAGAAGCCTGCAGCGCCGTCATATTCGGCCGCTCGGCGATCAGATTGACCAGTTGGTCGCCAAGGTTCTGCCGCAACTGCTGGCTGATCGCGATGGTGCTGAAGCTGCGTTGCAGCAGGCTCTCCTGACTCCTGGCCATGTGCATCACACTGACCACGCCGAGCAGCAAACCCAGCAGCGAGACCGTTATCAGCGCAGAAAAACTCAGGAACAGCCTCGTGCGCAGGGTTATGGGGATTTTCATAAGCGGTACTGTTTGCGTTTCCGGTACAGGGTCGAGGCATCGATGCCCAGGGTCTTCGCCGCCTGATCGAGGGTGTCGGTGGTCGCCAGCACGGCGCCGATATGGGCTTTTTCCAGGGCTTCCAGGCTGAGATCGGCGCCGATCCGCGGGGCGCTGCTGGCCGGCTGTCCACCCAGCCCGAGGTGGCTGATTTCGATCTGCTCCTGGGGGCAGATGATGCTGGCGCGCTCGACCACATTGCGCAGCTCGCGAATATTGCCGGGCCACTGGTAGTCGAGCAGCGCGTTGCGCGCCTCCTCGCTGAAACCGCGGGCCGGGCGCACGTAGTCTTTGACGAAGCGGGCGAGAAAGCCTTCCGCCAACACCGCGATGTCGTCCGGGCGTTCGCGCAGCGGCGGCAACACCAGGGTGATGACGTTCAGGCGGTAGAGCAGGTCTTCGCGGAAGCGGCCATCGCGCACCATCTCGTCCAGGTCGAGGTTGGTCGCGGCGAGGATGCGCACATCGGCGCGGCGGGTGATGGGATCGCCGACCCGCTCGTACTCCTTGTCCTGAATGAAGCGCAGCAGCTTGGGTTGCAGCGTCAAGGGGAAGTCGCCGATCTCGTCGAGGAACAGGGTGCCGCCGTCCGCCTGGTTGACCCGCCCCAGTGTGTTCTCGCTGGCGCCGGTAAAGGCGCCGCGGCTGTGGCCGAACAGCTCGCTCTCCATCAACTCGGCCGTCAGCGAGGGACAGTTGATGGTTACGCAGGACTTGCGCGCCCGTGGGCTCCAGCCGTGAATGGCGCGCGCCAACTCGCCCTTGCCGGTGCCGGACTCGCCGAGGATAAGGATATTGGCATCGGTCACCGCGACCTGCCGTGCCGTTTCCAGCACGGCCATCATCGCCGGGCTGTGGGAGTCGAGCACATTTCTGGCATTGCGCACTTCGCCTTCGAGGGCTTCCAGACGCGCGGCCATATGGCGCACTTCCAACTGTTTCGCGGCGGCCAGGCGCAACTGGTCGGGGCTGCAAGGTTTGACCAGGTAATCGGCGGCGCCGATCTGGATGGCATCCACCGCGGTGTCCACGGCCGAATGCGCGGTCACTATCACCACACGCATCCAGGGCGCCTGGGTACGCATCTGCGCCAATACATCGAGCCCATTGTCCTCGCCCAGGCGCAGGTCGAGAAAACACAGGTCGAACACCTGACGCTGTAACAACGCCTCGGCCTGACTGGCATTGGTGGCTGTACTGACTTGGTAGCCCTCGTCCTCGAGGCAATAGCGAAAGGTCCGCAGAATCGCGCCTTCATCATCGACCAACAGAATGCGAGCGCTCTTCATGGCTCGTGCTTCCATATCCAGAACTCCATTGTTGGGTGCATGGAGTTAGTCCGCTTTTGCTCGTGCAAGTTGCAAGGATTATTCGCTCGGGATCATGCAGTCTGCATGATGGCGGGTTTTTAATTTAGCTCCTAACTTACTGTTTTTATTGATTTAAATTATCAGAAAAGATCTGGCACAAGAGCTGCAGCCGAGCCTGTGTAGACGATTGTCAGCGGTCGCCATCGACGGCTCCACACAATAGCAACCGACTCGGGAAGTGCCATCATGACCAGCAAATCGACAACCCAGCTCAACGAATTGATCGAAATCACTCGCGACGGGCAGCGCTTCTACCAACACGCCCAGGAAGAGGTTAAGGACACGCGCCTGAAAGCCATCTTCAGCGAAATGTCACGCGCCAAGACCGATGTCATCCAGGCCCTGGCGGTGAAGGTCGCCGCCAACCAGGAACACCCCTCGTCCGGTACCACCCTTATCGGCAAACTGCGCCAAGTCTATGCCGACACCCGGGCCACCTTGTCGAGCGACGAGGCCGCCACTTATGTGAAGCAATTGGAAGATACCGAGGATCGCATCCTGCACGCGTTCGAAGACGCCCTGGAAAGCGCCGATCCGGATGTGCGGGCCCTGTTGGCGGTCGAAATGCCCAAGGTGCGCAACTGCCACGATCGCATGCGCAACCTCAAGCAGTCCCTGCAGTAAGGCGTTCGCACACATATGCAGCGTATCGCAACGACAGCGTTGCGCTCCTGCTCGATCGGCCAGGCGGTTTCTCGGCCAGGTGGCGGGTATCTCATAGGCATCCGCGCCATACCCCGACCAAACAGACCACCCGGCCGTTATGGCCACACCCAGTCCTGTGCGAGGCACTTGCAGGATTCGCGCTTAGCCGCTCCTTCGCGGAGGGCGCGCAATCGGCAGTTGCAATGCACAGCTGGGAGTAGCTTTTTATTGCGCAACCGATGCGCCAAACCAGCAAAAGCAAACCAGCAAAAGCAAGGAGAAATGCCATGTTAAGTTGGGCCGTTACCTTTCTCATCATCGCCATCATCGCCGCGGTTCTGGGCTTCGGTGGCATCGCGGGCGCGGCTACGGGTATCGCGAAGGTTCTCTTCGTGGTGTTCCTGGTGCTGTTTATCGTGTCGTTCTTTATCGGCCGTCGCCCCCGTCTCTAACCCTCAGACCCTCGCGACCGCCCCGCCAGGGGCGGCCGCCAATACACCACCTCCAGCAAACGCAAAACCCGCCTAGCAACGCCTCCCGCGCACATCCAGCGCTGGTGCTCTCACCCCGTTATGCCCTAGCCGCGCTATCATCCCCCGCATTGCCAATGGGGGTGGACGATGCTGAATGGCTTGTGGCTGAGCTTTTTCGTGGTAGCGGCGGTTGCGGGCTTATCGCGCTGGCTGCTGGGCGACGATCCGGCGGTGTTTTCCGCCATGGTCGAAAGCCTGTTCGCCATGGCCAAATTGTCGGTCGAGGTGATGGTGGTGCTGTTCGGCACCCTGACCCTGTGGCTGGGTTTTCTGCGTATCGCCGAAAGGGCCGGGTTGGTCGATCTGCTCGGCCGCGCCCTGGGACCGCTGTTCGCCCGGCTGATGCCGGAAGTACCGCGCGGCCACCCGGCCCTGGGCTTTATCACCCTGAACTTCGCCGCCAATGGCCTGGGCCTGGACAACGCCGCCACGCCCATCGGCCTGAAAGCCATGCGTGCGTTGCAGGAACTCAACCCCAGCGCCACTATCGCAAGCAACGCGCAGATCCTCTTCCTGGTGCTCAACACCTCCTCGCTGACCCTGCTGCCGGTGTCGATCTTCATGTACCGGGTGCAGCAGGGCGCCGAAGACCCGACCCTGGTGTTCCTGCCGATCCTCCTGGCGACCAGCGCCTCGACCCTGGCCGGCCTGCTGGCGGTGGCCGTTGTGCAGCGCCTGCGCCTGTGGGACCCAGTGGTGTTGGCCTACCTGATCCCCACCGCCTTGCTGCTCGGCGGTTTCATGGCGCTGCTCGGCGGGCTCTCGGCCACGGCGCTGGCGGCGTTGTCCTCGCTGCTCGGCAACCTCACGCTGTTCGGCTTGATTCTGCTGTTCCTGCTGGTCGGCGCGCTGCGCCGGGTGCCGGTGTACGAGAGTTTTATCGACGGTGCCAAAGAAGGTTTCGATGTCGCCAAAAGCCTGTTGCCCTATCTGGTCGCCATGCTCTGCGCGATCGGCGTACTGCGCGCCTCCGGCGCCCTGGATTTCGGCCTGGACGGCGTACGCGCGCTGGTCCAGTGGCTCGGCTGGGACACGCGCTTTATCGATGCCCTGCCCACCGCGCTGATGAAACCGTTCTCCGGCAGCGCGGCGCGCGCCATGCTGATCGAGACCATGCAGAACTTCGGCGTCGACAGCTTCCCCGCGCTGCTCGCCGCCACCGTGCAGGGCAGCACCGAAACCACCTTTTATGTGTTGGCGGTGTATTTCGGCGCGGTCGGCATCCAGCGCGCCCGGCATGCCGTGGGCTGCGCGCTGCTCGCCGACCTGGCCGGGATACTCGCGTCTATCGCGGTGTGTTATTGGTTTTTCGGTTAAAGCCAACCACGGTAGGTTGGGTCGGGCCGCGTAGGTTAGCGGCGACTGACGCGGTTTAAGCAACGGCATCGCCATCGGCAGCCGCGTAACCCAACGACACCGCGTCGACGCCTTGTTGGGTTACGCGGCGTTCGTCTACGGTATTGCCGGGAACTAACGTGGGCGCCGCTAACCCAACCTACTCGACCTTGAAACGCAACACCCCGATCATCTGTCCGGCTTCGGTCAGCACCTGGATCTGCCAACGCCCGGCGGCATCTGCGGGGAAATTCTGTTTGTGCGTCCAGGCCCGGTAGCCTTTTTCGCGGCCGCCATGGATCTCCAGGGCGATGCGCTCGACCTCGCGGCCGTTGTGCCGCCAGACATGATAAATGCGCTCATCCAACCCGCGCGGCGCATTGATCGCAGTGTAGGCATAGAGCCCCTGGTCGTGCAGTTGTGCGAGGCTGAGCTGTTTGATGCTGGCGCCGGGCGCGCGGTTCTGGTCGTCGAACTCGGTGGTCACCGCCACTTCGGTCAACCACAGAGTCGCCGGCGGCACCCAGACCCGCGCCAGCCAGCCGCCGACGCCGATGGCCAGGGTCAAGCCGACCAATAGCGAGCCGCGCCACCAACGCTGCACGGTGATGGTGCTGAACAGGCTGGGAAACGACAGCAGCACGGCCGCCGCCAGGGCAAGCTGATAACTCTGCGGGGTGGTCAGCTTGAAGATGATCGGCAGCGCCGTGAGCGTCACCGCGAACAGCGTGAGGGTGTGATAGGCGAGAAACAGCCAGCGCCGCGGGGCCAACCATTTGTAGTACAGCGGGTCGATGATCGAGGCCAGCGCCGCGGCCGCCAGCACGCCGGTGAACAGGGCCTGGCCGCTGTTCCAGGTGGTGGTGATAAAGAAGAACGGCAGCACGAAGAACAGGCTTTCCTGGTGGATCATCTGGGTCGCGTAGCGCAACAACGGTGCCGGTACTTGCAGGCCGAACCAGCGTTCGATCTGCTCGCGCAGCACGTTTTCCAGGATCAACCACAGCCAGCTGACCAGCATCACCAGGCCCAGCACCCGCGCCAGTTCGGCTTGTCGGTCGACCAGCAGAAAGCTCGCCAGCCCCGACGCGAAGCCAAAAATCGCCACCGTCCCCGGGTAGGCTTGAATCAACGCGACAACACGCGAAACGGCGATTTTGTTCAAGCGGGGCAAAGACACGGGACGACTCTTACGGGTACACGGCAAAGGGACGCCAGAATACTTCATCTACTCGTGTAGCCGCGTATTTGCCGATGATCGCGTCCTAAAACACCGACCAACCAATGCGTTGGCTAAGCAACTCAAGGGCTTTCATCCCCGCCAGGGAATTGCCCGCGGGGTTCAGCTCCGGCGACCAGACGCAGACGCTGAAGCGCCCCGGCACCACCGCGACTATGCCGCCGCCGACACCGCTCTTGCCCGGCAGGCCGACCCGATAGGCGAAATTACCGGCTTCGTCGTACAGGCCGCTGGTGGCCATGATCGCATTGACCTGCTTGGTTTGCCGCGGTGTCAGAATCTGCGCGCCGCTGTGCATGCAAAAGCCGTCGTTGGCCAGGAAGCAGAAGGCCCGCGCCAGGTCGGCGCAGCTCATGCGCAGCGCGCAGTAACTGAAATAGCTGCGCAGCACCGCCTCCACCTCGTTATGGAAATTACCGAACGACTGCATCAGATAAGCCGCCGCCGCGTTGCGCGCGCGGTGCTGGTATTCGGAATCGGCCACGCGGTTATCCACCGCCACCTGCGGGTTGCCGGCCAGGCGGCGGACGAAATCGCGCATGGACACCACCGGCGCGGCAAAGCGCGACTGGTTGATATCGCAGATCACCAGCGCCCCGGCGTTGATAAACGGATTGCGCGGCCGTCCGCGTTCGAACTCCAGCTGCACCAGGGAATTGAATGGCTGCCCGGATGGCTCGTGGCCCAGGCGCTGCCAGATGTCTTCGCCGGAATGACCGATCGCCTGCACCAGGCTGAACACCTTGGAAATACTCTGCACGGAAAACGCCGTATCGGCGTCGCCGGCGCAGAACAGCTCGCCGCTGTTGCTATAGACCGCGATGCCCAGCTGATTGGCCGGCACATCGGCGAGTGCGGGAATGTAATCGGCCACTTTGCCCTGACCGATCAACGGGCGGACTTCATCGATAATCTCGCTCAACAGCGCTTGCATGTTCCGACTCACAGCAGTGCCCGGGCGAACCCCGGGCGATGGCTGGTAGACGCCTGCCAGCTGACGCTGATCACACACGCAACCGTTCCCGGATCGCACTTAGGCTCATTCGCGAACTCGTAGGGCGGACATGCCGGAGGCTTGTCCGCCATCTCGGCGCCCGCGGTGGACAAGCTTCGCCATGTCCACCCTACCAACTGATCACAACCGAAACCGTTCCCGGATTGCGCTGCGCTTATCCATTGGGTTACCAGATTCGAGGCTTGTGTAGCCCGAATAAGCCTAAGCGCAATCCGGGGCTGGCCGAGCGCCGTCGCGCGGCCGCCGCCAGACCCGGCGCAGCTTAGCCAGGGCGCTGGCGATCTGTTCCTCATCGACCCCGGCAAAGCCCAACACCAACCCGGCGCGCGGCGGCTGGCCCGGATCGGCCAGGCAGTGGTCGCTGAGGGCACTGAGTTCTACGCCGACGCTTGCCGCCTTGTCGATCAACTCACGCTCGCGCGCCAGGCTGTCGAGCGGCACGCAGACGTGCAGCCCAGCCTGTACTTCCGCTAGTGCCACCCCGGCCTCAGCGGCCGGCCAGTCGCGCAGCAGCGCATCGCGACGCGAACGGGCAGCGCGGCGCATGCGGCGGATATGCCGTTGGAAGTGCCCGCGGGCGATGAACTCGGCGAGCACCGCCTGGGTACCGATTTCCGAGTGGCGCATGTTCAGTGTGCGCAGTTGCGCCAGCGGCTCGACCAGCGCTGGCGGGACGACCAGATAGCCAAGGCGTAGCGCCGGAAAAATCACCTTGGAGAAAGTGCCGACGTAGAGCACCCGACCCTGGCGATCGAGCGATGCCAGCGGCGCCAGGGGCGTGCCGCTGTAACGGTACTCGCCGTCGTAGTCGTCCTCGACGATCCAAGCCTGCTCGCGCTCGGCCCACTCCAGCAGCTCCAGACGCCGCGCCAGGGACAGGGTGACGCCGCTCGGGTACTGGTGCGAGGGCGTGACGTAGGCCAACCGGCAATCGCTCAGCGCCGCCAACCGGCTGGTGTCCAGACCGTCCTGATCCACCGCGATGCCGTGCAGACGCGCCCCGGCCACGGCGAAGGTCTGGGCGGCGGAGCGATAGCAGGGATTCTCCAGCACCACGCCGTCGCCGGGCTGCAACAGCAATTGGGCGCAGAGACTGATGGCTTGCTGCGCGCCGCTGGTGATCAGCACCTGCTCGGGCGTGCAGCGCAGGCCGCGAGCGTTGCGCAGGTAGGCGGCGATCATTTCCCGCAGGCGCGAATCGCCCGCGGCCTCGCCATAGCCCAGGCATTCCAGCGCTGGAGCGCGCCAGAACTGCGCCTGCAAGCGCGCCCAGACCTCGAAGGGGAACAGGTCGAGGGCCGGCAAGCCAAGGCGGAACGCCCGCGGCGGTCCCTCGCGCGGCGCACTCGGCCCGTGGACCTGCAAGCGTGCCCGCAACGGCTGGGGAACCTGCGTCTGCGCCGCCAGCGGCATGGCGGCCGGTACGCCGCCGCCCAATTCAGCGACGTAGGTGCCGTCGCCGATGCGCCCGTCGATATAGCCCTCGGCATACAGCTGGTCGTAGGCACGCACCACGGTATTGCGCGACACACCCAATGCCTCCGCCAGTTCGCGACTGGCCGGCAGACGCATGCGGCTGGCCATGCGGCCGTCGAGAATGCGTTCGCGCAACGCCTGGTAGAGCTGACGGGCCAGGCCCTGGCGCGGGTCGAGTCGAAAGCCGGAGGGATCGAGCGGCAAGGGCGGTTTGCTGGGCATGGGCGGCGGCCTGGGAGTGGAATGTTCAGGGTAAATTGGATCTATAAAAATGGCTATTAATGGCTCTTACAAAGGACCAATAGCCCGCCTAGCATGGTGTCATCGCTCAGGAGATATGCCATGTATTCACCCGCCGCCTTTCGCATCGACGACCTCGCCGAACTGCACGCGCAGATCGAGCGCACGCCCCTGGCGATCCTGGTGACCCAGGGCGAGCAGGGTCTGCAGGCCAGCCATCTGCCGCTGCTGCTCGACCCCGATGCGGGCGAAAAGGGCGCGCTGCTCGGCCACTTCGCCCGGGCCAACCCGCAGTGGCGCGATCTGGCCGCCGGCGCCGAAGTACTGGTGATCTTCCCCGGCCCCTCGGCCTACGTCAGCCCCGGCTATTACCCGAGTAAGGCCCGCGACCACAAGGCGGTGCCGACCTGGAACTACGTCACCGTGCAGGCCTGGGGCCGCGCCGAGACGTTCGACGAGCCGGCACGCCTGCGCGACCTGGTCGGGCGCCTCAGCGCCCATCACGAAAGCGGCCAGGCACAGCCCTGGTCGCTGGACGAGGCGCCGGCCGACTACCTCGACGCCATGCTGCGCGCCATCGTCGGCTTCGAGCTGCCGATCGAACGCATCGCCGGCAAATCGAAAATGAGCCAGAACCAGCCGGCGGACAATCAGGCCGGCGTGTGCGACGCGCTGGCGAGTCGCAGTGCGCCGAACGAACAGGAAGTGGCGCGGTTGATGGCCGGTCTGCGCTGAAAGAAATCGAAACCAAGCAAAAGGAATACGCCCATGTCGACCCTCGAGATCCGCCCCGTCACCGCCGCCGACCACGCCGCCTGGCTGCCGCTCTGGCAAGGCTATCTGCACTTCTACGCAAGCGAGCTGCCGGCCGAAACCACCGCCAGCACCTGGCAACGCTTTCTCGACCCGAGCGAACCGACCCATGCCGCGCTGGCCTGGCGGGACGGCCAGGCCGTCGGTCTGGTGCAGTGGATTTTCCATCGTTCCAACTGGACCACGGCCCATAGCTGCTACCTGCAGGACCTGTTCGTCAGCCCCGAAGTGCGCGACGGCGGGGTCGGCCGTAAGCTGATCGAACACGTCTATGCCGCCGCCCGTGCCGCCGGCAGCCCGCGCGTGCACTGGTTGACCCAGGAAAACAACCACACCGCCATGCAGCTCTACGACCGCATCGCCCAGCGCTCCGGCTTCGTGCAATACACCCACAGCCTGTAGCCGAGGAAGACCCATGAATTACCCATTACCCGACTGGCAACCCGCCAACCCGCCGCCACGCCAGCCGCTCGACGGCCGCTACGTGCGCCTGGAACCGCTCGACCCGGCGCGCCATGGCGACGACCTGTGGCTGTGCCTGCAAGGACCGGACGCCGACCCGGCACTGTGGGATTACCTGCCTTATGGCCCCTTCGCATCCCGCGTGGCGTTCGACGCCTGGCTGGCCGGCAATGCCGCCGGCAGCGACCCGCTGTTCTTCGCCGTGCTCGAACGCGCCAGCGATCAGGCCCAGGGCCTGCTCAGCTACCTGAACATAGTGCCGGCCCATGGCTGCATCGAAATCGGCCACGTCGCCTTCGGTCGTGCCATGCAGCGCACACCCAAGGCCACCGAAGCGGTATTCCTGCTCGCCGAGCTGGCCTTCGCCCTCGGCAACCGGCGCCTGGAATGGAAATGCAATGATTCGAACACCCGCTCCAAGCGCGCCGCCGAACGCTTCGGCTTCAGCTTCGAAGGGCTGTTCCGCCAGCATCTGGTGATCAAGGGCCACAACCGCGATACCGCCTGGTTCTCCCTGCTCGACCACGAATGGCCGGCGCGGCGCCAGGCGTTCGAGCGCTGGCTGGCGGCGGAGAATTTCGACGAGCAGAGGCGCCAGCGCCAGAGCCTGGGCGAATTGCGCGAATAATCGCCGCCGCGGGCGCCATGGTTTCGCCATCACCGTGAGCCGGGTATAGTGCCGCCCGCTTTACAGGACACGGCCTGTGTCCTGGGCATCACGACAAGGACCGAATAGATGAGATTGCTACCTGTGGCGGGCTTGCTGGCGCTCGCAACGATCGTCAGCGGCTGCTCGGCCAAGGCCTACTTCAAGCTGCCGGAGAATACCCGGATCGCCGTTTACGAACGCCCGCAACAACATTCCCAAGGCCTGGTGAAAACCCGCCCATTCGCCTGGAGCGCCACCCGCGGCATTCCCTACACCCTGAGCGACGCAAACGGCGAACAGCTGAAGCAAGGCAAATTGCGCGCGCGCTTTCGCGTCGCCTCGGTGTTCTGGCCACCGGCCGGGATCGCCTATTGGCCGATGGGCTTCGGCCAGCGCTGCTACGACATGACCGGCCCCGAACCGCTGGCCTGCACCCGCGAAGACCTGCGCGAACTCCGCCGGCAATACCGCGCGGCCCATTGACGGCCGCCAGTCACCTTCCCGGATTGCGCCTAAGATTATCCGGGCTACAAAAGCGAATCGTAGCCTGGATAAGCCTTGGCGCAATCCGGGAAATCAACCCTCAGAACTTCTCCGGCCGGAGCACTTCCACCTCGGCCAGGTAGCAGACCATCGCGTAGTTGGCGTAGTAGTGCTCCTGCAAATGATGGGCGATGCGTTCGGCCAAGTCGCGGGCGCAGATCACTTCCAGGCGGATATTGCCGTCGGTGTCCCAGCCGGCGCTGCGCACCCCGCGACTGCCGCGGCCGCGGGCGTCGGAGAGGGTCCAGCCGGGGGCGCCGAGGGTTTCCAGATCGGCCAGCAGTTTCTTTTCCAGAGCGGCTTCGCAGATCACCGTGAGCAGGGTGCGGGTATGGGCGGGCATATCAGAGTCCCCATGCGATCAGAGTTTCGGCCAGGGCCAGATAGAGCGGGATGCCCACCAGGATATTGAACGGGAAGGTGATGCCCAAGGACGCGGTGAGCGACAACGATGGGTTGGCCTCCGGCACCGCCAGGCGCATCGCCGCCGGCACCGCGATATAGGACGCCGACGCCGCCAGGGTGGCGAGCATCGCCGTACCGCCGAGGGACAGCCCCATGGCCCGCGCCAGCAGCGCACCGATAAGTGCGCCGAGCAACGGCATCAGCAGGGCGAACAGCGCCAGCTTGAAGCCGTAGCGCTTCAACGACGCCAACTGACCGGAAGCAATCAGGCCCATTTCCAGCAGGAAGAACGCCAGCACCGGCTTGAACATACTGGTGTACAACGGCTCCAGCGGCTTGATCGCCTCCTTGCCGGCGACCGCGCCTATCACCAGGCCGCCGAGCAGCAGCATGATGCTCTTGCCGAGGAAGATCTCGCGGCCCAACTCCTTCCAGTGGGTGTCGCGGCTGATGCCCTTGGCCAGCAGGATACCGACCAGGATCGCCGGGATTTCCAGGATGGCGACGAACAGCGGCATATAGCTCTCGAAGGCGATGCCCTCGGCCACCATGAACGCCACCACCACCGCGAAGGTACCGGCGCTGACCGAGCCGTAGTGGGCCGCCACCGCCGCCGCGTTGACCCGATCGAAGCGCAGCCCGCGCAGCAGGATGAAGGCTACCAGCGGCAGCGTCACCCCCAAACCCAGCACCAGCGCCGACTGCCCGAGCAACTGCGCGCTGGCCTGCTCGGCCAGCTCGACGCCGCCGTGCAAGCCGATGGCCAGCAACAGAATGATCGACAGGGTCTCGTAGAGCGCGGGTGGCAATTTCAGCTCGCTCTTGACCAACCCGGCGAACAGCCCGAAGACGAAGAACAGCACCACCGGATCCAGACCCACTGCGCATACTCCGAACGTTTGCCTGTTAAGACGCCGCCAGCGTCACATCCAACGGACGAAAAAAGGGTCATGCCCCCACAGCAGGTTGTGCTGAAGCCCACCGTTCTACCGCCACCTCGGTTTCGACGAGACGGCATGCGGGACATGACCAAAGAGCTGGGATGTGCGCGCCCGGTAGCCCGGCGTCAGCGCCCATCCACGTAATAAAAAGAAGCCCCGAAAATCTGCTCAAATGCCTGTTCAACCAGCCCGGGGCTTCGAGGTTAACCTTCGATTTCGATCAGCACTTCGCCCGGGTTGATCCGGTCGCCCTTGGCCACGTGCACCGCTTTCACCGTACCGGCGATCGGCGCTTGCACCTCGGTTTCCATTTTCATCGCTTCGCTGATCAGTACGGCTTGCCCGGCTTTCACCTGGTCGCCTTGCTTGACCAGCACATCGACGATATTGCCCGGCATGCTGGTGCTGACGTCGCCCGGGGCACTGGCGTGCTTGCGCTTGCCGCCACCGCTGCCGGCGACGAAATCGTTGAGCGGCTCGAACACCACCTCTTCCGGCATACCGTCGATGGACAGGTAGAAGTGGCGCTTGCCGTCGGTCTTCACGCCGACGCCGGTGATGTCCACCCGGTAGCTCTCGCCGTGCACGTCGACGACGAACTCGGTCGGTACGCCTTCACCACCCGCCTGGGCCACGCCGCCGGCTTCGGGGATCGGCAGCAGTACTTCGGGGGTCAGGGTGCCGGCTTCGCGCTCCTCGAGGAACTTGCGGCCGATGTCCGGGAACATGGCGTAGGTCAGCACGTCCTCCTCGGATTTCGCCAGGGCGCCGATCTCGCCGCGCAGCTTGACCATTTCCGGCTTGAGCAGGTCGGCCGGGCGTACGTCGATCACCTCTTCGCTGCCGATCGCCTGCTTGCGCAGTTGCTCGTTGATCTTGCCCGGGGCCAGGCCGTAGCGGCCCTGCAAATACAGCTTCACCTCGTTGGTGATGGTCTTGTAGCGCTCACCGGCCAGCACGTTGAACACCGCCTGGGTGCCGACGATCTGCGAGGTCGGGGTGACCAGCGGCGGGAAACCGAGGTCTTCGCGCACCCGCGGGATTTCCTCGAACACCTCGTTGATGCGGTCCAGCGCGCCCTGCTCCTTGAGCTGGTTGGCCAGGTTGGACATCATCCCGCCCGGTACCTGATTGACCTGCACGCGGGTATCCACGGCGGTGAATTCGCTCTCGAACTGGTGGTACTTCTTGCGCACCGCATAGAAGTACAGGCCGATCTCCTGGAGCAGCTCCAGGTCCAGACCGGTGTCGTACTCGCTGCCCTTGAGCGCCGCGACCATCGACTCGGTGCCCGGGTGGCTGGTACCCCAGGCCATGCTGGAGATGGCGGTGTCGATATGGTCGGCGCCGGCCTCGATCGCCTTGAGCTGGCACATCGCACCGAGCCCCGCGGTGTCGTGGCTGTGGACGAAGACCGGCAGGTCGACCTCGGCCTTCAGCGCCTTGACCAGGTCGAAGGCCGCATAGGGGGTGAGCAGGCCGGCCATGTCCTTGATCGCCACCGAGTCGATGCCCATGGCCTGCATGGCCTGGGCCTGCTTCACGTAGGCCTCGACCGTGTGCACCGGGCTGACGGTGTAGCTCAGGGTGCCCTGGGCATGCTTGCCCGCGGCCTTCACCGCCTCGATCGAGACGCGCAGGTTACGCACATCGTTCATCGCGTCGAAGATGCGGAACACGTCGATGCCGTTGACCGCCGCCTTGGCCACGAAAGCCTTGACCACGTCATCGCTGTAGTGGCGGTAGCCGAGCAGGTTCTGCCCGCGCAACAGCATCTGTAGGCGGGTGTTGGGCAGCGCCGCCTTGAGCTTGCGCAGGCGCTCCCAGGGGTCTTCCTTGAGGAAACGGATACAGGCGTCGAAGGTCGCGCCGCCCCAGACTTCCAGCGACCAGTAGCCGACCCGGTCCAGCTTGTCGCAGATCGGCAGCATGTCCTCGGTGCGCATGCGGGTGGCGAGCAGGGACTGATGGGCGTCGCGCAGGATGGTATCGGTGACGGTGATGCGACGAGTCGTGTTCATTCCTATTTCTCCTGAGCTACAAGCCGCAAGCTACAAGCTGCAAGTAAAAGCACGTCGGCATTTTTCTTGTGGCTTGAAGCTTGTGGCTTGCCGCTGCTTCATAGGCCGGCATGGGCGGCAATGGCGGTGGCGATGGCGATGGCCAGGTGCGACGGGTTGCGCTTGATCGAGTACTCGGTCAGTTCCGGGTGGCTTTCGACGAAGCTGGTGTTGAACT
>NZ_CAMPHN010000096.1 GCF_946885885.1 uncultured Pseudomonas sp.
CGGGCTACCAGATAGCCTCGCCGCGCCGCCGAAACCAGCCGGTCAAGGACAAACGTTCGCGGGTCGCCGGCAGCCCCGTAGCCCGGGTTGCAACCCGGGGATAGCCCGCGCTGCACCACCGCTCCCGGATTGCGCCAGGCTTATTCGGGCGACCAAATAGCCTCGCCGCGCCGCCGAAACCAGCCGCTCAAGGGCAAACGTTCGCGGGTCGCCGGCAGCCCCGTAGCCCGGGTTGTAACCCAGGGATAACCCGCGCCTGCACCACCGCTCCCGGCTTGCGCCAAGGCTTATTCGGGCTACCAGATAGCCTCGCCGCGCCGCCGAAACCAGCCGGTCAAGGACAAACGTTCGCGGGTCGCCGGCAGCACTTCATGGGGTAGATCGGCGGAGAGAAACACCACCAGGGTGCCGGCTTCGGGCAGCACATCATGGGTCGAACCGTCCGCCAGATACAGGCGCAAGGCACCGCCCTGCTCGGCCCGCCAATCCGGGTTAAGATAGAACACCGCCGACACCGCGCGACGGTCGTCGTCGCGGAAGCGGTCCAGGTGCTTTTGATAGAAGGCGCCGGGCGGATACAGGGCAAAGTGGCTTTCGTAATCCTCCAGGCCCAGGTACAGGCCCCGATTGATCGCCTGGCGCAGCTCGTCGAACAGCGTCAGGTACTGGTCGCAGCACGCCGCCTGGCCCGGTTCCAGCCATTGGATACGGTCGCCGCGAATGCCTTCGCTGATCTGCTGCGCCTCGCCGCGCCCGACGCCGGCAGGCGCCAAAGTGCCTTGCGCGGCGCGTCGACGGCACTCATCGGCCAAGGCCAGGGTCAGAGATTGCGGGACGAACAGCTTTTGTTGCGACCAACCCCGGGTAGCCAGGTCGTCGACGATGCAAGCGAGTGAGATATCTGAAGTCATGCCGGCGATTATCCGCGCGCAGGCTTTACCTCGACAAGCCACCCCCGGCCCATTGAAAATAGCCGCCCGCGAGACAGGAATCCGTATGCGCATCCTTTGTAGTGTTTTGCTGTTGCTGTTCAGCCTCTCCAGCCAGGCCGATACCTATCTACAGTTGTATCAAACCGCCGGTTGGCCGCAGCAGCGGGCAAACTTCAACGACGCCCTCAAGGCCGCCCAGGAGCGCTATCGCAGCAGCCTGCCGCCCGCGGTCTATCAAGCCCTGGTGAATAACAGCAACCAGCGTTTCGCCGCCACGGCCATCGACCAGCGGGCGCAACGCAGCCTGCGCGAGAACCTCGCCACCCCTGTCCTTGCGCTGCAATTTTTCCAATCACCGCTGGGGCGCAAGATCGTCGACGCGGAAGTGCTCGCCACCCGCCGCGAGCAGCTGGCGCGCCACGCCAACGGCCTGCCCCGCATCGAAGCCGGCGCCACCCGGCGCCTGCTGATCCGTCACCTGGCCCAGGCGCTGCCTGCCGAGGAAGCCGGCGCCGAAGTCAGCTTGGCGCTCGCCGGGGTGGCGGCCGACAGCCTTAGCCAGATGCTCCCCGGTTTGCTCGGTGGCGATACCGCGCAGGCCATGCTCCAAGGCCAACGCCAGCGGCTGATGGAGCAGATAGGCGCGGATCTGGACAACACCCTGCTGCATGTCTACCGCGAACTGTCCGACCCGGAATTGGAGCAATTCGTCGAATTCGCCCAGTCCAACGAGGGCCAGGCCTATTACCAGGCGGCCCTGGCTGCATTGCGCGCCGGTTTGGCGGTCGGCCAGAGCGCCTCCAGCCTGGCACCGGCGCCGCAGGGGATTTAAGTGTCCATGGCCCAGCGTGCCGCTGGGCTTCGCAAACTCGGCGCCAGTCCACATCCGTTTCGACATGAGATGCAGTTGAAGCGGACGCTTAAACGCGCCAAGCCGTCCAGCGGCTATCAGTTGCCGTAACCAGCAATCATGGATAGATTGTTTATCGTGCAGCAGCGATAAATCTGATCGCCTGCAAAGGAGGCAACCATGAACCAGATCGCCGAACACGTCGACATTCGCTCCACCCTGACAGGTGGCATGAAAGAGCTATCCGCTCGCCTGGAAGCTGAAAAAGCCGAACAAGCCGTCGTCATAACGGTGGATCATGCCTCGGCCGAAACGCTGTCTGCTTTAGGCAAATCGCTGGAAGCGGCAGCTCGTCTCATCACGGATACGATGCTCAAAACACAGCAGGCCACCGTCGAGCAGATTATTTCGCTACTGGTGCCCAAGGCCCCTATAAGGCCGGCAATCTTCAAGGAAGCCCAGATGCTGGCCAAGGCCCAAAAAGCCGTATTGGAAAGCGGCGATTGGGTGTCCGCGGTGGACATTGCGAGCCTGGCCGGATTCACCGCCCAAAATCCAAGCTCGCAACCCAATAAATGGAAACGAGAAGGGCGAATCTTTGCTATCCGCCATAACGGCAGTGACTACTTCCCGATCTATGCCTTGGACAAGGACACCAGATATCGCCCCCTCCCAGCCATGGCCGAGGTACTGAAAGCGTTCGATGGAAGGAAGGATGGCTGGGGGCTGGCGTACTGGTTTGCATCAGTAAACAGCTACCTTGGCGGCAAACGGCCCCAGGATCTGCTAAAAGTTGATCCGGCCCGTGTAGTGGCTGCCGCTGAGGATGAGATTGCTGGCGTTACCCATGGATGATCACCCGCTCCCGCCCGCCCCGAACACTGATCTCCATGTCACGTATATCACCGTGCCAGCAGGCACGGCGATGCACCGCGTCCACCTGAGTGCGTACCTGGCAACGCAGTTCAATCCAACCGCCCGGGGGAACGCTCGGTTTAGTCCCATCAAGGACTCAGCCGGAGCTGTCATTCCGACCCTATACGCGGGAAGCACATTCGAATGCGCCCTGATGGAGACGGTCTTCCATGATGTCCCCTTCGCACCGGGTTTGAAGACTTATCCAAAGAACCGGCTCGTTGGCCATCACCACTCCAGAATTGAGATCACAGTTGACCTCAAGTTGATCGACTTGACCAATAAGGCGCTCAGATTGCTCGGCGTGACCAGAAACCAGTTGATCGATACGGAGAAGGACCGGTATCCCTTCACCCGCCAGTGGGCCGAGGCGCTCCACGCCCAAAGGGCGGATTCTCATGGCCTCTACTGGGTGTCGCGGCAGGATGACACCGCAGTTGCCATCGTGCTTTTTGGCGATAGGGTTCCAGCCGGAGCTGTCATTCAGCAAGGAGATGGCCGCGACCTGTCGTACGATGAGGCGGCCTATGCAGACCTCATGACCCTGGCGGAAAAGATTGGCGTGCTCATTGTCCCAGGTCAGTGACCCCCGCACCGCCGCCGCACCCGGCATAAGATGGCTTTTTCATTGATGGGTTAGTCAAGGCTCATCGGCACAGTGCAAGCGCTGTCAGTAGTAATGTTGAGGTCCTGTCCTTATCCATGTTCCGCGATCCCCAGGAGGGTTAGGGCGCAACGGATCTTGCCGGTCCATCGCTATCGGCTGCGTGCGCCTAACCTACGCGGCCATGCCAACCAAAAAAACGCACCCTCAGTTCAGATGCTGGCTGAGAAACTCGAAATAGCGCTGGCGCAACGCCGGTGTCTCATTAGCCAGATGATGACGCGCCTCGGGCAGGCGCAGAATCCGCGGTTCGGCGAACTTTTCCTGTAGCAGCGCCAGATTGTGTCGCCAGTCCACGGTCATATCCGCCTCGCCCTGGACGATCAACGGGCTGCGCGGGCTGGCCGGCGCCCGCTCGATGCGCGGTACCCAACGGCTCAGGGCGCCGACCCAGGCGGTGGGCAAGTTGCGCGGCTGCAGCGGATCGCGGTTCTGGATGAAATCGATAAATTCGGCATCGTTGGAGTTATTGCTGAAGCGCCTCGGGATTTCGTTGACGAAAGGTTTCAGCAAGCGATAGCTGAGCTGCGACCAGGCCCAGGCCCGTGGCCGCACCAGGGGCGCCAGCAGAATGGTTTCGCCGACCTCCGGGCGCGGACTGTCGGTTAGCAGGTAGTCGATCAGAATCGCCCCGCCGGTGCTCTGCCCGAACAAATGCCAGGGTTGCGGCAAATCCAGGGCGGCGGCCTCGGCCAGCACCGCCTGTAGCACCAACTGATACTCCGCAAAATCGCCGATGCTGGCACGGGTGCCGCTGGACAAACCATGTCCCGGCAGATCGAAGGTCAGCACGGCGAAGCCCATGCCCAGCGCCCATTCGATCACGTGGCGGTACAGCGCGCTGTGGTCGTAATAGCCGTGCAGCAGCACCAGGGTCGCCCGTGGCGTTTGCGGCCACCAGGCTTGCAGGGCGATGCGGTAACCGCCGACCTCGATCGCCCCGAGGCGGCTGTGCCCCGCCTGCAGGTCGCCGAAACCATAAAAGTCGCGGTAGGCCAGGTGGTCCGCCGACAACGGCGTTACTGCGGCCAAGGGTCGCAGCGTGGCAAGCAGGTTTTCCGGTTGAAAGGGCTCTGGCATAGGGTTTCCAACAATATGGCAAAGGGGCGCGGGGCATTCCGGCCAGCGAAGTCTAAAGGCCGATATTCAGCTGCGCGGCCGGTCATGGCAAGCTGCGCGCCTGTATACAGAGACCGACCATGCCGCAATCCATGCGTAAGACCCTGCTTATCGTCCTGCTGCTCGCGCTCTGGGGCCTCGCCATGCTCGCCGCCTGGCGCTGGTACGAGGCGCGCTACCTGCGCAGCTTCGATGAGCGGACCGCGTTGTTCTACGGCGAGCAACTGCGCCTGCCCGACGAGCTGGCCGGCCCGGGCCCGATCCGCCTGGTGCATTTCTGGGACCCGGCCTGCCCCTGCAACGTCGGCAACCAGCAGCACCTGGCCGAGCTGATTGCCCATTACGGCCCCCGGGGCGTGCAGTTCTACGCGGTGCAAAAGCCCGGCAGCAAGGGACAGTTGCCCGCAACCCTGAGCGACCTGGAGAACCTTCCCGGCTTCGATGGCAACGAGCAGTTGCCGGCCAGCCCGGCGGTGGCGATCTGGGATGGTAGCGGCAAACTGGCCTATTTCGGCCCCTACAGCGCAGGCGCCACCTGCGACTCGAGCAACAGCTTTATCGAGCCGATTCTCGAGGCTCTGGCGGCCGGGCGCGAGGTGAACGCCAGCAACAACCTGGCGGTCGGCTGCTTCTGCGACTGGTCCAAAACGGGCGATTGAGTGCCAAGGCTTCAGCCTTCACCGCTACCCGCCGCCTGCAATTGCGCGCGGTATCGATGGGGCGTGACGCCATACCAGCGCTTGAAGGCGCGGTAGAACGGCGAGAGATCGGCGAAACCGCAAGCCCGGGCGACCTCGCGGATGGGCCCGCCCTCGGCCAATAATTGCAGCGCGCGCTGCTGCCGCAAGCCCTCGCGCAGGCCGCGCAGGTTCAGGCCCTGCTGCGCCAGGGCGCGCTGCAAGGCGCCGCTGGCCATGCCCAGTTCGCTCGCCAGATCGGGCAGGCGGCAGTCCGGCTCGGCCAGGCGTTGCTGCAAGAAAAAATGCAATTGCTTGAGCAACTGGTTTTCATCCAGCGCATGCAGTTGGGCTTCGGCATGCGCGCAGAGCAACTCGAACAGACCGCTATTGGCGGTGCGCGACGGACGCTTGAGCAGGGCCAGGGGCAGGCTCAGGCTGTCGTGCGCCTGGCTGAAGCGCGGCAGCAAGCCGAACAGACGCAGGTGCTCGTCGGTGTCGGCCGGCGCGGCATGCCGGAAGCCTAGCGCGGTGATCCGCAACTCGCCGTCGCAGACGAAATCCAGCAGTTTGATCAACAGCAGCGCCAGGCATTCCATCTGCTGACGCAGCGGCGGTGAGCCGAGGTAGTTGAGGTCGAAGATCAGTTGCGCCTGATCGCCCGAAACCTCCAGGCGCGCGGCGAAGCCGCCGGACAACAGATGCTGGAAGCGCACGAAGGTCTCCAGCCCTTGCTGCAGGTCGCGGCTCGCCAGCAGCAGATAACCGACCACGTCGAGCAGGCGCGGTCTGATCGCCTCGCCCAGATGCAGGCCGATATCCGTGTCATCGGTTATCTGCGCCAGATTGCGCCAGAACAGCGGCGCATCCTCGTGCACCAGGCGCTCATCAAGGATCGGCGGCGGCAAACGGCGGTAATGGTAGATGCGCCGATAGACCTCGGCGGGGTCGAGGCCGAGCCGCTCCATGGCCTCGTACAACAAGCGCCGCAAGGTCGCGGAGTGGGTCAGGGGATTGCCGGAATAGGTGATCATCGCTACCTCAAAATTGACCGAATACTTCCAGCGGCCATGCAACCGGTCAATAGCTGTCGCCCGCTAAGCTGAGCAGAATGCACATCCGCTCAACAAGGAAGTCCTCATGAAACGCTCCCTGATCGTACTTGCCGTGCTAGTCGCCACCGTTACGGCGAGCGCGGCCTGGTACCTCGACAGCAAACTGCCGCAGCGCGACGGCGAACTGCCGCTGTCCGGCTTGCAGGCGCCGGTCAGCGTGCGCTACGACGAACGCGGGGTGCCGCATATCCAGGCGCGGCACGAAGCCGATATGTACCGCGCCCTGGGCTACGTGCATGCCCAGGACCGCCTGTTCCAGATGGAAATTCTGCGCCGCCTGGCCCGCGGCGAACTGGCCGAAGTGCTGGGCCCCAAGCTGGTGGAAACCGACCGTCTGTTCCGCACCCTGAGCATTCGCGCCGAAGCCGATGCCTACGCCGCCCGCCTGGACATGAGCAGCCCGTCGGCCCGGGCGCTGGCGGCCTATCTGGATGGCGTCAACCAGTACCAGGCCAGCCGCCCGACGCCCATGGAGTTCGATCTGCTGGGGATCGAAAAACGCCCGTTCACGGTCGCCGATAGCATCAGCATCGCCGGTTTTATGGCCTACAGTTTCGCTGCCGCGTTCCGCACCGAGCCGGTACTGAGCTATGTGCGCGACGAACTCGGCACCGACTACCTGAAAGCCTTCGACCTCGATTGGCACCCAGAGGGCGTGGTCGGCCAAAACGCGATCGGAAAAAAATTGACCGCCGGCGACTGGCAGGACCTCAACGCCATCGCCCATACCAGCCACGCCGCCCTGCGCGACGCCGGCCTGCCGCAATTCGAGGGCAGCAACGCCTGGGCCGTTTCCGGTAGCCGCACCACCAGCGGCAAACCCTTGCTCGCCGGCGACCCGCATATCCGTTTCGCCGTGCCGGCGGTGTGGTACGAGGCGCATCTGAGCTACCCGGGCTTCGAACTCTACGGCCATCACCAGGCGCTCAACCCGGTCGCCTCCCTCGGCCACAACCGCGCCTTCGCCTGGAGCCTGACCATGTTCCAGAACGACGACCTCGACCTGATCGCGGAAACCCCGAACCCGGATAACCCCAACCAGATCCGCTACCGCGGTGCCTGGGTCGACCTGCAAAACCGCACCGAGACGATCGAGGTAAAGGGTGCCGAGCCGGTGACCCTCACCCTGCGCCGCTCGCCGCACGGCCCGATCATCAACGACGCCTTGGGCCAGATCGCCGGCAGCACCCCCATCGCCATGTGGTGGGCGTTTCTGGAAACCGCCAACCCGCTGCTCGAAGGTTTCTATCGGCTCAACCGTGCCGACACGCTGGCCAAGGCCCGCGCCGCCGTCGAACACATCGAAGCACCGGGGCTCAATGTGGTCTGGGCCTCGGCCTCCGGCGATATCGGCTGGTGGGCGGCGGCCAAGCTGCCGCGCCGGCCGAGCGGGGTCAACCCGAGCTTTATTCTCGATGCGAGCAAAGGCGAGGCGGAAAAACTCGGTTTCCACCCGTTCAGCGACAACCCTCAGGAAGAGAACCCGGCGCGCGGCTATATCCTCTCGGCCAACTACCAGCCGCAGGCCGCCAGCGGTATCGAAATCCCCGGCTACTACAACCCCGCCGACCGTGGCCAACGCCTCGATCAGCGCCTGGCCGACGGCACGGTTAAGTGGGACCTGCACAATAGCCAAGCGCTGCAACTCGATCCCGGCAACGACTACCCACGCAAATTGCTGACGCCGATTCTCGACGAACTGCGCGCCGCCGCCAGCGGCGAGCGGGAGCGCGCGCTGGTCGAACAACTGGCGACCTGGAATGGCGATCACAGCCTCGACTCGACCGCCGCCACGCTGTTCAACCAGTTGCTCTATCAATTGACCAAACAAGCCATGGCCGACGAATTGAGCGGCGCCTTCTTCGACAACCTGCTGACCACCCGCGCCCTGGATTCCGCGCTGCCACGTTTGCTCGCCGATGCCGGCTCGCCCTGGTGGGACAAGCGCGACAGCGAGGCCGTGGAAAGTCGCGCGGCTATCGTCGAACTCGCCTGGCAGGCCAGCCTCGCCCACCTGCGCGAAATCCTCGGCGACGACCCGGAGGGTTGGCAATGGGGCAAGGCCCATACCCTCACCCATAACCACCCACTGAGCCAGCAGAAGCCCCTGGACAGGCTGCTGAACGTCGGCCCCTTCGCCGCACCGGGCAGCCATGAAACGCCGAACAACCTGTCGCAGCGCATCGGCCCGGCGCCCTGGCCGGTGGTCTACGGCCCCTCCACCCGCCGCCTGATCGATCTGGCCAACGCCGATACGGCGCTGGGCATCAACCCGGTCGGGCAAAGCGGCGTGCCCTTCGACACCCACTACAGCGACCAGGCCGAGGCTTTTATCGCCGGCCGCTATGTGCCGCAGCACCTGAGCGAGGCGGATGTGGCGGCCAATACCCGCAGTAGCTTGACGCTGTTGCCGGCGCGCTAGCAGGTCATGTTTTTTCCAACGCGAAGAGGCTGATCGGGTTGAACTGCGGGCCTGTGCAGGGCTTAAATTGAACTTAAATCGGGACATTACGGCCCGGCCCGAGTCTTTCATATACCAAGCAGGCCAGCGGTCAGGAGCATCCATGTACGACCTCAAGTGGTCCGCCGCCGAGAAGAAACTCGCCCGCTGCGTGTTCGAGGCAGCGCTCACAGCCGAATTGGCCGAGATCATGGCCAATTTCAAAGCAAAAGCCGCCGCCGTAGCGGAGCCGCAGCAGATGTGGGCGCTCCAGCAGTATCTGGAGCGCAAGCAGCGCGAGATCGAGCGCAAATACGACTATCGGTACTCGCAATTGCTCCGGGTATTCGGAGAGCTGATTCGCCAAGGGCGCGTCCAGGAGACGGAGTTGGCGGGGCTATCGGAAGAGAAGCTCGACTATGTTCGGTGCTTCGTCTCGCTCTGAGGCGATCTGCTGCTCTCCCCTCACAGCCGAATAGCGCCCCGGCGCGACCGCGAACAAGGAAGCTCCATGCGCATCATCGCCGTTCTTATCCCGCTCCTATGCCAGGTGGCGCACGCCGCCGAAACCGTCAACGACGTCAGCGGCATGAACCCCATCGAAGTCGCCCAGGTGCTGGCGCCCACCGAGCTGAGCCAGATAGTCGCGGCGGTGCGCGAGCATCCCGGCCCCATCGCCATCGGCGGAGGCCGCTTCAGCATGGGCGGGCAGACCGCCACCGAAGGCGCCTTGCAACTGGACATGCGCGACTTCGACCAGGTGCTGGAATTCTCCGCCGAACGCCGGGAAATTCGCGTGCAAGCCGGGATCACCTGGCGCGAAGTGCTTGAATACATCGATCCCTACGGCTTGTCGCCGCAAATCATGCAGTCCTACGCCAACTTCACCGTCGGCGGCGCCCTCAGCGTCAACGCCCACGGCCGCTATGTCGGCCAAGGCCCGCTGGTGCTCGGCGTGCGCGCGCTACGCCTGGTGCTGGCCGACGGCAGCCTGGTCGAGGCCAGCCCTAACCACAACAGCGAACTGTTCTACGGCGCCATTGGCGGCTATGGCGGGCTCGGCGTGATCGTCGACGCCACCTTGCCCCTGGTGGAGAACAGCAAACTGGTGCGCCAATCGCTACTGATGCCGCTCAGCCAATACCCGCAGTTCTTCGCCAGTCAGGTACGCGACAACCCGGATATGGTGATGCACAACGGCATCCTCTATACCGACGATTACGACAGCGTGCGCGCCGTGTCCTACCTGCGCAGCGACGCGGCGCTCACTATCCCTGAGCGCCTGATATCCGCCGAGCGCAGCTACGGGGCATTGCGCACCGCCCTGGCGCTGGCCAGTAGCCCCGGCGGCAGCAAAGTGCGCGAGGCGCTGGTCGACCCGCTGCTGCTCAAAGGCGCGCCGGTGCAGTGGCGCAACCATCAGGCCAGCCTCGACGTCGGCGAACTGCAACCGATCTCCGGCCCCGACTACAGCTACGTGCTACAGGAATACTTCGTGCCCGAGGCACAACTGAAAAGCTTCGTCGCCGGCATGCATCAAGTGCTCGACCAGCACCGGGTGAATATCGCCAACGTCTCCATCCGTCACGCCAAAGCCGACCCCGGCACCCTGCTGGCCTGGGCCCGCGGCGACACCTTCGCCCTGGTGCTCTACTACCGCCAAGGCGTCTCCCCCAGCGAACGCGCCGCCGTCGCCAATTGGACCAGCGAGTTGATCGACCTGGCCATCGACCACCAGGGCAGCTACTACCTGCCCTACCAGATCCACGCCAGCCGCGAACAATTCCTCGCCACCTACCCACGCGCCCCGGAATTCTTCGCCCTGAAAAAACGCCTCGACCCGAGCAATAAATTCCGCAATAAGTTGTGGGATGCGTACTACCGTTCGACGCGGTAGGTTCGGCGACGCTGCACACGCCTTCGGGAACCGAGGTTTCGTTCATCGCCGTATGTCGATTCGATAGCCACTGGCCAGGCCGCGCCTTGCAGACCGCTCGATCTGATCAATACTCCAACAAACAACAAAAAGCGCCCCCTCGCTAAGGAGAACCGCAGTGGCTAGAACCTGGTTTAAAAGCAAATGGCTGCTCTCGCTGCTCGCCCTCACCGGCAGCCTCGCCTGGGCCGAAGAGCCCGTCGTGATCGATGTCGATATCGAAAATCCACCCTTTATGTATGCCGAGAACGGCCAGGCCAAAGGCATCTATCCGGAGCTGGTGAAAGAAGCCTTCTCCCGCATGCAAGTGCCCGTCACCCTCGCCGCACGGCCGTGGAAACGGGTGATCGAAGAGATCGACCAGGGCGAGGCGGGTGTCGCCGGTATCTACTCCAATGAAGAACGGCGGCAGAAGTACGATTACAGCGATGTGATAATGGTGGAGAACATCGCGGTGTACTTCCACCAGGACAGCCCGGTGAACTACGAGAACATGGACAGCCTGAGCGGTAAACGGGTCGGTACCATCCGCGGCTGGCTGTATACCGATGAGTTCAGTGAAGCGGGCAAGAGCGGCAAGCTGACCATCGACGAGGTGAGCGGCGACGAGAAGAACTTCGAGAAGCTGGCGGCCAAGCGGGTCGATGCGGTGCTGGCCATCGAACAGTCCGGCAACGCCCTGCTGGCTACCGGACGCTTCCCCGGCGTGCAGATGAACGCCAAGTATCTGTCTTCCGCCGAGTCCTACCTGGCCTTCAACAAGTCCACCAACCGGCAGGACCTACTGGGCAAATTCAATGCCGCCATCGCACAGATGAAAGCCGACGGCAGCTTCGACCGCATCGTCGCCGAAGCCGCCAACCACTGAAGTGCGTTCCAGCGGAGGCGCCCGCCTCCGCTTTCCTCTCCCCCGTCAGGCCGCCCCGCCAGGCTGCGCTTCGCCCATGACCGCAACGCGGCTAGCTAGCCTTTTCAGCCATTCATCCAAATGCTCCGGCACCACATGGCAGCCAAAAAGTAAGACCCTGCTAATAGGTGACTAAGATGCCAAGGGTGGCCGACGAGAATGGATCATCCAACACTGATGGTCGGATTAGAGAATAATAAGAAACAAACCATGATAATTGGCGGACGGCCGGAAAAAGCTCCTGAGGCCAACTGAAACCGCACCCTTCCTGTCCC
This sequence comes from uncultured Pseudomonas sp., assembly GCF_946885885.1. The sequence goes on from NZ_CAMPHN010000096.1 coordinate 11,831, forward strand.
TGCTTATGAGTCCTGTATGCAAAAAGTAGAATTCGGCGCCGGAATCTTCACAGTTAAAAACTTCCTCTCCTCGCCCGAGTGCATCTCTTACATTCAGATGAGTGAAAATATCGGGTTCGAGGAAGCCGCCATCCAGACAAAAGAGGGTCCGGAAATTTTGAAAGCTGTTAGAAATAACGACCGTATAATTTTCGACGATGTTGATTTGGCGACCTTTCTATTCGAAAGAGCCAAGCAGTTTCTACCGGATAGTATCGATGACTGGAGACTGTCAGGCCTGAACGAGCGGTTCAGATTTTATCGGTATACGCCCGAGCAGTATTTTAAATGGCACAAGGATGGGTTTTATTGCCGGAGCAATACCGAGGTCAGCCAGCTATCGCTACTGCTTTACTTGAATGGCGAATATGAAGGCGGCGAAACGGAATTCAGGTGGGATGTAATAAAACCGGAAGCCGGCATGGCCTTGGTTTTCCCTCATTTGATGATGCATCAAGGCGCGCCGCTTATATCCGGCACCAAATATGTTCTCCGTACGGATGTGATGTACCAACGGCAAGCCTGATAAAAACAAATCCGCGAGCTCTTGCGGAGATATAGCGAGGCCGCGATTTCACGGCCCTCTCCGGCTTGCCGGATTTCGCCACTTAACGCGACAGCAATGCCAATGCTGGTTCCGGCCATTCAGGTATTGCCTGCGCCTGCGGGGCGGAAAAACAGCACAGCAAGAGCGCCACAGCCGATAGCAGGGCACGCCGGAACACAGCTATCGGTCCAAACCGGACGATATCGATCGAATTCAGGGTTGGTATCCCGAAGAGTTTACAGGACTGCATTAGGTCATTGGCATCCAGCGAATTGACCGATAACGATTTTGTTGCTGCAACTTCGGAAGCACCGCCAGGAAAAGAGCTGGCAAAGTGTGCAATCGACCGGATCGTTGCCCGGTAAAAAATCCAATCAATCTCTTTTGGAACCAATCTCGGAAACCGAGAACAACGCCAAAGGCTTATTAATAACCCGGTACCAGCTAGTGCTGTATCGCCAGACGCGATTGCCTTGAAACGCAGTAATTTCGATATCAAGACGAGCTTTGCGCCTGGGTCCGGCATATGATCGACGGGCCGCTCGTCGGCGACGCCAGGCAGGAAGGGGAGGCAGGGAGAATGCCGCCAGAACGGCAGGGCCGGGCCAGCAAAGGCGAGAGCGTGTACTTAACGACTGGTATAGCCTTTCAGAACTACAGGAGCGACAAAATGGTCCCCAAGATACTGATCACCATCGGCATATTCTTCTATGCCGGGGTCGTCCCGTATTTCGAGATAAACGCCTCCCATGTTTTCAATCCCAGCTGGGAACCACATGCGCGATTGCACGAGGTCTGGCAGCTGTTCACCAATACCTCCATCGGCCTTTTCAGCCTCTGGCTGACATGGGCAAAGAGCAATTTCCGTCTTGCCAGTTCGATGACGATTTTCGTGACCGGCGGTTTTCTTCTGGCTTATATATTGCGCGACTACTATGGCGGCTCCATGGTGCTGTCCGACGGTAGCGAGAAAACCGTATTCGGCCTGAATCTGGGGTTGTTCGCCTATTCGCTGGCGATTCTCTTGGCCCTGATTGCGGTTGGCATGCAACGACGCTCGCGGGTAATGGGTCAGCAAACCTGATCTGCATTCGCAGCTAATAAGGAGCACGGCGATGCACGCGCACGAGAAAATCAATTACGTGGAATTCCCCGCCAAGGATTTGCAGGCGACCAAAGCGTTCTTCACCTCGGCATTCGGTTGGACCTTTGTCGATTACGGCCCCGAGTACTGCGCTTTCTCCGGCCAGGGCCTCGACGGCGGTTTTTATCAGGCCGGGCTGGCGGCCTCGGTCGCCAACGGTAGCGCGCTTATCGTGTTCTACAGCGAGCGCTTGGAAGAAACGCTGGGTAAGGTCGAAAGCGCCGGCGGGCGGGTCGTCAAACCGATATTCGCGTTTCCCGGCGGCCGGCGTTTTCACTTCGTCGAACCCAGCGGCAACGAGTTCGCGGTATGGAGCGATGTCGGCGTTTGATCGACAGCTTGGCACCCCAGCAATCGAAACGAGGCCCCTGATGCGAACCGGAAATTTATTTGCCGATGCCGCGCCCCCTGCCGAGGGCGAGCACTTCGAGACCCTGCTGCAACACCGCAACCTGGTCGTCGAGCGCATTCTCAGCTCGGCGGCGATAACGCCGAGCGAGTACGTGCAGACGCAGGACGAGTGGGTGCTGCTGGCCCACGGCGAGGCGGAGATGCTGGTCGATGGCAAGTCGGTGGTGCTGGCAGCGGGCGATTATCTGTTTCTGCCGGCAGGCACCCCGCACACGGTGATGCGGGTTTCCCAGGGCGCGATCTGGCTGGCGCTGCATCTGCATCCCACGGAAGCAATCTAGCCCGGCGCGTGGGCGAAGCGCAGCACCGCCTCGCGCATGGCGACGGCGATCGCCGCGGCCTGCGCTTCGTCGTGCACCGCCCGGGCGATCTGCAAACCGCCGCTGAGCATCGCCAGAATGGCCCAGGCGCGCTCGCGGCGTAGCTCGGGGTCGAGGTGGGTCAGGCCGGTTTCCAGGGTCTCGACCACCCGTTCGATGCCCTGCTGGTAGACCGCCCGTACCTGTTCGCTGCCGCGCATCACCTCGCCGGTGAGGCCCGGCACAGCGCAGCCGCCGGCAAGATTGGCGCGGTGTTCGCGGCTGAAGTAATAGTCCACCAATGCGCTCAGCCAATCCTGCTGCGGGTCGGCGATCGCCTGTTGCATGTTTTTTTGGAAGTCATCGAGCCCGGCCGCCACTGCAGCTTCGAACGCCGCCGCCTTGGACGGGAAGTGCTTGTAGAAGGCTCCCGACGTCACCCCTGCATCGCGCGCCAAGCCATCGACCCCGGCGCCGCCATAGCCTTCCAGGCGAAAGCCGCGCCCGGCGGCCGCGAGGATATTCGCTGCGGTTTTCTGCTTTTGTTCCGGTGTGTAGCGCATGGGCAATTCTTCCGCCTGACAGTGAGCGCATTGTACTTGACAGGATAACGATCGCAATCCTATCTTGGATTACGGTCGTTATCCTATGGATTGCACCGCTCCCAACAGGACGTACATGTACCACTGATCAGGAACCCATCATGTCGAAAGCCTTCGTTTACACCGAGCTGCAAATCTCCCTGCCCTTCGCCCAAGCGCCGTGGCGCGAACTCAATGCGCAGATAGTCGAGCAGCCGGGCTTCCGCAATAAAACCTGGCTCGCCGGCTCGTTGAATCAGTCGGTCGGCGGGTTCTACGAGTTCGACTCGCTCGCCAACGCGAAACGCTTCGTCACCGGCTACTTCCCCGCGGAGGCGCGCAAATTCGGCGTCGCACAAACCACCCGGGTGTTCGACATGGCCGTCGTCGAAGAAGCCAGCCGGCAGTTGGGCTCGGTGTATTTCGGGGCACGCCCGGAACGCAGCCCCGGCGCGTTCGTTTACACCGAAGTGCAGCTGTCGGTGCCCTTCGATCAAGCGCCTTGGCGCGCGTTGAATCCGCTCCTCAAGGCCCAGCCCGGGCTGTTGCATAAGACCTGGTTGAGCGGTGCGGATAACCAATCGGTGGGCGGCTTTTACGCCTTCGACAATCTCGATAACGCCCGGCGTTTCGTCACCGATTACTTCCCCGGCGAAACCGCAGAGCTGAACGCGGCCTATACCACCCGCCTGTTCGATGCCGCGCCAAGCGAGCAGGCCAGCCGGGCCATGGGCTCACCGCTCTACGTCTGATACGCTCGCTGCGCTCCAGTGGGCGCAGCGCTTACGAATGCGCGTGCAGGTATTCGCTGCCGGGCTGACACAATCGATTTGGCCGCTCGGCATCGATGTCCTGTGCCAGCCTGCCGGTGCACGAATAGTCGGAACCTCCCCCTTGGCGAAGCGCTCCAAACAGTTGTAGTGGCCGTTTGCGTACAGGCGCTTGTCGTGGACATTGATCAAGAGCCGCACATTATGGATATCGGCGCCGTTAAACGTTTTTGCTTGAGCCTCCCGGGTGCACAGGAGCAGTTGTTGGGCGAACCCGCGAATGTGCTGATTTACGCCGTCGGCGGTAAGCAGTTCGCCTATTTCAAGACCAGTGAGCCGCATCGCTGGCGCTTCAGCATCCGTGTGACGCCCGACAGGTTCATCGAGTTGACCGATCAGCCCGCAGTGAGCCCCGCACGCTACCTGCATCGTTTTCACTGGGTGTCCATCCTCAACACCCAGGCGTTCGACGAGCACTACTTGAAACAGCTAATCGACTGGTCATATAAAAAAGCACGCGCCAGCTTGCCCAAGAAAACCCAGCGAACACTTAGCGAATAACGGCCCTGCAATACGCGCCGCGCAACCGACGTTGCGTTGCCGAGCGCTCTCACCCTCTCACATGGACGGCCATCGACATGAATATCAGTCAAGCCACAGTTAACGGGTTGAGTACCATCGCCATGCTGATCAGCGAATCGAACAAGGATGTCGCCTTGCGATTCGGCCTGAATGCGGCCAACTGCCCGAAACACCCTTCCTTTTGCACGACAGAGTGGGTAAAGGCTGACTTTGCCCGCGGCGAGAAGTATTTCGTCATTGCGAAAAACGCCACGCCGATCGGTTGCGTCGCCTACGAAAGCCCGCGCGCCGGCGTCGCCTACTTGAACCGCTTGTCGGTCCTGCCCGTCCACCGCAAGCGGGGCGTTGGTACTCGGCTGGTCGAGCATTTTATCCAATACGCCGAGGCGCAGGCGGTGCAGACCATCAGCATCGGCGTGATCGAGCAGCACTTCGAACTGCAGCGCTGGTATCGGGCGTTGGGTTTCAAAGACGGTGAGAGCAAGGAATTTCCGCACCTGCCCTTCGTGGTGAAGTACATGTGTTACCGCCTGGCGCCGGAGGTGGCTGTTTCCACGGACCTGCGCGCCTGACTTGCCGCATGCGGCGGGGCATCTATACCTAGCAGGCCATTGAAAAAAGTAAGCGAGGCAGGCAAGACAAGGCAAAAACAGGAGAGGAAGCGGAGTTTACGTGCTGTAAATGAGCATTCCGAGCCTGTTTTTAACGCAGTATTGCCA
>NZ_CAMPHN010000097.1 GCF_946885885.1 uncultured Pseudomonas sp.
CCCGGCGCATTCTACACAGCTTTCGCTGCTTTGCAACCCCTCTTTTAAAGCTAACCTCTTGTTTTATAAGAAGTTTCCCGAGAGGCCCACGCCGGAAGAGGTGCGCATTATAGGCACCTCAATTTCTACGTCAATGCTTATTTCGAAGTTTATTCGGCTTTCAGCGTGATTCGCGCAAAGGCCTTCTTACCGGCCTGGCAAATATGGGTCGCGCCCAGCTTGCATATAAAGGTGCGATCGACCACCTCGCCATCCACACGCACGCTACCCGCACCCAGAAGATCGCGAGCCATTGCAGCGTTCTTCACCAAACCCGCCTTATTAAGAAGGGCGGCAATCGGCATGTCCTCGGCAACCAGTACCTCGATCTCAGGAAGCTCTTCCGGCAGCTCGCCATCCTTCATGCGATTGCCTGCCGCTCGATGAGCACTGGCCGCAGCTTCCTCGCCATGAAAGCGCGCCACGATTTCTTCCGCGAGCTTGATTTTGATGTCGCGCGGGTTAGCACCTTGCTCGACGTCACGCTTAAATTGCTCGACCTCATCCATGGAACGGAAGCTGAGCAGCTCGAAGTAGCGCCACATGAGCGAATCAGGGATGGATACCAACTTGCCATACATCACCCCCGGGGCTTCCTGGATACCTATATAGTTGCCCAAGGACTTGGACATCTTCTTCACCCCGTCCAGCCCTTCGAGCAGCGGCATGGTGACAATGCACTGAGAAGCCTGCCCATAGGAACGCTGCAGTTCACGCCCCATCAATAGATTGAACTTTTGATCGGTACCGCCAAGCTCGATATCGGCCTGCAAAGCCACAGAATCGTACCCCTGAACCAGCGGATACAGAAATTCATGGATAGCAATCGGCTGATTGGTCGAGTAGCGCTTGCTGAAGTCATCGCGCTCAAGCATGCGCGCCACCGTGTACTGCGACGCCAGGCGGATGAAATCGGCAGGGGTCAGCTTATCCATCCAGGTGGAATTGAAGGCCACCTCGGTTTTTTCTGGATCAAGAATCTTGAAGACCTGGGTCTTATAGGTTTCGGCGTTCTCCAACACCTGCTCACGGGTCAGCGGCGGACGAGTCGCACTCTTGCCGCTCGGATCACCGATCATGCCGGTGAAGTCCCCTATCAGGAAAATCACCTGATGCCCCAGCACCTGAAACTGCCGCAGCTTATTAATAAGCACGGTATGCCCGAGGTGCAGATCAGGTGCGGTCGGATCGAAGCCCGCCTTTATGCGCAGCGGCTTACCACGCTTGAGCTTCTCGACCAGCTCGGACTCAACCAGGACCTCTTCCGCACCGCGCTTGATCAGCGCCAACTGCTCTTCGACCGACTTCATGACAGGATTCACGACCACTCAAACCAAAAGGGAACCAACCATACAAGATCGCAGACAAATCACAAGTTTTGCCCACGCCACCCACGCACCTAAGGCAGGAGCCAAATGGCTTCAGGCTTGCCTAGCGAGCGATTTGGTTATATTTTATACAGTTACAGCTTTTTCATCATTTTCTTTCCATCTTTTTAAAGTCAAATTGGCCTATGACCTCTACAACTAAAGCCCCTCCGCTATATCCAAAAAGCCACATCCTCGCTGCCAGCGGCGTAGCCGCGATACTCAGCCTGGCCCTTCTGGTGTTCCCCTCCCGCGAAGTTGAAGCACAAAAAACCTACCTCAGTCTCGAACTCGACAACGGCAGTGAGCTGCTTGAGCCGGATAATCGTCAGGCTCAAGAAAGCGCCCCATCGCCTTTCGCCAAGATAGATGCCCCACAGAACGAATCCGCTACTGCCACCCAAGGCAATAGCGCCGTTGCCGAAGCGCCGGTAAGCGAAAAAACTATCGACCCCAACCAAAAAACGGTCACCGTCGCCAACGGCGATACCCTTTCCACGGTTTTCGATCGTGTCGGACTCTCTGCCACCACCCTGCATGAGGTTCTGAAAAGCAGCAAGGAAGCCAAGCAGTTCAGCCGCCTCAAAGTCGGCCAATCACTGGCATTCCAGCTGGACCAAGATGGCCAGCTGGAGAGCCTGCGAACCAAGTTGAGCGAGCTCGAAAGCATCAGCCTGACCAAGAACGAAAACGGCTATGCGTTCAAACGCGAGCTGGTCAAACCCGATGTCAGAAACGCCTACATTCGCGGCGTAATCAACAGCTCCTTATTCCTCTCGGCCAAGCGTGCGGGACTCTCCCATGGTTTGACCATGGACCTAGCCAATATCTTCGGCTACGACATCGACTTCGCCCTGGACATCCGTGAGGGCGACGAATTCGAGCTGATCTATGAAGAGAAGGTGGTGAACGGTAAGCGCGTCGGTACCGGCGACATCCTGTCAGCACGCTTCACCAATCGCGGCAAGACCTTCACCGCCGTTCGCTATACCAACAAACAAGGCAACACCAGCTACTACAGCGCCGACGGCAACAGCATGCGCAAGGCCTTTATCCGCACACCGGTGGACTTCGCGCGCATCAGCTCGCGCTTTTCCATGGGCCGACGCCACCCGGTGCTGAACAAGATCCGCGCCCACAAAGGCGTCGATTACGCAGCGCCCCGAGGCACGCCGATCAAGGCAGCTGGCGACGGCAAAGTCACACTGGCGGGACGTCATGGCGGCTATGGCAATGCCGTTATCATTCAACATGGCCAGCGTTATCGCACCCTCTACGCGCATATGAACGGTTTCGCGAAGGGAATCCGAAGCGGTAGCAGCGTTAAACAAGGGCAAATAATCGGCTATATCGGCACCACCGGCCTCTCCACCGGCCCGCACTTGCATTACGAATTTCAAGTCAACGGCGTACATGTCGACCCGTTGAGCCTCAAGTTGCCAATGGCCGACCCGATCGCCAAAAACGAAAAAGCCCGTTTTATGCAGCTCAGTACCCCGTTAATGGCACAGATGGATCAGGAAAAATCCACCCTGCTCGCTCTCAACAAGCGCTGAGTCTATGCCGTACTATCTGGGGGTGATGTCCGGCACCAGCCTCGACGGCCTGGACATCGCCCTGATCGAGCAATCCCAGCGAACGCAGCTTCTCGCGACCCACTACGTGCCCATGCCCAGTGAGCTGCGTGCCGATCTGCTCGCACTCTGCAGCCCAGGCCCGGACGAAATCGCCCGCACAGCAGCGGCCGAACAGCAGTGGGTGCGTCTGGCAGCGCAAGGTATAGCGGCTCTATTGCAGCAACAGAACCTGGAGCCAGCCGCCATACGCGCGATTGGCAGCCATGGCCAGACCATCCGTCACGAACCGGCGCGCGGCTTCACCCTGCAGATCGGCAACCCGGCATTGCTCAGCGAATTGACCGGCATCTGTGTCGTGAGCGATTTTCGTCGCCGCGACTTGGCAGCAGGGGGCCAAGGTGCCCCCCTGGTTCCGGCCTTTCATGAAAGTTTGTTCGGCGCCCAAAATGGCCCACGCGCGGTATTGAATATTGGCGGTTTCAGTAATTTAAGCCTGCTCGAAGCCGGCAAACCGATCCAGGGCTTTGATTGCGGCCCCGGTAACGTGCTGCTCGACGCCTGGATTCAGCGGCATCGCGGTGAGCCCTATGATCGCGATGGCGCCTGGGCAGCCAGCGGCCAGGTGGTAGTGCAATTGCTGCATACACTGCTAGACGACCCCTACTTCCACACGCGGGGCCCAAAGAGCACGGGCCGCGAGCTGTTCAATCTGGCGTGGCTGGATCAGCACCTGAGCCAGTTGCCGCCCTACGCGCCCGCCGACGTCCAGGCCACGCTGCTCGAACTCAGTGCCGCCAGCATAATCGGCGCCCTGACTGCGGCCCAGCAGCGCACCGAAGCGCTGCTCGTGTGCGGTGGTGGCGCCCATAACGCCACGCTGATGCGCCGCCTGGCCGAGCTGCTACCAGGATGCGCGGTGGATAGTACCGCGGCCTACGGCGTACCCGCTGACTGGGTGGAAGCCATGGCCTTCGCCTGGCTCGCCCACTGCTGCCTGGAAGCCATACCGGCAAACCGCCCCAGCGTTACAGGTGCCCGCGGCCTGCGAGTACTGGGGGCCATCTACCCGGCCTAAGCGTCGATTTCCGCAAGCCGGAAACGACAACGCCGTGCTAAGCACGGCGCATGTTGGGGGTGACAACGAATCGCTAGATCGAGAAGGACGAACCGCAACCGCAAGTCGTGGTGGCATTCGGGTTCTTGATGACAAAGCGCGACCCTTCCAGACCTTCCTGATAATCGACTTCGGCACCGGCCAAGTACTGGTAGCTCATCGGGTCGACCACCAGACTGACCCCCTCTCGCTCGACAATGGTGTCGTCATCGGCAACTTCTTCATCGAAGGTGAAGCCATACTGGAAACCCGAGCAGCCGCCGCCCGTCACGAATACGCGCAACTTTAGGCGTGGATTGCCCTCTTCATCGACCAGGCTCTTCACCTTGCTCGCCGCGCCTTGCGTGAAGAGCAAAGCTGTGGGGGTGAAGGTTTCGACGCTCATGCTGACTATCTCCCGGCGCAAGGCGCCATGCTGCGTTGAGGCTCTGCATTATCCGCTTACCCTACAAAAGCGGTCAACTATTCTGCAGATTCATATTTATTCGGTAACTCGAGCGGGCGAGGCTCGTCTTTGAGGTGACATAGGCGCCCCTCGATTTGCGCGCCCATGGCCATCTCCATCAAGCCGTAGTACAGATTGCCACGTACGCGGGCTCGAGTGCCCAATTCCAGGTGTTCGCTGGCGTAAATATCGCCGATCACCTCTCCGTCCACCACTATATGGGGGGCGCGGAGCTCACCTTCAACCTGTCCCTCGACACTGACCCGAACCATGCCATCGGTGGTCAATAAATTACCGCTGACCCGCCCATCCACCTGCACCGCGCCTTGAAAGCGCAAATCGCCACAGAGTTCTGCGCCCGCGGCGATCAGGCTGGTTTTGCCGCTGAAACGCTGCAAGTCGGTCTTGCTCTTGTCTTTACTCCACATTCGCAATTGTCACTCTTTGTCGATCCATTTGAATATGCGTTCCAACGGCTTCTCGCCTTTGACTTCGGCGCGCACTTTGACCTGGCTGGGCTCGAACCCCTCGGGCAAACGCAACTCGGCAAAACGCCCTGCGTCGGGAATGGCCTGGAAATGCTTGAACGAGAACGGCAATGGCTGCGCACTCAATTGATCGGGCAACCCCTGGGTCAGCTCAGCCAGGGGCAGACTGACGGCTTTATCGCCTTGGCGCCCTTCCACCGTAATCGACAATTGCCCCGCAAGCGGCGTGTCGCCTTTGCCGACCCGGCTCAGTAGTAACTTGTAGCGGAAATGCAGCGGCTTGTCCGTGGCTTGCAGCTCAAAGGCACGAACGCGCAAACCCTCGCGGCGACTGGCTGGCGCCAGCACGCCTTTATAGAACGCGAGATCCTGTTGTTGCTTGTAGATTTGCTCTTCGAGCAACTTGATGGTCAAACGATTCTGCTCATTGGCCTGCTGCGCCACTTTCTTACCGCTACCGACCACCGTCAGGTGCTGACGCAACTCATCCAGCTCGGCCTCGAGTTCCAGAATGCGCGCTTGCATGGGCTGATGTTCGGCCATCACCGCCTGTGTGTTATGTGCCTGCCATAAGGTGCCGCTATAGAACGCCACGGGTATCAGCAAAATCGCCAGCAGAAACGCCAGTCTCGTCCGCCTGACCCGCCCCGGATCGCTAAGACGAACCTCCCAGGCCCCCATCAGGGCAACAGGGCCGCATGCGATAACCCCAGACGCTCATCGAGACCGAAGAGAATATTCATATTCTGTACGGCCTGCCCGGAGGCGCCTTTGACCAAGTTGTCGATCACCGAAAGCACGACGACCAGATCGCCGTCTTGTGGCCGGTGCACGGCGATACGGCAGACATTGGCGCCACGCACGCTGCGGGTTTCCGGGTGGCTGCCGGCCGGCATCACATCGACGAAGGGCTCGTTGGCATAACGCCGCTCGAACAATGCTTGCAGGTCGACCGATTTATCCCGCACGGTCGCGTAGAGCGTCGCATGAATGCCGCGAATCATCGGCGTCAGATGCGGCACGAAGGTCAAGCCCACATCCTTGCCCGCCGCGCGGCGCAGCCCCTGGCGAATTTCCGGTAGATGCCGATGCCCCTTCACCCCGTAGGCTTTCATGCTTTCGCCGGCCTCGCTGAATAGCGACCCGACACTGGCGCCACGCCCGGCCCCACTGACGCCAGACTTGCAGTCGGCGATCAGTTGCGAGGTATCCGCCAGCCCCGCTTCCAGCAGCGGAATCAACGCCAACTGGGCGGCCGTCGGATAACAGCCCGGCACCGCGATCAAGCGCGCCTGCTTGATGGCCTCACGGTTGACCTCCGGCAGGCCGTATACCGCTTCGGGCAGCAGATCGGGGGCGCCATGGGGTTGGCCGTACCACTTGGCCCATTCTTCGGCGTCCTGCAGACGGAAGTCGGCGGATAAGTCGATCACCTTGGTGCCGGCGGCCAGCAGCTCGCCGGCCAGGGCATGGGCGACGCCGTGCGGCGTGGCAAAGAACACCACATCGCAGGCGCCCAGGGTCGCGACGTCCGGCACGCTGAACGCGAGGTCGTCGTAATGGCCGCGCAGGTTCGGGTACATCTCGTCGACGCGCATACCCGCTTCGGAGCGGGAGGTGATAACGACCACCTGAGCCTGCGGATGTTGCGCCAGCAGACGCAACAGCTCGACCCCGGTGTAACCCGTGCCGCCGACGATACCGACCTTGACCATCACCTACCCCTTGCGAAAAAGCCATTGGAAAGCTGCCGATGATAAGGCCGCAATCGCCAACGGCCAACCGCGCAGATGACGTATGGGCCATCGAGCACTACTATCGAGCCACTTAACTGTCCTGGAAGTCGACCAATGCTCTATCTGTGGCTCAAGGCCCTGCACATTATCGCCGTGGTGTGCTGGTTCGCCGGATTGTTCTATCTGCCACGTTTATTCGTTTATCACGCCATGAGCGAAGACGAGACCAGTCGCGAACGTTTCTGCACGATGGAACGCAAGCTGTACCGCGGCATTATGCTGCCGTCGATGATTGCCACCCTGATTTTCGGTATCTGGCTGATCAGCCTCAACCCCGGCTACTACTTCAGCCAAGGCTGGATGCACGCCAAGTTGGCACTGGTAGTCCTATTGATCGCCTATCACCATATCTGCGGCGCCCAGCTCAAACGCTTCGTCCGCGGCGAAAATCAGCGCAGTCATGTGTTCTACCGCTGGTTCAACGAGGCGCCCGTTCTGGCGTTGCTCGCCATTGTTATCCTGGTCGTCGTCAAACCCTTCTAGCCGCCAAGGAGAGTCCCCGTGAGCCTTCCCGCCCTGCTCGAACAGCGCCTGCGCCTGCCGGTCGTGGCCGCACCGATGTTTCTGGTCTCCGACCCGCAGCTGGTACTCGCTTGTTGTAACAGCGGCATAGTTGGCAGTTTCCCCGCGCTGAACCAACGCGAAAGCAGTGGCTTCAAAGCCTGGCTGGAGGAAATCGAAGGCGGCTTGACCGCGGACGCAGCCCCTTACGCGGTCAACCTGATCGTGCATGGCAGCAACCCGCGCCTGCAGGCCGATCTGGCTATTTGCGTCGAGCACAAGGTACCGGTGGTGATCACCAGCCTGGGCGCGGTGAAGGAAGTGGTCGACGCGGTGCACAGCTATGGCGGCCTGGTGTTCCATGACGTCACCACCCGCCGGCATGCCGAAAAGGCCGCAGAAGCCGGAGTAGACGGTCTGATCGCGGTAGCGGCCGGTGCCGGTGGCCATGCCGGCACCTGGAGCCCCTTTGCGTTGATCGCGGAAATCCGCCAGTTCTTCGACAAGACACTGCTACTGGCCGGCTGCCTGAATAAAGGGCATGAGATTCTCGCCGCGCAGCTGCTCGGCGCCGATCTGGCCTATCTCGGTACGCGCTTTATCGCCACCCGGGAAAACGCCGCTCCGGCGGCCTATAAGCAGATGATCCTGGATGCCCACGCCGCCGATATCGTGCACACACCGGCGGTTTCCGGGGTGCCGGCGAGCTTTATGCGCCAGAGCCTGGAACAGGCCGGCTATGACCTCAAGCAGCTGCAAAACAAGGGCGAGGTCAATTACGGCGAGAAGCTCAAGCCGGTCAGCGACGAAGCCAAAGCCTGGAAAACCGTCTGGTCGGCCGGCCAAGGCGTCGGTGCCATCGGCGATCTACCGACAGTCGCCGAGCTGGTTGCCCGCCTGGATAGCGAATACCGCGCCGCCCAGGCACAGGCGCAACGCCTGCAGCAGCGCTGGCCACGGTGAAACGCCGCAGCCTGCTCGGCTTCGGCGCCATAGGACTGCTCGGGGCCTGGGCGCTGCGTCCGAGCGACCAAGGCCAGCCCCATGCCAGCTACTTCGCCGCACTTAATCAGTTGTTGCGACGCGAGGGGGGCGGCATCCCCTTGCTGGTCATCGACCTGGATCGCCTCGATCAGAATGCCGACCTGCTCGCCCAGCGCCTGGGGCAAAAGCTGCCAGTGCGCCTGGTGGCAAAATCGTTGGCCTCGACCGGCCTGCTCAATTACCTGGCCAACAGACTCGGCACCCAGCGGTTTATGGTGTTTCACCAACCGCAACTGAACCAACTGGCCCAGGACTTTCCCCAGGCCGATCTGCTGCTGGGCAAGCCGCTGCCCGCTGCCGCCGCACTGGCCTTTTACCAGCAGTTGCCGGTAGCCAGCACCTTCATCCCGGCGCGCCAGCTCACCTGGCTGATCGACAGCCCGCAGCGCTTGGCCGAATACGCAGAGCTGGCCCGCGCGCTCAAGCAACCGCTGCAAATTGCCCTGGAAATCGATATCGGCCTGGCCCGTGGCGGCTTCGCCAGCCCGGAGCAACTTGGTCAGACGCTGCACTGGCTAAGCGATAACCCGACGCCGCTGCGGATACGCGGCCTTATGGGCTATGACGCCCATGTCGCCCATACGCCGTTCTGGATCGGTCAGGCTCAGGCCTTTGCCGAGAGCAACGCGCGTTACCTGGCTTTTCTCGACAGTGCACGGAGCTTCCCCGCACTGTGGCCGCAACAGCCCCTGCTCAATGGCGGCGGCAGCTTGAGCTACCGCCTGCATGCCGCGGGACGCACTCCGCTCAACGAGCTGGCCGTCGGCTCGGCACTGCTCAAGCCCAGCGACTTCGACACGCCACTGCTGACCGAGCACCGACCCGCCCTATGGCTCGCCAGCCCGGTTCTGAAAGCCCAGAACGGCGACTTGCCGTTCATGGGCTCCAGCCAAACATTGCTGCAAGGCTGGAACCCTAACCGGCAACGGGCTTTTTATTTGTATGGCGGACAATGGCCAGCCGCCCCGGTTTCTCCGACCGGGCTCGACTACGATTCGCTGTATGGCCGCAGTGCCAATCAGGAGCGCCTGATCGGCTCCAACCACACCGCGCTGCAGGTCGACGACTGGGTATTTCTGCGACCGCAGCGCTCGGAAAGCCTGTTCGCCGAGTTCAGCGAACTGCGCCTGCTGCGCCGTGGCCGTTTTGTCGGCAGTTGGGTACCCCACGGCCGGGGTTCGGCAACCTACTGAATTTGTGCTCCAGACCGCTTGTCCAGGGGCCTGCGGCCCGCTAGGCTGCGTTAATCAGATCATCCCCGCACGCCGACAAGGAAGCTTGCATGACTCAAGCTCGATTCAAAATCGTCTTCGATGGCCAACTGATACCCGATATGGCGCTGGAAACGGCCAAGGGTAATCTCGCCCAGCTGTTCAAGAGCGATGCGGCGCGCATCGATGCCTTGTTCAGCGGCAACCCTATCGCGATCAAGCGCAACCTGGCCGAAGACGAGGCGGACAAGTACCTCGCCGCGCTGCACCGCGCCGGCGCCCAAGCGCGCAAAGAACCGGAGCAGAGCACGAACCTGAGCCTGGTGGACAGCCCGGATCATCCGTCCCCGGCGGTCGCCGAAACCGCCGCCACATCTCCTGCCGACACTGACATGACCTGCCCCAAATGCGGTCTGCAACAACCCAAGGCCGTTGAGTGTTCGGGCTGCGGCATCGTCATCGAGAAATTCCTCGCCCGCCAGGCGATGCTCAAGGAAAGCGCAACTGCGCCTGCGGCCCCTATCGCCGGCTCCCCCTATGCCACACCGCAAGCCACGGTTGGCGAGATCTTGCCGGAGTTCGGCGAGTTGAACGTCTTTACCACCGAAGGACGGATCGGCCGCCTGCGCTATCTGGCCTGGTCCCTGGCATTGATGCTGGCCTGCCTTCCGCTCTTCGCAGCGACCGCCATTGGTTTCGCCATTTCCGAGATTCTGGGCGCGGTGCTGGTTGGCCTCGTGGTGATCGCCATGCTGGTGGTCGCCGTGCAGATCGGCGTACAGCGCCTGCATGATATCGGCTGGTCCGGCTGGCTATTCCTGCTGACGCTTGTGCCCCTCGTCGGCGGCGTCATGAATATCCTGATGTTCGTGGTTCCCGGCAGCGACGCGGCCAACCGCTTCGGCCCGCCACCGCCCGCCAACAGCACCGCGGTGAAGATACTGGCGTTGCTCTGGCTGCTGGTGCCGGTGCTCGGTATAGTCGCGGCCATCGCCCTGCCGGCTTACCAGGACTACGTCACTCGCGCGGGACTCTGATTGGCGCCTGCAACCTTGACCGCCAGACAGGGTCTTAACGGGCCGCTGAAAAATCTAAATGAGGCAGCTGGGACAGTGGCTAGGCGCCCCCGCAAGAACGTCCCCAGTCTTTTCTCAAGAGAGGGCAACCTAGGTAGTTTTTCAACGGTCTGTTAAACGACCCCGACACGGAGACTGCCATGCCAAGCCACGCCCTGATCACCGGCGCATCCAGCGGTATCGGCCTGGCCCTGGCCGAGGCCCTGGCGCGCCGCGGACGTAACCTGATCCTGGTGGCGCGGCAACGCCCCGCCCTGGAGTGCATCGCCGCCGAGCTGACCCAGCGCTTCGCCGTACAGGTACTGTTTCGCGTATGCGACCTGAGCCAGCCGATCCAGCTGTCCGGCCTGCTGCACGAGTTGGAACAAGGCGACCTGCATATCGACCTGCTGGTCAATAACGCCGGCGTGGGCACCTACGGCGCCCTGGTCGCACAAGACTGGAGCGACGAGCAGCACTTGATCGAGCTGAATATGCTGGCCCTGACCCGCCTGTGCCATGCCATCGGCACGGTGATGGCGGGCCAAGGCAGCGGTCAGATCCTCAACGTCGCCTCGGTCGCGGCCTTTCAGCCCGGCCCCTGGATGAGCAGCTACTACGCCAGCAAGGCGTACGTGCTGCACCTCTCCGAAGGACTGCGCGAAGAACTCAAGGAATATGGGGTCAAGGTCTCCGTGCTTTGCCCGGGGCCGACGCGCACCGCCTTCTTCCGCAACGCGCGAATGGAACTCGGCGCGCTGCAAGACAGCAAATCGATGAGCGCCGAAGAAGTCGCGCTGATCACGGTCAGGGCGCTGGACAAGAATCGCGCACTGATCATCCCCGGCTGGCGCAATCGCTTGCTGACGATCGCGCCGCGCTTTCTGCCGCGCTGGCTGGTACGCCGGATGGCGGGCAGGGTCAACAGGCGCGCCAGTCTCGCAAGCTGACCGCCCCCAGATGCCGGGCCAGGGTCAACGACCCGTCGTCAATTGGCACTCACCGTACGGCCATGAGCCCAACTCCGCAGGGCCTCCAGCCCTTCGGCCATGACCACCGACAAGGGCGCGGTGCTCTGGATGCTGCGCAACAACACCGCCTGATCGACCGCCTGCTGTTGAGCCTGCGCGGCATAGAGCGCGCTGACCACCACCTGCTCGATCTCCGCGCCGGAGAAACCGGCACAGGCTGTCGCCAGCAGCTCCAGGTCGAAACTGTCCGGTGCCAGCTCGCGTCGCTCCAGGTGGATGCGGAAAATATCCACGCGCACCGCCTGATCGGGCAAGTCGACGAAGAACAATTCATCGAAACGCCCCTTGCGCACCAACTCCGGCGGCAGACGCTCGATTACGTTGGCGGTCGCCACCATGAACACCGGCGCCTTGCGCTCGGCCATCCAGGTCAGCAGCGTGCCGAGCACCCGTTGACTGACCCCACCGTCGTTATCGCCGCTGGCCAAGCCCTTTTCGATTTCATCCATCCACAGTACGCAGGGCGCCATCTGCTCGGCCAGTTTCAAGGCGTCGCGCAGGTTACGTTCGGTTTCGCCGAAGAACTTGTTGTACAGCGCGGCGAAGTCGAGGCGTAGCAAAGGCAAGCCCCAGAGCCCGGCAACCGCCTTCGCCGCCAGGCTCTTACCGCCGCCCTGCACGCCCACCAGCAATACGCCCTTGGGCAGATCGACTGCCTGGCCGGCGAGAAAGATGTCCTGGCGCTCGGCCAGCCAGCGCTTGAGGTTGTTCAGCCCGCCGACATCGGCGAAGCGCGCGGTGTCGTACTCGAAACTCAGCACACCCTCGAGGTCGAGCAACTGGAACTTGGCCTTGTTCAGCTCCGGCAAGTCCTCCTGGGTGATAGCGCCATCGTCGCATATCACGTTGCGCGCCAGGATGCGCGCCTCGGCATGGCTCATACCACGCAGGTTCTTCACCACCTGCTGCAGCGTACGATTGTCGGTGCGCACCCGCGCGCCCCGGTTGCGCTCGCTCCAGCGCGTGGCCTCCTCGCGAACGATAGCCAGCAGCTCGTCCTCGCTCGGCAGGGCAAGGCTGAAGCGCGCGGCGAAGCGCTGGACTTCGGCGGGCAACTTGCAGGCATGGGATACCAGCACCAGCGTCGGCGCATGCGGGGCATCGCGCATCGCCACTTCCTTGAGCAGGCGCACCAGCTTGGGGTTGTCATCGAGGAAGGGATGCAGGTCGCACATCGCATAAAGATTGGCTTGCGGATCGGCCTTGATCAGCTTGAGCGCCGCCTCCGGCTCGAGGGTCGCCTGGTCACTGCTGCCGCCGGCAAAACCCAGGCGCTGCAAGCCTTCGGTGATCGACCAGAAGTGCAGACCCAAGCCGCGGCGCACCGCCAAACTGGTGAGGGTTTCCAACACCCGCGGCTCATCCCAGGACTCGATCAGAATCAGCTTGATCTTCGAGTCGAGCACCAGCCCCAAATCATGAATATCGTTCTTCACACACGCTCCTTGTTAACTGGTCGGGCCCCATAGGCACCGTTACACTCGAATCTCTTTCAACAGCTCGGGAGACTGTCCATGGATTGTCTTTTCTGCAAGATCGTCGCCGGGGAAATACCCGCGCGCAAGCTTTACGAAGACGATCAGGTCTTCGCCTTTCATGACATCGCCCCGCAAGCCCCCGTGCACTTCTTGGTGATTCCGAAGAAACACATCGCCACCCTCGACGAGCTGAGCGAAGCGGACAAGGCATTGGCCGGACACATGCTTTTCACCGCCCAACGCCTGGCCAAGGAACAGGGCTGCGAGGAAGGCTTCCGCGTGGTGATGAATTGTAACGAGCTGGGCGGGCAAACGGTTTATCACATCCATATGCATGTGCTCGGCCAGCGCCAGATGACCTGGCCGCCGGGCTGAGAGCCTGCGACAAAAGGGCCCAATGCGGGGCGAACCGATGCGGGGCTATTGGAGTAAACTGGGCGCCGTTCTTTCCGCCGGAGGTGCCCGATGGCCAACCAACGTCACTACACGCCTGTCGACCGGCTCCTGCTGCAAGCCGATGCCGCGCTGCGGACTTTGCTGCCGTTCAGCGGTCAACCGGGTCGCCCCTCTCCGGCCGTGGTTCAGCCCGAAGCGGAACTCGATGAACAGCAAACCCAGCACATCGCCGGCCTGATGCGCATCAATCACACCGGCGAGGTCTGCGCCCAGGCGCTTTACCAAGGCCAGGCACTGACCGCCAAGCTGCCGCAGGTGCGCGCCGCCATGGAGCACGCTGCCGACGAGGAGATCGATCACCTGGCCTGGTGCGAACAACGCATCCGCCAACTCGGCAGCCAGACCAGCGTACTCAACCCGTTGTTTTACGGCTTATCGTTCGGCGTCGGTGCGGTCGCCGGCCTGGTCAGCGACCGGGTCAGCCTGGGGTTCGTCGCCGCCACCGAAGATCAGGTGGTCAAGCACCTCGACGAACACCTGCAACAGATTCCGGACAACGACGAGAAGTCCCGGGCGATTCTGCAGCAAATGCGCAAGGACGAGGAGCAACACGCGACCAGCGCCTTGGAAGCCGGCGGCCTGCGCTTCCCGGCACCGGTAAAGTTCGGCATGACCTTGCTGTCCAAGGTCATGACCAAAAGCGTTTATCGGCTGTAGCGGCAAGCGGCAAGCGGCAAGCGGCAAGCGGCAAGCGGCAAGCGGCAAGCGAATCAGCGTGGCGCTCGGCCGGACACCGCCAAGGCTTTTGCTCTTACTTGCAGCTTATGGCTTGAGGCTTGCCGCTGCTGCTTAGCCCAACTCGACGATTTCGTAGTCGTGGGTTATCTCGACGCCCGCGCGCCCGAGCATGATCGATGCGGAGCAGTATTTCTCCGCTGATAATTCCACCGCGCGTTTCACCTGAGCCTCTTTCAGACCGCGGCCCTTGACCACGAAATGCAGGTGGATCTTGGTGAACACCTTGGGCTCTTCAGTGGCGCGCTCGGCTTCGAGAAAGGCTTCGCAGCTCTCGACCGCCTGTCTGGATTTTTTCAGAATGCTGACCACATCGAAGTTGCTGCAACCGCCCAAACCGATCAACAGCATCTCCATCGGGCGCACGCCGAGGTTGCGGCCGCCGCTTTCCGGCGGGCCATCCATCACCACCGCATGGCCACTGCCCGACTCGCCGAGAAACAGCGCTTCGCCGGCCCATTGAATGCGTGCTTTCATTACCCTGGCTCCGCTGTTAAAAAGGGAACGCAGCTTATCACAGCAGTTTTGCTCGTCCGTATACGGCAATCGTGCAAGAGTTCCTTGGCTAGATGTTAGCCAGGTCGCAAAACCGCACCTAGTATTGGAGTGCTTGTTATACTGGCGCCAGAATGCTGGCAAACTTGATCGGATAACTAAATTAAAATAACCGCCAGCAATACAGCGGCTTACATTTATATCTTCGGGATTCGGGCATGGTTGCTATTACCCTCACAGCTAAAATAAAAAATCTCGACAAACTCCTCGCACACTGCCATCGCCGTCGCTACACCGCCAAAAGCACCATCATCTATGCAGGAGACCGGTGCGAAACGCTGTTCTTCATCGTCAAAGGGTCGGTCACCATCCTGATCGAGGACGATGACGGCCGCGAGATGATCATCGCCTATCTTAATGCCGGGGACTTTTTCGGCGAGATGGGTCTGTTCGACAAAGACGGCGCGGAAAAGGAACGCAGCGCCTGGGTTCGGGCCAAGACCGAATGCGAAGTGGCGGAGCTGAGCTATGCCAAGTTCCGCGAGCTCACCGAGCAGGACCCGGACATTCTCTACGCCCTGGGCAGCCAGATGGCCGAGCGCCTGCGCAATACCACGCGCAAGGTCGGCGACCTGGCCTTCCTCGACGTTACCGGCCGGGTCGCCCATACCCTGCTCGACCTGTGCAAGCAGCCCGATGCCATGACCCACCCGGACGGCATGCAGATCAAGATCACCCGCCAGGAAATCGGCCGTATCGTCGGCTGCTCGCGGGAAATGGTCGGCCGGGTACTCAAGGCCCTGGAGGAACAGGGGCTGGTCAATGTCAAGGGCAAGACCATGGTGATATTCGGCACCCGCTGAATATCCCGCATAAAAAAGCCGACGCATGCGTCGGCTTTTTTATGCGTGTCGCGTCAGTCCACATCCGCGCTGGCGACCACCCGCTTGCGCTCGGGGAAGAACAGACGCTCCAGCTCCGCACCGGGGTTTTCTGCGCGCATGAACGCCTCGCCGACCAGGAAGCCGTAGACCTCGTTGATCTCCATCAGCTCGACGTCGGCACGGTTGAGAATACCGCTTTCGGTTACCACCAGACGATCGCGCGGCACTCGCGGCAGGAGGTCGAGCGTGGTTTCCAGGCTGACCTCGAAGGTGTGCAGATTGCGGTTATTGATCCCCACCAGCGGCGTATCCAGGGTCTTCAGCGCGCGATCGAGCTCGTCGCCATCGTGCACCTCGACCAACACGTCCAGCTGGAATACCTTCGCGGTCGCCGCCAACTCGGCCATTTGCACATCGTCCAGGGCCGAGACGATCAGCAACACACAGTCCGCGCCCAGCGCCCGCGCTTCGACGATCTGGTACGGATCGATCATGAAATCCTTACGGATCACCGGCAGCTTGCAGGCGTTGCGAGCCTCCTGCAGGTAGCGGTCGGCGCCTTGAAAGAAATCCACATCGGTCAGCACCGACAGGCAGGTCGCACCGCCCGCTTGATAACTCTGCGCCAGCTCGGCTGGCACGAAGTGTTCGCGCAGTACGCCCTTACTCGGCGAGGCCTTCTTGATTTCGGCGATCACCGCCGGCTGCTTGCGTTTGGCTTGCTGCAACATCGCCTCGGCGAACCCCCGTGGGGCATCGCAGGCCGCGGCTTGCTGCTCGAGTTCGGCAAGGCCGACAGCGGCGCGGCGCGCCGCCACTTCTTCGGCCTTGCGCGCGAGAATTTTTTCCAGAACAGTTGGTAGGCTCATCCTTCGCTCTCCTGTTTGAACACCGCGGTAAAGGACACCAACTCGTCCAGTTTTTCCCATGCCAGGCCCGTGTGCAGCGCATCGTGGGCCAGGTCCATGCCTTCCTTCAAGCTCACCGCATGATCTGCGGCATAGAGCGCGGCGCCGGCATTGAGCACGATCATTTCCGCGGCTTTCTGCCCGT
>NZ_CAMPHN010000098.1 GCF_946885885.1 uncultured Pseudomonas sp.
CCGCCTGGTCGTCGCTGATCTCGCTGGGCAATTTCACCAGGCCGATATGGGCATAAGGGATGCGCGCTTTTTCCGCTTGCAGGCCATCGAAGCCGCCGCTCGCTAGCGGGCCGCCGAAGAACGCGGTGCCGGCTTGTTTGCCGTTCGGGTTGGCGACGTCGCACTGGGCGTAGTAACCGGCGCGACAGTACGCGCAATTGCCGCAGGCGATGGTGGAACACACCACTACCCGGTCGCCGATCTGCAAGTTGCGCACGTCCTCGCCGAGGGCTTCGACGATGCCGACGCCTTCGTGACCGAGAATGGTGCCCGCGGCCATACCGCTGACGGTGCCGCGGACCAAATGCAGGTCGGTGCCGCAGATGGCGGTCGCGGTCAGGCGGATAATGGCATCGGTGGGGGCTTGTAGCTGGGGTTCGGCGACCTCATCGAGACGGATGTCGCCCACGTCATGAAATACCACGGCTTTCATGCGGCTGTCCTCCGTGAAGGTGTTTCCGGGTGTGCGTAACGGGGCGGTGGAGCGGCGCTACCAGCCTCGACTGGCGGTTTTGCCGACGGCCCAAGACAATCCGCACGAGCCGATCAATGCGCCTGGGCCACGCCGTGAAGGACGGTGGCGCAGGCCCGGTTGTTATCGCTGGCGGCGATGTTGCCCAGGGAAACCACGCCGACCAGACGCTTGTCGCGGTCCATCACCGGCAGGCGGCGGACGTGGATGTCGGCCATGTTCTTCGCTACGTGCATCACGTCTTCGTCTTGGAAGCAGTAGCGCACGCCCTGGCTCATGACTTCGCTGACCGGGGTATCGCCCGGTAGACCTTCGGCGACCGCGCGGGTGGCGATATCGCGGTCGGTGACCACGCCGATCAAATGGTCCTGCTCGTTGACGAACAAGGCGCCGCAGTCGATGCGCGCCATCAGGGCGGCGGCTTCGTGAATGCTCTGATCCGGCGTCACGGTCTGTACGCCCCGGGTCATGATGTCGCTGATTTTCATGATGTATTCCTCGTTTGATTCCTCTCTACCACGGCATCTCGATTGCACATGCAGTGCGTTTCGGCACCTACAAGTTTGAGACTTGGGTGGGCGGGAGCGGTTCAGAACTTTTTCCGCTTGGCGCGGTAGCGGCGATGAGCGATGCGGCTGGGCGAAAAGGCCTGCGACTGCTCCATGCAAACCTACAAAAAAAACAACTCGAACGGTTGCTGCCAACGCTGCAGCATGGCAGGCGTGAGTTTGGGCTTTTGGGGGGACGCCGGGTCGCTGTAGAGCTGGCTGGCGAACGCTTGAATGGCATGGCGTTTACGGGCCTGGGCGTTGTGATCCAGGAGGATTTTGCGCGCCCGCTCCCAGGGGATCCGCGGGTCTTCGGGAGCCGCCCAATGCCAGGCCCAGATGGGCATTTCGTAGCACACCGCCCCCAGATTCGCGCAGGCGCGCAAAGCAGCCTGGGCGACGGCTTCATGGTCGCTGTGGCCATCTTCGCGCCAGGTGGTGAAGACCACATCCGAAGGTTGCAGATAGGTCGCGAGGAAACGCTGCAACTCCTGCTCGTGCTGCGCCACCTGCGCATCCGGAAAACCGCCATGAATCCACTTCAGGGTGCTGTGCGATAGCCCCAGTCGGCTCAGGGCCTCGGCGCTTTCCTGGGAACGGATGATGCCCAGACGCTGTTCGTCCCAGAGTGTGGAATGCCGATGGCAGGAGTCGCCGTTGGTCACGGAAATCAGCAACAGCGGTCGTTTTTCCTGATGAAGCAATTGCAATAAACCGCCGCTGCCGAGGATCTCATCGTCGGGATGAGGCGCGATTATCACCGCGCGCTTATTCGCCGGCACCAGTTGCTCGCAGCCGATCGGCGCGACTTCGGCCAAGCGTTTGGAGGCTTTCCAGGCTTGCGGCGAGGTGCCGTGGCCGGTGAGCATCTCGGGGGCGTCGGCGGACTGCCGATTACCGGACGGCGGTGTCGAGGAGGGGAAGAATGTGCTCATCATGTCTGCCCTTCGCGTTGCAGTTCGAACAGCAGAAGCGAGCGGCCGGTGACGGCGAAACCGCTGCCGAATTCGAAGGATTCGGAGCAACGCAAGTCCGGCCGGTTGGTATCGATCAGGCACTTCCAGTCGGTGCCCAGCGCCACTTCCGGCAGGTGGAAATTGACCACGTCGTGGTGCGCGTTGACGATCAACAGCAAGGTCGCATCGGCACCGCGGCGGCGGACCCCGGTGGGTTGCGCGCGGCCGTCCATAAGCATGCCCAGGCAACGGGCGTTTCCGTCGTGCCATTGCTCTTCGCTCATCTCGCGGCCGCAAGGGGATAGCCAGGTCACATCCTTGACCCCGAGTTCTTCGTTGTACACCCCGACCAGGAAACGCCCGCGCCGCAGGATCGGAAACGCCTTGCGCAGACTGATCAGACGCCGGGTGAAAGCCATCAGCTCGCGTCCTTCTTCGTCCAGGCGCCAGTCGATCCAACTCAGCTCGTTGTCCTGGCAGTAGACGTTGTTGTTGCCGTGCTGGGTGCGGCCGAATTCGTCGCCGGCGAGCAGCATCGGCGTGCCCTGGGACAGCAACAGGGTGCCGAGCAGGTTGCGCATCTGGCGCAGGCGCAGGGCGCGGATTTCCGGGTCGTCGGTCGGCCCCTCGTGACCGTGGTTCCACGATAGGTTGTTGTTGCTGCCGTCGCGGTTGTCTTCGTCGTTGGCCTCATTGTGCTTGTGGTTGAAGCTGACCACATCGCGCAGGGTAAAACCGTCGTGTGCGGTGATGAAATTCACCGAGGCATAGGGCCGGCGGCCGCGCTGGTTGAACAGATCGCCCGAGGCGGTGAGGCGGCTGGCCAGCTCGGCCAGCTGACCTTCGTCGCCGCGCCAGAAGGCTCGCACGTTATCGCGAAAACGGTCGTTCCATTCCTTCCAGCCGGGTGGGAAACCGCCGACCTGATAACCGCCGGGGCCGCAGTCCCAGGGTTCGGCGATCAATTTGAGCTTGCTCAGCACCGGGTCCTGGCGGCAGGCGACGAGAAAGCCATGGCGTTCGTCGTAGCCGTGCGCATTGCGTGCAAGAATGGTCGCCAGGTCGAAACGGAAACCGTCGACGCCCATCTCCTCGGCCCAATAACGCAGCGAGTCGGTAACCATCTGCAACACGCAGGGGTGGCTGAGGTCGAGGGTGTTGCCGGTGCCCGAGTCGTTGATATAGAGGCGTTTCTCGTCGGGCATCAGACGATAGTAAGAGGCGTTGTCGATGCCGCGCATGCTCAGGGTCGGGCCCAGTTCGTTGCCTTCGGCGGTGTGGTTGTAGACCACGTCGAGGATCAGTTCGAGGCCGGCATCGTGCAGGTGCGCGACCATTTCCTTGAACTCGTTGATGTTGCCGCTGGCGAGGTAGGGTTCATGGGGCGCGAAGAAGGCGATGCTGTTGTAGCCCCAGTAATTCTTCATGCCTTTTTCCAGCAGGTGCTGGTCGTCCAGGAAGCCGTGCACCGGCAGCAGCTCGATGCTGGTCACGCCCAATGAGCGGATATGTTGCAGCAGCTCGTTGTTCATCAGCCCGGCGAAGGTGCCACGCACATGTTCGGGCACTGCCGGGTGCAGCATGCTGGTGCCGCGCAGGTGCGCCTCGTAAATGACGGTGCTGTCCCAGGGGATGCGCGGCAGTTGTTGCCGACCCCAGGTGAAAGCCGGGTCGATGACTTTCGACTTGGGCACGAAGGCTGCGCTGTCGCGGGTGTCGAAACTCAAGTCGGCGTCCGCCGAACCGACGGTGTAGCCGTAGAGCGCGGGCGACCAGCGCAGTTGGCCGACCAGTTGCTTGGCGTAGGGGTCGATCAGCAGTTTGTTGGGGTTGAAGCGATGGCCGGCATCCGGTTCGTAGGGGCCATGTACGCGGTAGCCGTAGATCTGCCCAGGGTGGGCATCGGGCAGGTAGCCGTGCCAGATTTCATCGGTGTATTCGGGTAGTTCGATGCGTTCGACTTCGGTTTTCCCGGTGCTGTCGAACAGGCAGAGTTCGACCATGGTGGCATGGGCGGAAAACAGGGCGAAATTGACCCCCAACCCATCCCAGGTCGCGCCCAGGGGGAAGGGATAACCCTCGCTGATGCGCGAGCGCTGCTTGATGTGCGTGGTATGGCTTGGATGCTCTCTGCTCATGCGACCTGCTCCTTAACTATTTCCCGGTATCTTCCGGCTCAAGGTTTGGGCGTTTTCGAGGCCGTTGTTCTGGTGGCCGTCCGGGTTTTTTTCAGCAGCGCCGGTTTTTCCTCTTTGGTTTTGCCGCGAGTCACCGATGGCACTTCTTTAGGCTGGCTGACCTTGCGCGGCGGCGGGCTGGGTGGCTGCTCGTCCTGCGCCTCGGGCGCGGCCAGCTTGCAAGCCATCTGCCAGTGACGTTCGGCCTGGCCTTCGGGTTTGCCCTCGGATTCCCAGATTTGATAGGCGAATTCGCGGATACGCTGCTCTTCGGTGTTCATGGCTATGGCTCCTGGCTATGGGCGGCGGAATACATGAGGTT
Organism: uncultured Pseudomonas sp.; assembly: GCF_946885885.1. Next base: position 4,515 of record NZ_CAMPHN010000098.1, read on the forward strand.
CACGGGGAAGTCCGCCAGCACCTCGCTCAGTGTTACTTGCCCCTCGATGGGAGTGATGCGGGTACTGGAGAAGTAGCCCTTGAGAGAACCGTCGGCCATTGGCGGCAGTACCACCCGGGTATCGCCCCAACGTTCGGGCGGCACGTGTGGGGCCGGGTAATTGCCGAGCAAGGCGGCGGTCAGGCGCGGCGCGACGACGATCATGTAGGCGCCGCGATAATGGCGGGCGAAGGCGACTACCCGCTCGGCATGTTCGCCGTTGACCACCAAGGCCCGGTAGTCGCCGAAGCGGAACAGTGCCGAATGCTCTGCGCGAATCGCCAGCACCCGGCCGATCAGATGCTGCTTGATCCGCCCATCGCTCCATTGCCGGATCAGCTCGCTACGGGCTCGGGTGTTGCCCAGGGCGTTGATCCGCTCGGCGAAGTCCACCTCGCGGCGGTTGTCCGGGTCGACCAGGCTGAAATCCCAGAACTCGGCGCCCTGGTACAGATCGGGCACCCCGGGCGTGCTCATCCGCAGGAAGCACTGCACCAGGCCGTTCAGCGCGCCGGCAGGCGCGATCAGCTGTGCCGCGGCGGCTATTTCGTCACGTAACTGGCGCGCCTCGGGGGCGCTGAACAGCTGTTTGAGAAACACCTGGCAGGCGGTTTCGTAGGCCTGATTGGGCGAATTCCAGCTGCTGCGCAATTTGGCTTCGCGCACGGCTTTGCGTTGCCACTGGAGCATGCGGTCCAGGTAGTCGTTCAGGGCGTGCGGATCGTCCAGTCCGAGGGACGGCGGCCAACTGCCGAGCAGGGTCTGGTAGAGGATCAGTTCGTCGCCGCTGGAGGGCGCGGTGCCGTCGTCCAGCTCGCTACGCCACTCGGCGGCGAGCTGCCGCCAGCGCTCGACCAACTGGGCGAACCAGGCCGCGCGCTCGCTGATCACCGCCAACCGCGCGCGCACGTCCTCGCCACGTTTGTGATCGTGGGTGGCGGTGGCCAACAGGTTGTTGGGGAAGCGCCTGCCGCGTTTGCCGCAGTGGCGGTGGAATGCCACGGGCGAGGCGCTGAAATGACCAGGATCGAAGCCGACATCGCTGCGCGACAGCAGAATCCCGGAGCGATAACAGGCGGTGTCCTCGATGGCTTTGGCGGCAGTGGGCGAGGTCAGTTGCTGGAACCTCGCCAGGGTCTTTTGCCGCAAGCGGCGATACGGGCCGGGCGGCAGCTCGCGCAGCGCTTGTCCGCCGAGCCAGCGATCGAGATGCTCGAGTATCGGCCACTCGGCTTCCGGCAAGCTGCCGCGCGCGCCGTTCAAGGCCTGGGCGAAGAAGCGCCGATCTTGCTCGGAGCGCCCGCATGCACCGGCATAGGTGCGGTACACCGGGAAATGCACGAGCAGCTCGAACAGCGCGCGGCGGATCGCGCCCAGGGTCAGGTCGCGGGTGGCGATATCGTCGCGGGCGATCTGCAACAAGCCCTGGGCGACCGTTTCGAGGTCGCCGGCCAGGGAGCTGTTGAGCACCAGCTGACGGGCTTCGCGGACTTCGTCCTGAAAATTTTCCGAGCGCCCGCTGATGCTGGACCAGAGCGCCCGGAGTTGCAGATCGCCGAGCGGGTCGTGTTGCAGCAGCGACACCTGGTTCATGAACTCGTAACCGGTACTGCCGTCGACGCACCAATCGCTGGGCAGACGTTCGCCTTCGGCGAGAATTTTTTCCACGAAAATAAAAAAGTGCTCGCCGACCAGGGGCTCGGGGCGCTTTTCGAGCAGGCCGGTGACCCTTCTGCGCAGCTTGCGGCAGTACGCCCGCGGGTTGGCCAGACCATCGATGTGATCGATGCGCAGGCCGTCGACCATGCCCTGTTCGATCAGTTGGAAGATCTTCGCGTGGGTGGCTTCGAACACCTCCGCGCGCTCGACGCGCAAGGCGCCGAGTTCGGTGATATCGAAGAAACGCCGCCAATTGATGTCGTCGGCAGCGGTGCGCCAGCTGGCCAGCCGGTAGTGCTGGCGCTCCAACAGGCGGTGCAGATTGTCCAGGCCGTTCTGGCTCACCGGGCGGTAGAGCGCCAGGGCGAGGAAGATCGCATCGGCGGCTTGTGCGGTCTGGCTCAATTGGCTGAGCGCATAGTGCAGCGCTACTGCCTGTTGGCGTGCGTCCGGCGCCTGTTCGAGTGCGGCGAAACGCTGGCCCAGGGCCTTGAGCTCGGCGTGGTCGCAGCGTTCGAGGATGTCCCCGTAGCTGCTCGGCGTGAGCGGGAATCGGTGCTCGTAATGGTGGACACAGAAGGTCCCCGACAGCTTGTCGAAATGCAGTTCGATCTCCCCGTTGGCAAGGATTTCGCCGTAATCGCTACGCAAGAACGGCACCAGCAGTTGGCCGTTGAGCAGCGGGTCGGGGGAGTGCCAGTCGATGTCGAAGAAGTTCGCATAGGGGCTGTGCACGCCCCATTCCAGTACATCGAGCCACCAGGGGTTGCCGTCGCCGCCGACCGCCATGTGGTTGGACACGATGTCGAGGATCAGCCGCATGTTGCGTTTTCTCAGGGCCACGACCAAGCGCTGCAAGGCGGCTTCGCCGCCCAGCTCGGGGTTGATCGCGGTCGGATCGATCACGTCGTAACCATGCATCGAGCCGGGCCTGGCGGTGAGCAGCGGCGAGGCATAGAGGTGGCTGATGCCGAGGCGGGCGAAGTAATCCACCAGGGGCACGGCGTCGTCGAGGGTGAAACCACGGTGGAACTGCAAGCGCACGCTCGCAAGAAGCTCAGTCATCGCGTGGTTCCTCGAGGCTCCGGCGGGTTTGCCGCAGCCGTTTGAGGCGCCGGGTCGCGGCTGGCGTGTCGAGCATGCCGTCCACCGGCAGCGCCCAGCGCCGCCGCCAATTGGGGTGTTTATCGCCGGGGCCGGGCAGGTTGGCTTGTTCTTCCTGGCCCAGGGCATCTTCCAGGGGCAGCAGCACCAGGGGCGCCGGGGTGCTGGCGATAAAGCCGACGCAGGCGTCGAGTTGCAGCTGCGGGTCGCGCTCGCCGGCTTGCAGTTGCCCGCTGGCGCACAACGCCTCGTGCAGCGCGGCTTTGTCGCGCTCGCGTTGTTGTCGGTCGATCCGGCTTTGCTCGCCGCTCTCATGACCCGCGGCTTGCCGCCATTGGATATCGCGCCCGCTCAGCCAGCCGCACATGCTGGGCAGATCATGGGTGGTGGTGGTGGCCAGCGCATCGTCGGGCCAGTCCTCGGGGGCGATGAAGCGCTCGTCGCGTTGTTCGAATTGCAGTACCCGCATGCCGAGGATATGGCGCTGCGCCAAGGCTTCGCGCAGGCCCTCGGGCACCGTGCCGAGATCCTCCCCGACGATCAGTGCCCTGCTGCGCCAGGATTCCAGGCAGATCAGGCGCAGCAGCTCGGTGAACGGGTAGTCGAGGTAGGCCCCCGCGCGCGAATCGCTGCCGCGGGGGAATACCCAGAGGCGCTTGAGCCCCATGATGTGGTCGATGCGCAAACCGCCGGCATGGGCGAGGTTGGCTTGCAGCATCTCGATAAAGGCGCGGTAACCGTGGCGTTGCAAACCCTCGGGGGAAAAGGCCGAAAGGCCCCAATCCTGCCCGGAGCGGTTGAGGATATCGGGCGGTGCACCGACGTTGAGGGTATGCAGGAACTCATCCTGGCGTGCCCAGGCCTGGCTGCCGGCACCGTCCGCGCCCACCGCGAGGTCGGCGATCAGGCCGATTTTCATCCCGGCCGCGCAGGCGGTGTTTTGCGCGCGGGCCAGGCAGCGGCCGATCAGCCATTGGCAGAAGGCATGGTAGTCGACTTCGCTACGGCGTTGCACGGCGAATTCCTGCACCGCCGAGTGCGCGGGGTTGCGGTATTGCGCGGGCCAGTTGCGCCAGTCGCCGGGCTGGCCGTTGGCGAGCATGTGCGCATGCAGCGCCTCGAAGCGGCAGTGTTGTTGCAGCACCTCGCCGCCTTCGCGGCGGAAACGTCGGAAATCATCGGTCAATTGCGGCGTGCTGTCGCCGAATTGCGCATACAAGGCGCGCAGCAGCGCGTGCCTGGCGCTGGCCACCGCCGGCCAATCGATCAGCGACAGCCCCTCGAGCCGCCCCCACTCGTGTTCCAGGGCGCAGGCCTTGAGTGCGACGCCGACGGCCTGCTCGCCGAGGATCGACCCGGGCGCGGCATAGAGCACGTTGAACAGCAGGCGGCTGGAGGGCGAGTAGGGACTGTAGATATCCCGATTGGCGGCGAACATCGCATGGGTGGGGCTAATGGCCAGGGCGTCGGCGCCTTTGTCCGCGGCATTGCGCGCCAGGATTTCCAGCGCCTTGCTGTCGCCGAGGCCGCCGTCGCCCGCGCGGCGCAATGCATACAGCTGCGCGGTAAGGCCCCAGGCGTAACGGCGCCCGGTGAGGTCGGCCACGCTTTGACAGGTCGGCGGCGCGACGGCCAGGTTCAGTTGTTGACCGCCGATCAGCAGTTTGTGATAGCCGCAACGTTCGATCGGCGGCAGGCGGGCGGCATGATCGAGACGGCCATCGATGCGTTCGCCGCCTTCGCAGATCAACAGAAAAGGCGTATCGGGCTGAAAATGCCGGCTGAGGATAAGCGTCTGCTCGCGTTCCAGCGTGAGCAGCGCCGGCAAGGGTGCATGGCGCTTTCGCTCCTCGATCAGGGCGAGGCTTTCGGCGATTTGTCGAATGCTCCCGGCGCGGTGGCCGAGGGCTTCGAGCAAAGCGCGTTGCGCGGGCACGGCGACATGTTGAGCGCGGCCATCCGCGTCGGTCCAGCCGACGTTCAGGCCAGCGGCGCGGGCTAGCTTTGCCAGTGCGGCGTCGCTCACGGCCGACTCTCCAGGCTTACGGCGATGCTGCGCGGTGCGAGCGTGCCCTGGGCGAAGCGGCCGAGGTCCAGGCCCCGGCTGAATAGCAGGCGCGCGTCCGGGGCGAGCGTCTCGCAACGCACCATCGTATCGCTGAGGTTGAGGTCGATACGCAGCAGGTTACCGTCGCCCAGGCGCCAGACGGCGGCAAGCGCGCCCTCGGCGAAGATGCTCAGGCGTTCCGAGTGCGTACCGGGTAGGCGAGGGACCAGGTGTTCGCGGCGCAGCTTCAGCAACTCCTGGTAATAGTCTCGCCAGGCCTGCTGCTCGGGGTGTCGTTGCGGCGCGAATACGACCTGGGAGTCGGTGAAACTGCTCAGCGCGTTGGGATCGGGGATTCGCTCGCGCTGCGCCGGGTCGGCGAACTCGGCGAATTCGCTGAACTCGTTACGCCGTCCCTCGCGTACCGCGCTGGCCAGCGGGTCGCGGTAATCGGTGAAGTACAGGAAAGGCTGTCTGGCGCCCCAGTCCTCGCCCATGAACAGCAGCGGCACCATGGGGCACAGCAGCAGCAAGGCGATGGCGGCCTTGAGCGCATCCTCGTCGGCAAGTTCGATCAAACGCTCGCCGAACGCACGGTTGCCGACCTGGTCGTGGTTCTGCAAGAACAGCACGAAGGCGGTCGGCGGCAGGTGCGCGCTGGGTTCTCCGCGCGCATGGCCATGGCGGTTGGGCTGTCCCTGGTAAACGAAACCCTCCGTCAGGCAGCGCAGCAGTTTATGCGTGGGATCTTCGGCGAAATCCGCGTAATAACCTTGGCGCTCGCCGGTGAGCAGCACATGCAGGGCGTTATGCCCGTCGTCGTTCCATTGTGCGACGTAGCCCTGGTTCAACAGGCTCGCGGTATTGTCCTCATTCTCCAAAACCAGGTGCACCTGGCGATTGGTGCCGACCGCGTTGTGCACCCGCTCGGCCAACTCGACGAGAAAGCCTTTATCCGGGATGGCGTGTACCGCATCGAGGCGCAGGCCGTCGACGCGGTAATCGAGCACCCACATCAGGGCGTTTTCGCAGAAGAAATTCCGCACCTGCGGACGCTGGAAATCGATCGACGGTCCCCAGGGCGTCTGCCCCTCTTCATAGAAGAAAGCCTGGGCGTAGTGCCCCAGATAATTGCCCTCGGGGCCGAAGTGGTTGTAGACCACATCGACCAGCACCATCAGGCCCAGACCGTGCGCCTTGTCGATCAGGCGTTTCAGCTGGGCGGGCGTGCCGTAGGCGCTGGAGGGAGCGAACGGCAGCACGCCGTCGTAGCCCCAGTTGCGCCGTCCGGGAAACTCGCCCAGGGGCATCAGTTCGATGGCGGTAACGCCGAGCTCGACCAGGCTCGGCAAAAACGCCTCGACGGCGCTGAACCCGCCGAACAGGCCCACGTGCAGTTCGTAAATCACCGCCTCGTGCCAGGGCCGCCCTTGCCAGTCAGGCGTTTGCCAGCGGTAAGCCTGGTGGTCGACCAATTGGCTCGGCCCGTACACCCCCTCGATTTGCGCCCGCGAGGCGGGATCCGGCACCAACTGGCTTTGATCGATCAGAAAGCGGTAGGTCGCACCTGTAGCGCATTCCAGACGCGCACTGAACCAGCCGTCCTCTTCGGCGTGCATCGCATGGGGCAGGCCATCGCTGAACACCACCGCGACCTGCGTGGCATTCGGCGCCCACAGGGAAAAGCACGCGGTTCGTTCGTTTTCGCGCAATGCGCCGTGCTTGTATTCGACCGGCGTAATCAAATGACCCCCTCCGCCAGTGCCTTCGCGGCGCCGGCGTGCGCGTGCGGCAATACCAGTTTGCGGTAGAGCTGGTCGTACGGTTGCGCGGCCTGATGCCAATGAAGCGGTGTGGTCATGGCCTGGCAGCGCATGGCACTGAGCAGCTCGGGATGCTCGAACACATTCAGTGCGCGCCGGATAGCCTGCAGGTAACTGGACCGGCTGGCTTCGTCGAAGAGGAAACCGTTCACCCCGTCTTCGATGGTGTCGGCCAGGCCGCCGGTGCGGCGGGCAATCGGCAGGGAGCCGAAACGCTGCGCGTACATCTGGCTGAGGCCGCATGGCTCGAAGCGCGAGGGCATCAGCAAAAAGTCGCTGGCGGCGAATAGGCGCCGCGCATCGGTTTCGTTGAAACCGATGCGCACGCCTATGCGTCCGGGGTGACGCTGGGCCAGGCCGCTCATGGTCGCTTCCAGTTCGGGTTCGCCACGGCCGATGACGGCGAGCCGGCCGCCCGCTTCGACGATGGTTTCGGCGACAGCCAGGGTGAGGTCGATGCCTTTTTGCTCGACCAGGCGCGAGACCACCGCGAACAGCGGACCGGGATCGCAATCCAGGCCGAACAGTCGTTCCACGTAGGCGGCGTTGGCCCGTTTGCCTTGCCAGCGCTGAGCGCAGAAACCTTCGATCAGATGCGGGTCGCTGGCGGGGTTCCAACTGTCGTCGATGCCGTTGGCGATCCCGCTCAAACGACCCTCGGTGACCATGCACCTGAGCAGCCCATCGAGCCCGCAGCCGAAATCGGCGGTGGTGATCTCGCGGGCATAGGTCTGGCTGACCGTGGTGACATGGCTGGCGTAAGCGATGCCGGCTTTCATAAAAGACAGCTTGCCGTAGAACTCCATATTGGCCCGGGCGCCGCTCAACGCTTCCTCGGGCAGGCCCAGTTCCGGCGAGCGACGCGCGTCGCACAGACCTTGATAAGCCAAGTTGTGAATGGTGAAGACGCTCGGCGTGCGCAGCCCGCGCCAGACCATATAAGCGGGTGCCAAGCCACTGGGCCAATCGTTGGCGTGCACCAGCTCCGGGCGCCATTGCATACCGGCGTTGCCGGCGGCGATCTCCGCGGCGGCCAACCCCAACCGGGCGAAACGAATGGGGTTGTCGGGCCAGTCGCGGTTCTCGGTGTCGGTATAGGGAGAGCCATCGCGCTCATAGAGCGCGGGGCAAAGAATCACATAAACGATCAAGCCGTCTCTGAGATCCATCCGGCCGATACGGCAGGCGGGCAGGGCGGCATGGCCGGCGATACGGCCGATTATGCGAATGCGGTTGTCGCTGGCCAGCACCTGCGGATAACCGGGGATCAGTACGCGAATATCGTGGTACGCCGAAAGCGCCCTCGGCAGGGCGGCGGACACATCGCCGAGCCCGCCGACCTTTACCAGGTCGGCGAACTCGGAGGTCACATAAAGGATTTTTTTCTTGTTGCTATTGATGTGTTCCAAGAGCTGCGGTCTGGCTGTTAGAAAGTCCAGATCGTCTAATTGAGCCGGAGCTCCAAGATTTCCCATACCATCCTCCGGTGATGCTTCCTGGCAGGGCAAGGCAACCCCGCACACTCAATGGCAAGCCGTTAAGCGACTCCGTGGTTTGCGAGCTGATGTACAAGCTGGCGTTTTATTGAAGCCTCCGAGGAATCCAGACCGACCCTGGATTTGGAAAGTTTCACCTTTTTTATTAAGTGATGGCGCCGCTAACAGCACTGAAAAAACCTCTGAACCCAGGGCTCGATAGCCTTTCAAACTCCCCGTGATCAGTGCGCTGGCAGCAAGTGAAAAACAGGAGTGGCGGAATGCGCGGTATCGAGCGGACGGTCGATTTTCTAAAGCGAAACAATCTGGTCATGACCACCGCGGAATCGGCCACCGCGGGGTTGATCGCCGCGATGGTCGCCGATGTCCCCGGCTGCGCCGAGGCGTTCGATAGTGGCTTCGTGGCCTATTCGGTGGCGGCGAAAAAGTCTCTCTTGGGCGTTAACCCGCAAATCATCGAAACCTTCGGTTTGACCAGCGAAGAAGTGGCCGGCGAAATGGCCCGGGGCGCACTGGCGCGCAGTGTTGCGACTATCGCCCTGGCCAATACCGGTATGGCGGCGGCGGACGACGAGTTGGATGGCGTTATGTGTTTCGCCTGCGCGATGGAAGTTCGCGGGCATATACAAGTGGTCAGTGAAACCATCAAATTCGAAGGCGAGCGCAACAAGGTCAGGATCGCTGCCGCGCGTCATGCCTTGTTGCACTTGCCCGAATACTACGAACGCCTCAATGGCTCTGAGTAGAGGCGTTGCCGGGTGGAACTAGCAGGCCGTTGAAAAACTACCTGCGTTGGCAATACTGCGTTAAAAACGGCCTCAAAATGCTCATTTACAGCAGTAAACTGCGCTTTTTCGGCCGTTTTTGTGGGGACGCCTAGTCCTTGTCTTGCCTGCCTCGTCTACGTTTTTCAATGGCCTGCTAGAAGGACCAGTTGCGTTTGATGATCTCTATGCTCAAGCCGCTACCCATGCCATGAAAAAGCTCTTGGGAAAACTCGATATAAAGCGTGTTTTCGTCTTCATGGCACTGCAGTAGCGACAGGCTTATGTCCGCGGGAGCGAGCGGTTCGGCGCCGTTACCCGCACAATCGTCCGTGCAATTGCGCTGATCGAGCAGCGGAAAGCTAGCCTGCGCCTGGCAGGTGGCGTACCCGCGTCCCGCCGAATAAGCCGAACTGAACTCGTTACGATGAGGGAAGTATTCGATATCTTCTTTTAATATCGATGCCGTGGTTTGCTTGCTATATAAAGCGATAGTGCTGATTAATGTGGCGGTACTTATAAATGCGATGAAGCCACATAACAGAATACTCAAGCGTTGTTCGCGTTCGGTCCAACTCCATTCGCCGAAAAAATATTTATATGTGCTAATTTCCATATTCCTCTCCTGCCATGGAGCAGCTATTCAGTGCTGACCGATAGTACTTCGCGGGTCTATCGCAATAGCGCTTCGTCCGTAAATCGACCCCTTTCAAGAAAAACCACATGGCAGGTGTGTCAATTGATGTTGTCTAGTGCCCTGATCTCATCTTATGAACCTCTTAGTTTTAATAGAGGTTTCTTCGAATATGTGGGTAGCGTATCCGTGCAGCAAGGCTGAATAGCCGCACGACATGACAATGCTCCTTTTTCGCTGAGTAGATCAAGCCTTATCAAGCGCACGATCTCTTTGAGAGTGAGACTTCGATCAACTACTCGCTTAAATTCTGCGCCGTTGCGCAGGCTGATAGCCAGCACCGAGCTACCGTCTGGTCTGCCCGTGCTTGACACCTCGCACTCGCAAAGGTCGCTCAAGATACTGCCTAAGTCGGTTGTCATGCTTCCATGCCTCAGGCTGCGTAGGTTAGAAAGTAGCTGCAAAAAGCCAAGACACCAATCGCTCCGACAAACGGCATGTTTCGCAATTAAAATGCCATTACTTTTTTGCTTTGGTTATATGCATATGCCTGCTTTGTACGTTCTCTGCATAGTTCTGCGTAGTTGGGCAGGTAGTGTCCAATTGTATGTAGTCTGAGCATCTTTTAATCCATCACTAAAGTTCAGTTGCCGAGATCAGGTATTTCACTAGCAGGCTGTTGAAAAACTACCTGCGTTGCCATCGCGGCGTTAAAAGCAGGCTCGGGCGCGAGTCCGATCAAAATGCTCATTTACAGCTCGTAAACTCGCGTGCGAGCCCAGTCCGTTTTTCGCCTGTTTTTGCCTTGCGCTGGCTGCCTCGCCAACGTTTTTCAACGGCCTGCTAGAGAGCTCATTCCCGGCTTATGAGTCGGTTTTATGTTTGTCGCCATTCAGCGTTATTGCTCGGCGGGGCCACCGCTTAGCGGAGCGCCGGAAAGGTCGCGGAAAGGCCTGAGCGGCCGCACGAAAAGGCCGAAAAAGCGAGGCGCGGCCCTGGCCGGCACTGTGATTTGGACCAGGCAGGGTAAAAAATACCCTGGAAGGCGGGGTTTAAAAGACCCTGCGAGTCTCTGAGCGATTGATATACCGGGCGTTTCCAGGTTGGCATGGGTTGTGGAAGGGATGATTCAAATCCGATTGGCAGCGCTTCCCCGGGCCAATCGCTGAATCCAGCAGGTTGTTTTTCAAGGAGTGCCCCATGCAAGTGCTTGACCGCCGCAAAGCGCTATCGATTCACCCGCTCTGGCGGTTGGGGTTCAGGCCTTTCTTTCTCGGCGGTTGCCTGTTCGCTTCGTTCGCGGTGCCGCTGTGGTTGGCGGCATTGAGCGGCTGGCTCGGTGAGTGGCAACCGGCCGGCGGTTGGTTGGTATGGCACCGGCACGAGCTGTTGTTCGGCTTTGCCATGGCCATAGTCGCCGGCTTTCTGTTGTCCGCGGTGCAGACCTGGACCGGCCGGCCGGGGCTGCATGGCCGGCCTTTGCTGCTGTTGGCGGGCGTCTGGCTGTTGGCGCGGTTGGCCTGGCTGAGCGATCTCCCGCTGCCGTTGCTGAGCGTGCTGGAGCTGGCTTTCCCGCTGGCGATGGCGGCCGTCATGGCGCGCACGCTGTGGCTGGTGCGGCAAAAGCGCAATTATCCGGTGGTGGCGCTGTTGCTGCTGTTGGCGGCGGTTGATGGCTTGTCGCTGGTCGGCCTGGCGAACGCCGATGAGGGGCTGCAGCGCCAGGCGGTATTGGCCGGGGTCTGGCTGGTGGCGGCGATGATGGGGTTGATCGGTGGGCGGGTGATTCCCTTCTTCACCCAGCGCGGTCTCGGTCGGGTCAATGCCGTGCAGCCCTGGCCGTGGCTCGATTGGCTGTTGCTGCTCGGCTCCGTGGCGGTGGCCGTATTGCAAGTGGCGGGTCTCGCACTACAGGCCGGCGGCATGTACGGGGTGTTATTCGCCTTGTTGACGCTTGGCCATGGGCTGCGCCTGTGGCGGTGGTACGACGCGGGTATCTGGCGCGTGCCGTTGCTCTGGTCGCTGCACCTGGCTTACGCCTGGCTGGCCCTCGCTTGTCTGGGGATGGCGCTCTGGCATTTCGGGCTGTCGAACGGTCAGAGCCAGGCGTTGCACGCCTTGACCGTCGGCGCCATGGGCGGCTTGATCCTGGCCATGATCGCCCGCGTCAGCCTGGGCCATACCGGGCGCATGTTGACCCCGCCGAAGGGGATGAACCTGGCGTTTATCCTGCTGCACCTGGGCGCGCTGAGCCGCGTCGGATTGATCGAAATCTGGCCGTTCTGGGGCCTATGGTCGGCGGCCGCTTGTTGGGCGCTGGCGTTCGCCTTGTTCGTCTGGCGCTACGGCCCGATGCTGTGCAGTGCGCGCGTCGATGGGCATCCGGGCTAACAGGCCGTTGAAAACCTACCTGCGTTGGCAATACTGCGTTAAAAACAGGCTCGGAATGCTCATTTACAGC
>NZ_CAMPHN010000099.1 GCF_946885885.1 uncultured Pseudomonas sp.
CGCTCAATGCCACCAGATTGACCGGGCCAGGGGAAATCGAAGCGGCCAGGGCAAAAGCCGCCATTGAAAGTAATACCGTCATCGCACACCCATTCAGTTCATCGAAAGAGCGGCAAGATTGACGGGCGCGCGGTGTGCGGTATTGAAGAAAAATGCCCTATCAGGGCTGCCGAAAAACTACCCGTGTGAACGATTGCACGACTTGCATTAACAGCTTCTCAGTGGGTTAGGGTCTGTTGCCGTTTCAGTGCAAGCCGCGTTGCCGCGATGAAACGGCGACAGACCCTAAACCTGCCCTGCGCCACTCACCCACCCTTAAAAAGCTGAGCGCAACAGATAACAGGGGACACCAAGCCTTCACTCCAGCCGGGGGCGCTTGCTGGCCGAAGGTTCCTCCGGTGGCCTCGACGACGAGGGCAGGTCGGTTGTCAGCAACTCTTCGACCTTTTGCGCGCATAGCGCGTGGAATGCCTGTTCTCGTTCCGTCCCCAACCCCTCGAGCGCCCGCCAATCGGTATCGCCATCCTGGCCGTAGGCGCGATCCTCGCGCTGCTGGAAGCTGTGCTCGATGGTTTGCCAGTCGTCCGCGTGTCGCTGTTTCACGAATTCGCGCAGCGGTGCCCAGTCGGCCAGGAAGTCACGCAGCAAAGCCGGCGTATTCAGCGAAGCCTGGATTTGCTGCCCGGCCAGTCGCAAATCCTTGTCGCGTACCTGGGAACAGGTCCGGTACAGCATGTCCTGATTACCCAGGGTCAGGCCCAACGACTTCTGCAGGCCAACCTGGAATGCCAGATGGACTTCCACCTCGTCCACCATTCGCAGCCTTTTGACCTTCTCGGCGGCGATCTGGCCGATCTGCTCGCGGATGAACATCTCGCGCCCCAAGGTCATCAGTTGGCTGCTGCTCAGCTCTCCCTTGCCCGCGCGGAAATTGACCTGCTGCAATTCCATGTTGTTCAGACCCACGGCAATGCGGTCCCGACATGAAGATGTGGCTTCTTCGGCGATGCCCAGATAGACAGCCAGCTGGGTATCCCCACGGGTTTCCAACATATGGGTCATATCACTCAGCAGATGCCGCATCCGTTGTTCGAGGTGGGGGCGGGTCTGCTCGTTCTTGAAGTCCGCGGTCTGGTCCATGAATTCCAGCCAGGTATTGAAATGGTCGGCCCGGCTTTCCGTTCCCAATTGTTGCCACTTGTGCAATTGCTCGGGCGAAAGATCCTTCATCCACTTCGTCACATTGGCTTCCAATGGCTGGCTGGCGCGCGCCACAGGGTCCCCTTCATCCACCGTAAACTGGATTTGTGGGCCGCCCTCTTCATATATCCGGGCGAAATTGCCGCGTATGGCTTCGGACAGCGGGTTGCCGCCCACCTCCACTTCGCAATCGTGGGGGAGCTGGGCGATTTCCTCCGGCAGCGAACTCAGACGGCAGAACGAGACATCCAGCTCGGTGAGATTCTGCAGCTGGGCGATCTCTGGCGGGAGCATGGTCATCTGGTTCAAGTTGAGCTTCAGCTCTTCCAGTACCTCCATTGAAAAAATCACGGGCGGGATTTCCGCAAATCCGCTCTGATTGGCCTGCAGCTTGATCAAGGGCAAGCTGGCCAGGTCGTCGGGGAGCGTCTGCAGCAGATTGGCGCTGACGTCGAGGCTCTGCAGTGACGACATTCCGGTCATGCCATCGGGCAGCCGGGTGATCTGGTTGAACGAGACATCCATCTCCTGCAGCTTGCTGAGCTGGACCAGCGAATCCGGCAAGGCTTCGAGATTGTTGCTATCTACCGTCAGCCGCTCCAGATTGGTGAGCGTTCCGATGCTGTCCGGCAGTCGGGTCAGGGAGTTCTCGGATAGGTGAAGCGTTTGCAAGCAGGGCATCTCGCCGAACTCGGGCAGTTCCCCAATGGGGCAACCGATCACACTCAGGTGCTGCAGGTTGGGGAGACGCAAAAGCGATGCGGGAAGCCTGTCCAGCGCGCACATACTGATATCCACCGTATTCAACTTTGCGCTGAGATCGGGATGGCCGAAAACGTCCGGCAGTTCGCCGAGTTTCAGGTTTTCCAGTACCAGCAGCCCGCTATTGCCTTTCAGCACATTCAGAATTTGCTGCTCCGCAATGCCTCGGTGTTTGGCTATCTCGGGATCACCGGCCATGCCCACCCATTGCCTCAAATGGACGTCCAGCATGCTTGGCGGCGAGGAGGAGCTGGCCTCACCTACTAAGAACGGAGGGATATGGGGCAGCATCCAGCCCTGTCCAGATGCTGGGAGGGGGATATTCGCCTGGTAGGCCGCCGATATATTCAGCATCGCGTTTGCTTGACCTTGGAGAGGAGCATGCAAGCCGGCAGGCAGCTGAAGTGCCGGGGCCTGGTTCCCTGGCTGCCAATGAAGGCCATCGGAACTCGATTCGGAGGTATGGGACGAGCTGGAGACACTCGGTGAAATGGGCGGTGTGTTCATCGATAATGATTCCTGTGCTCAACCCAGACGTTGGCAAAATGCGAGTGAGGGGTGAAAGGCGTGCGGCAGCTCCGCCTTCGAAGCCCGGCTACTCCCCGTCATGGCTTTGTTCAACTCCTGACGCAGGTGCAGGCAGCGGCCGATGAAGTGCCGCAACACTGCGGGGGCATCCAGGGTGGCGACATCCAGCTCGACGACCCGATGGAGCAACAACTGCCGTGTCTCCGGGTTGAGCCCGATATGTGTGCCCTGCATCTGCACGGACTGCAAATTGAGCGCAAGGGCCATGGCCAGGACATGGCCGTCGCTCCTCGGATCTATTTCTTTCAGGGAGGCATAGAGATGCCAGCGGGCATCCTGGTCGGGAATCCATAACAGGCAACTGACGCCTTCCGATGCATGGACTACAGCTTGTCCCTGGGCATCGAAAGCCAGCGTGTTACCCAGACCGCTTCGCTCGCGTGAGAATGCTTCCGTGAGCCAGGCTCGAGCATCTTGGGGATACATAAGATTTCTCTCGTTGAGGGTGGAATACCGGGTGTGTGGTGATCCATGGCCATGGGTTCCAGCACGGCGATCACCGACTGCCGGTCCGAGATGCTCGTGCTAGAGCCTCTCGTTTCACAGCCTCTTAGTCCAGGCGGGGACGCTTGGCGGGCGGCGGATCTTCCGGCGGGGGCGATGAAGACGGCAGGTCGGTTGTCAGCAACGCCTCGACCTTTTGCGCGCATAGCGCGTGGAATGCCTGTTCCCGTTCCGTCCCCAACCCCTCGAGCGCCTTCCAGTCGGTATCGCCATCCTGGCCATAGGCCTGATCTTCGCGCTGCTGGAAGCTGTGCTCGATGGCTTGCCAGTCGTCCGCATGCTGCTGTCTTACCAACTCGCGCAGCGGCTCCCGGGATACATGAAAAATCTCGCGTTACAGTAATTGACCGTCTTGAGTGGCGTTCGTAATGGAGAAAATTCCATCGAAGACTCAGATTCGTGGGAAACAGCTCTTGGATTGCCGCCGTTATCGATAGGCCGAATGCCGCTGACCCATGCTGGAGCCGGACTCAGCGATACAGATCGGCGCGCGTCCAAGGCAACGGGTGGCTACCATCGTCGAAGGGTTTGACCGCCAGAATCTGATGCAGGTTGATCCAGCCACGGGCGAAGGCGTAGGCGCAACCCGCCAGGTACAGACGCCAGATGCGCAAGACCTGTTCGGGCACCAAGCCGGCGGCTTGGTCCAGTTGCGCCTCCAGCCGTGTGCTCCACTGTTGCAGGGTGCGCGCATAGTGGCGCCGCAGGCTCTCCACATCGACCACCTCCAGGCCCGCATCGCTGAGCACCGCGGCCATGGTCGCCAGATGCGGCAGCTCGCCCTGGGGGAACACATAGCGCCCGATGAACTCGCCGGCGCCGCGCCCGACCGGCCGGCCGTCGCTATGGCGGGCGGTGATGCCGTGGTTCATCACCAGGCCGCCGGCCTTGACCGCGCCGAACAGGCGCTGGCAATAGAGCGGCAGGTTGACGTGGCCGACATGCTCGAACATGCCGACGCTGACGACTTTGTCGAAGCTTTGATCTTGCGGCAGATCGCGGTAATCCATGAACTCCAGGCGCACCTGGCGGGCCAGGCCCTCCTCCGCGACCCGCCGCCGGCCCCATTCCAACTGGGCCTGGCTGAGGGTGATGCCGAGCACCTCGACGCCGAACTCGCGGGCGGCGAAGCGCGCCAGCCCGCCCCAACCGCAACCGACATCGAGCAAGCGTTCGCCCGGTTGCAGGCGCAGCTTGCGGCACAGGTGGCGCAACTTGGCCTGCTGGGCCTGGCCGAGGTCTTCGTCGTCGGTTTCGTAATAGGCGCAGGAATAGACCATTTCGCGGTCCAGCCAGAGTGCGTAGAAATCGTTGGAGAGGTCGTAGTGATAGCTGATGGCCGCGGCATCGCTGGTTTTATCGTGCACGCAGGACGATTGCGCCTCATGGTAGTCGTCGTCGAGCAGCAGTTGGCTGAGCGTGTCGCCCAGCTCGATCACCGCATCGATCGGCCCTTCCAGCTCCATGCGGCCTTCCACATAAGCGCTGCCGAGTACGTCCAGGCTCGGATGCGCCAGCTGCGTCATCAGGCTCGGGTCGGTCAGCACCAGGGTCAGTCGTGGGTCGGGCCCCAAGTCGAGCTGCGTGCCATTCCACAGGCGCACGCGCAGGGGCAGTTGAACTCCGCGTAAGGCAGGCGGCAAATAGGCGAGCATGGCGTCCTCCACCGTTCCAAACCAGGTAGAGATGCTGACTCGGCCGATCGACAATCGGTTCCGTCTATTCCGGCAGGCTCAATAATGGCGCAATAGCCCGTCGTTGAGCCATTGGCGCAGCCAGGTCGCCGCCTGCAACGGCGCCTGCTCGGCATATTCGGCGAGTTGCGCGCACAGTTCGCCGAAACACCAACCCTCTTCGGCCATCCCGCATAACGCCTTGGCTTCTGCGCGGTCCAGGCTGCGGTAGCGGCTGACCAAGCCATCGCGCCAGATCAGGCACAGCTCCTCCTGCTCCAGGGCCTGACTACCGGGGAACTCGGCCCGCTCCTTGATCGCCCGCCAGATCGCCAGGCTGTTGTAGCGGCAGCGCTGCGCCTGCACGCTGGGCAGGTAACGCACTTGCAGATTCGGCCATGCCTCGGCCGGCAATTCGGCCATTTGCGCCAAGCCGAGGGGCTCGCCTTCGGGCGCGTCGAAGGCCAGGGTGAAAGCCCATTCCAAACGCGCCAATTCGCTCAGCGGCTGCGCTTGTTCCGGCACCAGGAAGCCGTCGATGAAACCCGCCAGCTCGGCGCCCAGCCAGCGCAGGCTGAAGTGCCGCGAAGGGTGAGCGTCGATATAGGCGAGGGCCAGGGCGTCGAACTCCTCGTCGCCGAGCCAGCCGTGCACCGCCGGATAGTCGCCGCGCAGCGCTTCGAGCAAGCGCGCGCGGTAGGCGTTGTGATAAATCGCCAGGCCCTGCTCGACCGCCAGCCCGGCGCTGCCGAGCAAGCTGTCGCGCAGCGCCGGCGTGGGGGTCGCATCCGCACCCAACAGGTAGGCCTCGACCTCGCGTTGCCAGTCGTTCAGGCGCATGCCGCACTCCCGCCGAGCACCGCCGCGGCACAGGCGCGGGCCTTGTTCAGTTCGCCAAGCAATTCATCCAGCGGCGGGTAATGGTCGTCGCGCTCGAGCAGCGTCGAGACCATGCCGAGATGACCCAGGGTGCGTTGGTAGAGCTGCCAGACCGGATCGCAGACCGGCTGGTCGTGGGTGTCGATCAGGTAACTGCCGTAGTCGCTGTACCCGGCCAGATGCAGCTGCCGCACGCGCTCGGCCGGTACACCGCTGATGAATTCCCAGGGATCGAAGCCATGGTTGCGCGCGCTGACATAGACGTTATTGACGTCGAGCAGCAACTCGCAGCCGCTGAGTTCGCTGAGCGCGGCGAGGAATTGCCATTCGTTGAATTGATCGTCGGCGCTGCGCAGGTAGCTGGAAACGTTCTCCAGCACCAGCGGCCGCTCGATCACATCCTGCACCTGGCGCACCCGAGCGGCCACGTGCTGTAGGCTTTCTTCGGTGTAGGGCAACGGCAGCAGGTCGTGCAGTTGATGGGCGTTGCCGCGGCTCCAGCACAGGTGGTCGGAGATCCATTGCGGCTGCACCCGCGCGGCCAACTGTTTGAGGCGCCGCAGGTAATCGCGGTCCAGCTCGTGCGGGCCGCCGATCGACAACGACACGCCATGCATCACCAGCGGGTAGTGCTCGGCGATGGCATCCAGATAGTAGAGGGCCTTGCCGCCCTCGACCAGATAATTCTCGGAAACGATTTCGAACCAATCGATCGCCGGACGCTGTTCGAGAATGGTCTGGTAATAAGTGCTGCGCAGCCCCAAACCAAAACCCAGGTCCTGTCGTTCAGTCGTCATACTCGGCTCCTCGTTGGCGATGCGGGGCAGCCGCACGGCGCGGCCGCCCCGGTTCGATCACTCGCCGACCGTGCCTTTGGCGGCGTTGCATTCGGCCAGGGTCATCGACTTGAAGCCGTGGCCTTTGCAGGCGCCTTGGCCTTTGCAGGCGTTTTCCGCAGTTTTGCAATCGTTCTGGCCTTTGCACGAAGTCACGCCGTAGCAATGTACCTTGGCTTCTTCGGCAACCGCGACGGTGCCGGTCAGGCCGGCGAACAAGGAAGCGGCGGCAAAAGCGATGGCAGCGCCAGCAGCGGTGGTCTTGGTGGTCATGGGATTATCCTCGGTAGTCTGATTGAGCCGGTCGAATAGGTGTTTTTGCGTGCCGGCATTCAACTAGAGCGACGATACATAGCGGCGTTACAGGCACCCCAGAATTATTTTCTGCCGAAGGCGAATGCCTGGCGCCTTTGCCGTGCTACATAGCGCCCGTAAACGCCCCTTGCGGGTGCGGTGCGCCACGTTCTTCACCAGTCTGCTAGGCTCCTAGCGACCTGATCACTGCCACCAAGGAGAAAAGCATGGGTAGTCCACAAGTCTGCTCCGGCGCGACCATGAGCTGCAGCTTCGGCGTCGCCCCGGCGGTGCTCAATGTGCTGCCGACCAATTGCACCATGACCGCCAGCATGCCGGCGGCGAACATCATGGATTACATTCCTATGGTCAACATCCCCACGTTCGGCATGTGCCAGAGCCCGGCCAACCCGACCGTGGCGGCGGCCACAGCGGCGGCGCTCGGCGTGTTGACGCCGATGCCTTGCATCCCCGCCACCGCCAGCCCCTGGATACCCGGCGCACCCACGGTGTTGATCGGTAAGATGCCGGCGCTGGACGCCAACTGCACACTGATGTGTAGCTATGCCGGGGTGATCACCATCACCTACCCGGGCCAGGTGCAGATGCTGATTCCTTAACCGACGCGAACCGTAGGATGGTGCGGGCCGCATAGCTGACGCTTTTTTCATCCCCCGCGACTCGCCCGATCATCACGCCTCCGGCGCCTGGGTCAGACGCCGCCACCACCAGGCAATGCGCGAAATCGGCTTGCCCTCTGCATCCAGCGGCCGGCCGTCCTTGCTGAAGCGCTGCTCGGCCTCGGCGACCTGGCCCTGCTGAAACAATTGCCGCCAGGACAATTTGGCGTCGGGATGAAAACGCTGTTGCAGGCCATGCAATTCGCCGGCGTGATAGCGCTGCAACTCGGCCAGGGTACCGTCGGCGAAAAAGGTTTTGACCTCACCGTGCAGCAACCCCTCGCGGTAATTGGCCTGGCGCTGCACCCAGCCCTGCGGCGCGTAGTAGGTCGCCGGGCCATGCAGCTTGCCGTTCTCGTAGTTCATCCGCGCCATCGGCTTGCCGTTGGGGTAGAGCAGCGCGAAAGGCCCGTGCAGCACGCCTTGGCGATAGCTCAGGCTGGCCTGCGGACGCCCCTCCTCGTCGATGCGCACCGGCCCATCCAAGGCACCGTCGCGCAGAGTGCCGCGCAGCTCGCGGTCGCCGCGGTGCAGCTTGACCTTGCCGCTGGGGCCGCTCATGCCGACGCCCGCATTACGTTATGCCGCTGGCTCGCCATCAGTTCACCTGTACCAGGCCGCCCTTGATGGTCAGCATGCCGCCGCCGTCCACCGTCTGCTCGGCGCTGGCCTTGTTGATCAGGCTGACGCCGCCGTCGTTGGTCAAGGTGGTGCCGGCCTTGTTGTCCAGGGTGGTGCCGGCCTGGTTGGTCAACGCGGTGCCGGCTTTATTGGTCAGCGCGGTGCCCGCCTGGGCGGTGAGATTGGCATCGCTCTTGGCGGTGAAATCGCCGCCGCTTTGCAGGGCCAGGGTGCCGCTGACCTTGATGGTCAGGTTGCCGTCCACGGTCAGCTCGTAATTGCCGGTGACCTTGTGCTCGTAGTTGCCGCCGGTGCTGTGGGTCTGGTCGCCGCCGACCTTGAGGGTGCGCGTGTCCTTCACGTCGAGGGTGTCGCTGCCGGTCTGGATGGTCACCGTACGCTTGCCCTTCTCCAGGGTGACGGTCTCGTCGCCATCCTTGACCGTGCGGGTGCGCGCGTTCTGCACCGTCAGCGTCTCGTCGTGGCCGACGGTGGCGGTGGTGTCGTTGAGCACGTTGATGTTGAAGTCCTTCTGCGCCTGCAGAAACACCTCTTCGCTGTCCTTCTTGTCCTCGAAACGCAGCTCGTTGAAACCGCCGCCACCCTTGCTGGAGTTGGTCTTGATTCCCGATTGGGTCTGGTTCGCCGGCAACTCATAGGGCAGTGCGTTATCGCCGTTGTATACGCAGCCGGTGACCAGGGGCCGGTCCGGGTCGCCGTCGATAAAGGTGACGATCACCTCCTGACCGATGCGCGGGATGAACTGCATGCCGAAACCCTTGCCGCTCCACGGTAGTACCACGCGCACCCAGCAGGAGCTGGTCTCGTCATTGGCACCGTCGCGATCCCAAGGGAACTGGATCTTGATCCGCCCGTATTCGTCGGTCCAGATTTCCTCGCCGGCCTTGCCGACCACGATGGCGGTCTGGGTGTGCATGCGCGGTTTGGGCGTGGTGCGCGGCGGCCGGTAACTGGTGCTCTTGGGGATCGCCTCGAAGCGGTTGCGGTAATGCTCGTGGCCGGCTTCGTGGCTGACCCGGGTCACCACCCACTCGATATTCGCCGTGTCGTCCTCATGGCCGCTCAAGGTGAAACTGTGTCCCGGCACCAGCCAGCGGCAATCGCTTTCGCCGATAAAGCGGCTTTCCTGGCTGCGCAGCGCATTCACCCGCATCGTGCCCAAGGCGTCGCCGCGCGCCTTGGAGGTGTAGCCGCCGGGATGCTCGTAGACCGACAACGGCCCGGCGACCGCCTCGGCCTGACCGTAGAGCGAGGTGGTCGGCGTGGTGAACTCGTAATCGGTGGCGCGGTAAACGCCGGACACCGCCTGCCGACAGATCTGCCCCGAGCGGATGCCATGCAACTCGCGCTCGCCCATCTGCTGGCCGTAATACGTGATGGTGGTGGCGTTCGGGCAGGGCGGAAAAGCATCGTTGCTGTCGCCCAGCACCAGGGTGTGCGCCCCGTCGGCATGGGTGAAGAACCAGAAAATGCCCTCTTCCTCCAGCAGCCGCGAGACGAAGGCGAAGTCCGTCTCGCCGTACTGAACGCAATACTCGCGCGGCGTATAGCTGCCGGTCAGCTGCAGGTCGTAGTCGCTGAAACCATGCTCGTCGAAGATGCTGGTAACGATGTCGCTGGTCGCCAGGTTCTGGAACACCCGGTTATTGCTGGCCAGGGTCAGCCACCACAACCAGGGCCGCAACAGCAGGTTATAGCGCTCGGCCGTGGCGTCGCCGGGCAACTGACGAATCTCCGCACAGAGCGCATCGAGCGGCCGCTGCATGGCGTCGTTATGCAAGGTCGTCGTCAGGTGCGAAGCCACCGCATCGGCCATGGTCAGGGCGGTAGCGCTGTAGCCGTGCAGAGTCAGGCTACCGAGGCTGTTCAACGCCTCCTCGCCGGACAGGTGCTCCGGGTAGAGATCGGCCAACGCCGTGGCGGTAAGGGAAAGGCTGGTGGTGGTGTCGGTGGGGCGGGTCATGACTTTCCTCAGTCGGCAAAGCGACCTACTGCGTAAGGCACGCGGTCTTTAATCTGCCAGGCATCGGCGTTGAGCCGTATGACGGCCGAGGTATAGACGCCCCATTCATCGCCCTCTTTGACGCAAATGATGCTGTGCTCATAGCCACCGGCATTGTCCTTGTCTGGCCCGAAGTAGCGCAGGCTGCGTTCATGGGCAGTATTGTCCGGCCCGGCATAGTCGGCATAGGTGACGCGAATTTTCTGTTGGCCAACTACCAACCCCCCCATGGAGTTGCCATCCGAGTCATGGAAAAACCTATTCCCGGTAGCGGTGGCATGAACCGACAGCGCACAGCCGTTCATAGGGAATGTCACCACCAACGTGCCATTCGGCTGCCCACTGGGTACGTCACAATACCTCGCTTCACCATAGCCGAAAGGGATATGCCAATCAGGACCGCCTGCGACCACATCGATTTGGTAGATGCTCGAATTGCGGTATTGCTGACAGGTCAAGGTGCAGCCTCCGCCCTGCGGGTTGGATAACGGCTCACCTCGCACGATAAATCCCCACGCGCTGATTGCTGTTTTCGGCTGATTACGTAATAGGGCCAAAACGGCGTTACCGGGCTTCATATGATTTCCTTGCCTTGCTTCTCTGCTCAGAAAATAGGAAGGCGGAGGGATTTATCGTTAAGTAGCGTAGTTTTAATAAATACCGCTCCATTTATAGCAATCGAACTATTCAAGATTTGACTTCGAAGAGAATCGGGCGATGATCCGGTCCGCTCATGTCGAATTCATTGCCCAGCCCGGTTATGTCAATAGGCTTCACCTGAACGTTAGGTGAGGCGAGAACCCAGTCAAGAATTCCTCCCTTTGCTTGGGTGGCTTGACCATTCCAGCACTCGTAACCGAGTCCCGGCGGGTTGAGCTGGTTGAGATTGTTGTAATCGAAGTTCAGATCACCGGTAACGACCCAATTTCCATCCAAAGCCGTACAGTTCATCAGTTGGCTTTTGGTCAGATTGGTCTGCCCGGATTTGAAGTGTGCAAGAAAAACATATCCTGTATAGCCGTCGACTCCCGTTGCATAGGCCGCGATGAGTTCCCTGTTGAGACCTTTCAAATTTCCTTGCGCAACGACTTCGATTTGCTGAAAGGCCTTTGTCATCACGATGTAGCCGTTCGAGTAGCCCCCTGCAAACGCCGAAACGTTGTAAGTTGGATAGCGATCACTCAAATTCGAGCGATAGTTATCCAACTGACCAGAGTGCACTTCACAGATGAAAACAAGGTCTGCATCCCAGTACTTATTGGAGCAGCAGTTATCGATAAACGTATCGACTTGGCTCTGCTTGATATCGGTAGAGGAAAGCCCATTCTTCTCAATATTGAAACTGCCAATTTTCATTTCCGCTAATTCCTGTGAAACTCGCCACTGGATGACTATTCCCTAAACAGCGAAGGTATCGGAATATTTGCATTACTTCATCAGCTTGGCGGCATCTGTAGTGGGTCTTAGGATGTTCTTCTCATTATCAATTCCTGTGCACTAAAGGGGACGGATTTATTTTATCTAACAAAAATAAATCCGTCCCATTTCTTACAAGCCAATGTTTCTTACATTACTGGACTCCTCCCGTTTGAGACCTTTGATCATCTGTTGGATGGAAAAATTAATCTGCCCCCTTTGCGGACCTCTTCCGTCAGTCAGTGACCGACGGCTTGATGACGTATGAAAATTCCGCCGAACATATTTTTTCGAGTGCGGTGAAAATTTCAGGGCCGTGACGACTGCCGCAGACCACATACACGAGCGTCTTCGCATCGTTTACAAAGGCATCCTCTATCATCACTGCCATGCGTTTACTTCGCTCGAGAGGCGTTGCATTAAGATCGATTTTCTCTGTCTTGCAGTCGACGTCCGTGCTGGTGCCAGCTTCATACCTGTTATCCAGAAGGCGTTCAAAGATAACGCGAGTTGCGTTGTCTCTCAGCAAGGGTGGCGCTGCGACTAGCGAAGTATTGATGGCGATATCAATGTCATTGGTATGGCTTTCGCCCAGGAAAATGACAGTGCGGGCTCTGAAGTGTTTATCGAGTTTCAGAAGCTCGTTCCTGATGTAAGTCAGTGATTTGTCTTTCTTTGATTTGACGTTCGCTAGGTTGAGATCAGTTCTGTGTCCGCTTGGCATCACATCATCCTTTTATGGATGTCACGTTTTTCAAACGTCTTGATCGCTTGTTCCGTGTGAGTTGAAGTGATCACTCCAACACCCACTCCGCCAACTTCCCCGCCACTTCCGTCATCAGTACATTCTCGATATCCCGCACTCCCGCCGAGCTGCACTTGGCCAGTACCGCCTGGACGATGCCGGGGTCGAAGTCGAAGTGTTTTCCGGTCGCGGCTTTGTAACGGGTGCGGAGTTTGCCCAATTTGGCCTTGACGATATTTTCCAGGGTGGCGTCGTCGAGGTTGCGGTAGGGCACCACGGTCATACGTGCGAGGAAGGCCGGGCGGAAGTTGCGCAGCAGTTCCTGGCGCAATTGGTTGTTGAACATTTCACTGCCGAGCTGTTCGGCCGGGGTGTCGAGGATCAGTTCGGCGCCGACGTTGCTGGTGGCGAGCATCACGGTGTTCTTGAAATCCACCACCAGGCCGGTGCCGTCTTCCATCACGCCTTTGTCGAAGACGTTGTAGAAGGCTTCGAGCACGTCGGGGTGGGCCTTTTCGATTTCGTCGAGCAGCACCACCGAATAGGGTCTGCGCCGTACCGCTTCGGTGAGCACGCCGCCGCTGCCGTAGCCGACGTAGCCGGGCGGTGCGCCTTTGAGCTGGCTGACGGTGTGGGCTTCCTGGTATTCGGAGAGGTTGATGCTGATCAGGTTGCGCTCGCCGCCGTACAGGGCGTCGGCCAGGGCGTAGGCGGTTTCGGTTTTGCCGACGCCGGTGGGGCCGACCAGCAGGAACACCCCGACCGGCTTGGCCGGATCGGTGAGCCCGGCGCGGTAAGCCTGGATGCGCTGGGCGATGGTGCCGAGGGCGACGTCCTGGCCCATCACCCGCTGGCCCATGCGCTGGCCGAGGGTGCGCACGGCATGGGCTTCGTCGGCGAGCATCTTGCCCACCGGGATGCCGGTCCAGCCGGCGATCACCGCGGCGACTATCTTCGAGTCGACCTGTTCGGGCACCAGTGGGTCGTCCTGGCGAATCGCTTCCAGGCCGTGTTCCAAGCGGACCAGTTCGGCGGCCAGTTGGTCGATGCGGCTGTCCAGTTCCTTGGCCGGTTTGCTGGCGTCGGCGCTTTCGCTCAGGGTCAGTAGTTCGCGGCGGGTTTCCAATAACTCGCGAACCGCCTCGCGCTCTTCGCCCCAGCGCGTTTCCAGCTCGCGAATGCTCTGGGCGTTGCCGAGGGTTTCGCTGTCCAGTTCGCCGATGCGCGCGCTGTGGTCGAGGCCGGTGGCCTGTTCGCGCTTGAGCCGCTCGAGTTCGTCCTGCACCGCGACCTGGCGGTGGCGCAGGCTTTCCAGTTGGGGCGGCACGTCGTGCTGGGCCAGGGCGACGCGGGCGCAGGCGGTGTCCAGGATACTGATGGCCTTGTCCGGCAATTGGCGACCGGAAATATAGCGATGGGAAAGTTTCACCGCGTCGTGAATCGCCGCATCCAGCACCTGCACGCCGTGGTGCTGCTCCAGTTTGCTGGCGACGCCGCGCAGCATCTCGACGGCGGTGACTTCGTCCGGCTCTTCCACCTGCACCAGCTGGAAGCGCCGGGTCAGCGCCGGGTCTTTCTCGAAGTACTTCTTGTATTCCAGCCAGGTGGTGGCGGCGACGGTGCGCAGCTCGCCACGGGCCAGGGCCGGTTTGAGCAGGTTAGCCGCGTCGCTGCCGCCTTCGGCGCCGCCGGCCCCGATCAGGGTGTGGGCTTCGTCGATAAACAGGATGATCGGCTTGTCGGCACTGCGCACGCCGTCGATCACGCCTTTCAGGCGTTGCTCGAATTCGCCTTTGACCCCGGCGCCGGCTTGCAGCAGACCGAGATCGAGCACCCGCACCGCAACGTCCTTGAGCGGCGGCGGCACGTCGCCGGCGGCGATGCGCAGAGCCAGGCCCTCGACCACCGCGGTTTTGCCGACGCCGGGGGCGCCGACCAGGATCGGGTTGTTCTGCCGACGGCGCAGGAGGATGTCGATGGTCTGGCGGATCTCGCCGTCGCGCCCGACGATGGGGTCGATGCGGCCGTTGCGCGCGTCTTCGGTGAGGTCCTGGGTGAACTGATCGAGCAGCGACGGCTCGCTGCCGGCCTTGGCGCCTTTAGCGGGTTTACCGGCCACAGCGGCGCCGCTCTCGCGGGACGGCGCGGTCCATTCCTGAAGATTTCCGCGCAACGCCTCGCGGGGGATGCGCAACAACGAGGACGCGCTGTTGAGCAGCAGCGCGCGGCGTTCGTCGCGGTCGAGCACGGCCAGCAACAACATGCCCGAGCGCACGCTCTCCAGGCGCTGCACACTGGCTTGTAATACGGCGTCTTCGAGCACCGCCACGGTCTGATTGGAGAATGCCGGCGTGCGGGTGCAACCGCCCTTGAACAGCTCCAAGGCTAGGTTGATTTCGGCGGCCAGAGCGTCGCGCTCCAGGCCGAAGCGCGGCAGCAGGCAGGCCAGGTCGCCGCCTTCGATATCCAGTAGTTCGAGCAGCAGGTGCTCGATTTCCACGTAATGATGGCCGCGCTGCATGCAGCGCTGGGCGGCGCGCTCCAGGGCACGGCGGCAATCGCCGTTGAGGCGGGTGACCAGGGTTCCGAGATCCATGTTCAGGCACTCTCCGCAGCGATCAGGCGTGTATCGATATGGCGCAACTGGCGCTTCGGCTCGCGCTCCAGCCAACTGCTCCAGCCGGCCCGCGGCGGCGCCTGGCGACTTAACGACAGGCCAGGGGTTTCGCTGACCAGCAGGCGTAGCGAGCAGTCCAGATCGGGGCCGAAGTAGAACCTGGCCAGCGCGGCCAATTGAGCGTGGGCCGGGCCGTCCGGCAGGAAGCTCGGGTAGCGCTTGCCGTTGAGCGGGCCGAGCACGATGCGGATACCGGCATGCTCGTCCCACACCCGCTTGCCGGCCACCGCGGTGCGACCGAGGCTCAGGTTACGCCCGGGGCGACCCAGGCAACTGCGGCTGGCGGCGGGGATCTCGCGCCAGGCGCCCTGGAATTGTTCGACACGCACGGTCACGGCGAAGTGATGACGAGCGATGGTTTCGAAACCGGCCAGGGAGCGCCGGGCGCCGGCGAACAGCGCGGCGCGGGCCATGATCAGCCCATCGGGAATCGCCTGGCGCCCTTGCAGCGGGCGCGGCAACAGGCCGGTAAGAGCACGCAACTGAGCCTGCACGGGGCTGTCCTGCGGCGGCACGAAACCGATCGCCACCCGGTGTTTGCAGAGAATGCGATAGAGCAGCGACAGCAGGCGGTGCTGGAACAGGTCGAGGAATTCCGCCGGGCCGTGGTCCTTGAGCCGCGCGCGTTGCTGCAACCACTCTTGATAGGCATAAGGCAAGGGCCCGTCCGGGCCGCCAAGGCCGAATACCGGAGTGCTGAGGACCGGCTGCCGCTGTTCTTCGGCAAATTCCAGGCGCGCCACCTGGCTGGCGGCGAACACGGGCGTCAGTGGCCCGCGCAACCGCACCGCCTCACGGCGCGGGTCGATGCCTTGGCCCAAGGGCGTCGCCTTCGGTTGCGCGCGCTCGAGCAGCAACAACGCCTGCAACAGTTCGAACGCCTGCGGCTCGTCGCGCAGGCGCTCGCCTACAGCGACAGCGGTTCGCCGACCTGGGGACGCCATGTCTTGATCTCCTTATCGCCGAGCAGCAGCACGGTGCGCACGAAGCGGTTGGTATTGGCGTAGAGCGAGAAAAAATGCGCCAACACCCCGGAAAACAACAGAGGGCTGGCGCCGACGAAATATTGCGGATCGAGGCCGATGCGCACTTCCAGGCCATTGCGCCAGCCGCGCCAGGCATCGCGACCGACCCGCTCGACGATGCGTACGCTGGTGATGCCGCTCAGCCCTTCGATCTGCCGCCGGGCAGCGGCTTCGTCGCGCACGTTATGCAGGGTCAGCATTTCCTTGAGCGCAGCGAGAGCCTGCTCGCCCTCCACCAACGACAGATGATTGAGGGTCAATTGCGATACCAACCGCCAACGCGAGGCGCCGCCCAGTGCCGGTAACGACTGCGCATGGGGCGAGCGCAGCAGGCTGACCCGCAGTACCGGACCGGGACGTTCGAAATCCAGGCGGGTGCCGGCCGGCAGAGTTTCCGCCAGATGCCGGTTGGTGCACAGCAACTCGGCGGTGAGGCTGTAGTCGGGCACATCGACGGCGGGATTGAAATGGGTATCGACCAGGCTCAGCAGCATATCGGTGCCATGCCGTCCCGGATTGCGTCCGGAAACGCGCCGGGCGTGCCAGAACAAGCGGCCTTCGCCCATGCCGT
>NZ_CAMPHN010000100.1 GCF_946885885.1 uncultured Pseudomonas sp.
CGAGGTCGTCCATGCCCATCTGCGTCCAGGTCGGACGCCCGTGATTGCACTGGCCGCTGCGCTCGGTGTGTTCCATATCGCGCAGCAATGCGTTCATTTCCGGCAGGGTCAGGCGTCGATTGGCGCGTACCGCGCCGTGGCAGGCCATGGTGCCGAGCAGTTCGTTGAGGTGGGCCTGAATGCGATCGGTGGTGCCGTACTCCAGCAGATCGGCGAGCACGTCCTGTACCAGACGGGTCGCTTCGGCCTGTTTGAGCAGCGCCGGAATTTGCCGGACCGCCAGGCTTTCCGGGCCCAGACGCTGCAACTCGAAGCCCAGGCGCTGAAACCAGGCGGCATGTTCCTCGGCGCAATCGGCCTCGCGCTGGCTGACGGCGATGGACTCCGGCACCAGCAATGGCTGGCCGCGCAGCCCTTCGCTAGCCATAGCGACTTTCAGCCGCTCATAGGTAATGCGCTCATGGGCCGCGTGCATATCCACCACGACCAAGCCTTGCACGTTCTCCGCGAGGATATAGATGCCCTTCAACTGGGCGATCGCATAACCGAGCGGCGGCACATCGCCCTGGGCTTCGGGCAGGCTCGCAGGCGTACCCGGCAGCGGCGAAAAGAACTCGCGATAAGCGCCCTGCGTTTCGGCGGCGGGCATTGCCGGTCCCGGCCGCACGCCCTGATAGCCGGCACCCGGCGAGCGCCAGACCGACGCCGCGGGCTGGGGTTCGAGCAAGCTGGCGGCCAAGCCTATCTCGCCTTGCGGGCCGAACTCGCCGGCGGCCTGCCCGGTCGGCGCGAACATCCCGGCCACGGCGGCCGGCGCCGCCAGTTGATCCTCCGGGCGCACTTCGCCCAAGGCGCGGTGCAAGGTGCCATAGAGGAAATCGTGAACCATACGCCCATCGCGAAAACGCACTTCGTGCTTGGTCGGATGCACGTTGACGTCGACCACCGAGGGATCGATTTCCAGGAACAGCACGAACGTCGGGTGACGACCGTTGAACAGCACGTCGCGGTATGCCTGACGCACCGCATGGGCGACCAATTTGTCGCGCACCGTGCGGCCATTCACATAGAAATACTGCAAATCGGCCTGACTACGGGAAAACGTCGGCAAACCCACCCAGCCCCATAAACGCAAGCCGTTGCGCTCGATTTCGATGGGCAACGCCTGCTCGAGAAAGGCCGCGCCGCAGACCGAGGCGACACGCCGGGCACGACTGACATCGTCGCCGGCTTCGTGCAACGACAGCACGGCCTTGCCGTTATGGCGCAGATGAAAGCCGACATCGAAGCGCGCGAGCGCCAGGCGCTTGATGACTTCCTGTAGATGATCGAATTCGGTTTTCTCGGCCTTGAGGAACTTGCGCCGCGCCGGGGTATTGAAAAACAGATCGCGCACTTCCACCGAGGTACCGACCGGATGCGCCGCCGGCTGGACGCGCGGCTGCATTTCGCGACCCTCGGTTTCCACCTGCCAGGCCTGTTCGGCATCGGCGGTACGCGAGGTCAGGGTCAGGCGCGCGACCGAGCTGATCGAGGCCAACGCCTCGCCGCGAAAGCCCAGGCTCATGACTTGCTCGAGGTCTTCCAGTTCGCGAATCTTGCTGGTGGCATGGCGTGCAAGGGCCAACGGCAAATCGTCGGGAGCGATGCCGCTGCCGTCGTCGCGCACCCGCAGAAGCTTGACGCCGCCCTGCTCGACATCCACCTCGATACGCTTGGCGCCGGAGTCCAGGCTATTTTCCAGCAGTTCCTTGATCACCGAAGCAGGGCGTTCGACCACCTCGCCGGCGGCGATCTGGTTGGCCAGACGCGGGCTCAGCAATTGGATGCGGGTCGGCTCGCTCATGGCTGCGACGCCAGGGCGGTGTCTGGAATCTGCAATTTCTGCCCGACTTTAATCACGTCGGAGCTCAGCGCATTGGCGCTACGCAGCACACCCAGACTGATCTGATAACGCTGAGCGATCAGCGCCAGACTCTCGCCCGAGCTGACCACATGCTCACGGGGGCCGACGGCGATTTTGCCGTTATCGCGCATCCAGGCGATGTAGCTGCCGGGCGGCGGGTTTTCATGGAAGAACTGTCGCACGCCGCTGGTGATCGAGCGCGCCAAGGCTTGTTGATGGGCGGAAGAGGCCAGTTTACGCGCTTCGTTGGGATTGGAGATGAAACCGGTCTCGACCAGGATCGATGGGATATCCGGCGACTTCAGCACCATAAAGCCGGCCTGCTCGACCCGGCGCTTATGCAAGGGCGTGATGCGCCCCATATTGCCCAAGACCTTATTGCCGACATTCAGGCTGGACGACAGCGAGGCGGTCATCGACAGGTCCAGCAGCACCCCGGCGAGCATGCGGTCCTTATCGTCGAGGCTGACGTTGCCGGCACCACCGATCAGGTCCGACTGATTTTCCGAATCGGCCAGCCAGCGCGCGGTTTCCGAAGTCGCGCCGCGATCCGACAGGGCATACACCGAGGCACCAAAGGCCGCGGCCCGCGGCGCCGCGTCGGCATGAATGGAGACGAACAGATCGGCGCCTTTTTTGCGGGCGATATCGGTACGTTTGCGCAGCGGAATGAAGTAATCGCCGGTACGCACCAACTCGCCGCGAAAACCCTTCTCGGCATTGATCTGGCGCTGCAACTCCTTGGCGATCGCCAGGGTCACGTGCTTTTCGAACTGACCTTTGACCGGCGACAACGCGCCTGGGTCTTCGCCGCCATGCCCTGCGTCGATGGCGATGACGATATCGCGCTTGCCGCCGGCCGGCGTCGCCCGGGGTGGCGCCTGGGTCGGCGTTACCGGCACAGGCGGGGTACTGGCGGTCGAGGTGCTGGGCAACTCGGGGGCCGCCGCGGCCTCGCTATCGAACAGATCGACGACCAGGCGATGGCCATATTGCTGATTGGGCGCCAGGGTAAAGCTCTTCGGGGTAACCGTCGCCGATAGGTCGATCACCACCCGTAACTCTTCCGGGCTGCGTTGCGCCGAGCGCACGCCGGTGATCGGGGTATTGCTCAATGGCAGATTATCCAACGGGGTGACCAGCTTGGCGCCACTGACATCGATGACGATACGATCCGGCGAGCCCAGGGTGAACACCGAGTGCTTCACCGGGCCGGACAGGTCGAAGACCAGGCGCGTGTTATCCGGCGCGCGCCATAGCCGCACGCTGCGTACATCCGATGCAGCCGACACTTCGGCGGCGAACGCCGCCAATCCCACTGCAACCGCGATGAAAACTGCGCCGATGCGCATAGCCAACCCCATTATTTTGATCATGCCCCGACGGCCAGAGCGGCACACCAGGCTTCGCCGCGCGCGCCTTGCGCCTGCAAGCGCAAGGACCGACCGGCCGCTTTTGCCGCAATGGTAATGTCCAGGTCGGCCTTTGGCAAAACGCCTGCTCCGCGCTCGGGCCACTCGACCAGGCACAAGGCCTCGCCGGCGAAATAATCGCGGATACCGAGAAACTCCAACTCCTCGGGGTCGAGCAGCCGATAGAGATCGAAATGGAACGCCTGGATAGCGCCTATTTCGTAGGGCTCGACCAGGGTGAAGGTCGGGCTCTTCACCGCCCCGACATGGCCCAGGCCACGAATGATGCCGCGCGACAAGGTGGTCTTGCCGGCGCCCAAATCGCCATGCAGATAGATCACCCCGACACCGCCGGTCGCCTTGGCGATTCGTGCGCCCAGCGCCAGCATCGCCTCTTCGTCGGCGGCATATAGTTCTAGTTCAGACAAACCGAGTGCTCCCGCAATAACTGGCGAATAGCCGCGCATAGATCGCTCGCGGCTAGCCCAACCCCTTGTTCCGCCAGCCGTTCGCCGGCCCGCGCATGCAACCAAACACCGAGACTGGCCGCCGCCATGGCCGCCAACCCCTGCGCCATCAAGGCACCGATCAGCCCGGCGAGCACGTCGCCCAAGCCGGCGCCCGCCATCGCCGGATGACCACGATCGCACAGCAGCAACGCCCCCTCGGGGTCGGCGATCAGGCTGCCCGCGCCCTTCAATACGCACACCACCCCGTATCGTTTGGCCAGGGCGCGGGCTGCGGCGGGACGATCGGCCTGCACCTGCGCCGTCGGAATGCCCAGCAGGCGGCCGGCCTCGCCCGGATGGGGAGTGATCACACCACCTTGCGGCATCTGGACCGCACCGAGCGCCAACAGATTCAGCGCATCGGCATCCCACACCTGAGGCGCGTCGCTGATCGCCGCAGCCGACAACAGGCTACGCCCCCAGGCCTGCTGCCCCAACCCCGGACCGACCACCCAGACGCTGACGTGCGCGCCCAGCGCCAACAGCTGATTCGCCGAGGCCAGCGCCGCGCTCATCACTTCCGGCAAGCGCGCTTGCGCGGCCGCCAGGTGCTCGGCCCGCGTGGCCAGGGACACCAAGCCGGCGCCGGCGCGCAACGCGCTTTGTGCGGAAAGCAGGGCCGCGCCGGCCAGACCGCGGTCGCCGCCGACCACCAGCACATGGCCCAACTGCCCTTTATGTACGGTGCGCGGCCGCCCGGGCATGCACGGCACATTCGCCAGGGCCAGGCGCTGCGCGCTGAATGCCTGCCCGGCAACCTGGCTGGCCTCGGCCTGCAGATCGTCGAATAGAAATTCGCCGATAAAATCCGCCGCCACGCCGGTGAACAGCCCCAGCTTCAAGCCGATAAAGGTCACCGTCAGCTCCGCCTGTACGGCAACGCCGAGCACTTGACCGTTATCGGCTGACAACCCCGAGGGGATGTCCACCGCCAGCACCGGCAAACCGCTGGCATTCAACTGACGGATGGCCTGGGCATAGGGTTCGCGCACGGCGCCGGCCAGGCCGGTGCCGAGCAGCGCATCGATCACCACGCCCTGCAATACCGCCTGCTCGCGCCAAGGCGCAACGACGACGCCCGCGGCCAACGCCTCGTCGCGCGCCGAGGCGGCATCGCCCTGCAGCTGCGCCGGATCACCGACCGCCAGCACTTGCACCCGCCAACCGGCGCGTAGCGCCAGGGCCGCGACCAGATAGCCGTCGCCCGCATTGTTGCCGCGCCCGGCCAACACCGTGACCTCGCCGGCATCCGGCCAGCGCCGGCGCAAGGCGCGCCAGCAGGCATGGGCGGCGCGGCTCATCAGTTCGAAACCCGACGTGCCGGCGGCGATCAGCCGGGCGTCGAGTTCGCGCACCTGGGCGGCGCTATACAGGGCTAGGGGAAGATTGTCTGGCGATTGCGGCATGCGTCGGCTCCGATGTCTGGCAGAATTATACCCACCTCCGCCCTGGCGTCCCGTTCAGCATGACCACCGATTCACTCGACCTCGATGCCCTCGCCCAATCGATCAAGGATTGGGGCCGCGAGCTGGGCTTTCAGCAAGTCGGCATCGCCGGGCTGCAGCTGGGCGAGCACGAGGCGCACCTGCAACGCTGGCTGGACGCCGGTTACCAGGGCGAGATGGACTACATGGCCGCCCACGGCAGCAAGCGCTCCCACCCCGAACAACTGGTGCCGGGCACTTTGCGTGTGGTTTCGCTGCGCATGGACTACCTGCCCGGCGACACGCAGATGGCCAAACGCCTGGCCGAGCCGGAAAAGGCCTACGTCTCGCGTTACGCCCTGGGCCGCGACTACCACAAGCTGATCCGCAAACGCCTGCAACAGCTCGCCGAACGCATTCAGCAACAGATCGGTCCCTTCGGCTTTCGCGCCTTCGTCGACAGCGCCCCGGTGCTGGAAAAAGCCATCGCCGAACAGGCCGGCCTCGGCTGGATCGGTAAAAACACCCTGGTGCTCAATCGCAAGGCCGGCAGCTATTTCTTTCTCGGCGAACTGTTCGTCGACCTGCCCCTGCCAGTGGATCCGCCCCACGCCACGGAGCATTGCGGGCGCTGCACGGCCTGCATGGATATCTGCCCGACCGCCGCGTTCGTCGGGCCTTATGTGCTGGATGCACGGCGCTGCATTTCCTACCTGACCATCGAGCTGAAAGGCCCGATTCCCACCGAATTGCGCGCGCCCATCGGCAATCGGGTATTCGGCTGCGACGACTGCCAGATGGTCTGCCCGTGGAACCGCTTCGCCCGCCCGACCGAACAGGGCGACTTCCAGCCGCGCCACCAGCTCGATAATGCCGAGCTGGCGCAGCTGTTCCGTTGGAGCGAAGAGGAATTTCTCAGCCGCACCGAAGGCTCCCCGCTACGCCGCGCCGGCTACGAGCGCTGGCTGCGCAACCTGGCGGTCGGCCTGGGCAACGCCCCCTCGAGCATTCCGGTGCTGGAGGCACTGGAGGCGCGCCGCGATCACCCGTCGGAACTGGTGCGCGAGCATGTGCAGTGGGCGCTGGCGCAGCATCGAAGCCCCAAGCCTGGTTGACCGGTAGGCTGGGCTGAGTTCCGCGAAGCCCAACACAGCGAAGTGGTAGTCCCCGTTGGGCTTCGCAAGCTCAGCGCCAACCTACGCAATCTTGTAGCCCGGATGCAATCCGGGAGCGATTTCGCGCCAAGCATCGCCCCCGGATTGCATCCGGGCTACGTTTTTTTGCCGCACCTCAAACCTTAAGCAGGTGCTCGCGGTAGTACTTGAGCTCGGCAATCGATTCGCGGATATCGTCCAGCGCCTGGTGGCTACCTTTTTTCACGAAACCGTCTTTGACCTGCGGCGCCCAGCGCTCGGCCAGGATTTTCAGGGTCGAGACATCCAGATAGCGGTAATGGAAATAGGCTTCCAGATTCGGCATATAGCGGTACAGAAAGCGCCGATCCTGGCCGATGCTGTTGCCGCAGATCGGCGATTTGCCCTGGGGTACCCACTGTTCCAGGAAAGCGATGGTCAGCGCCTCGGCTTCGGCCGGGCCGATCTTGCTTTCGCGCACGCGCTGGGTCAGGCCGCTCTGGCCATGGGTGCGGGTATTCCACTCATCCATGCCGGCGAGCAGCTCATCGCTCTGGTGCACGGCGATCACCGGCCCCTCGGCGAGCACATTCAGCTCGCTGTCGGTGACGATGGTCGCCATCTCGATGATGACGTCTTTGTCCGGCTCCAGGCCGGTCATTTCCAGATCGATCCAGATCAGGTTCAGCGGGTTCTGCATGGTGGGCTCCTTGGCTTAGGTGGCAAGTCTAGCGAATAAATCAGCCGGGCATATGCCATACCAACAACCGCGAGCGTCGCCAATCGTGCAGCTCGATCTGCTCGTCGGCCGGCACGCCCGGGATCTCGAAGGTATTGCTGATCAGTTGGGCGCCAGCCGGCAACTGCGCCCTGGCTTTTTCCCAAAGCGCGGCCATGGGTGCCGGCGAGAGAAAGCAATAGGCCAGATCGAACCCCGACAAATCGCAGCGCCAGAGATTCTCATAGCGAATCTCGCAATTGGCTTGCCGCCAACAGCGCAGCCAGGCGATAGCGAATGGCAAGGGCGCGGTTTCGACGCCGACGAAGCACCCTTGCGGAAACTGCCGCGCCAGCCGCGATAAAGCGCCGGCCGGCCCACAGCCGAGGTCGACGAAGCGGAAACCGGCGGGTTGCCGAGCGAGCAAGACAGCCAACTGCCGACGACTGTTCGCCCCGGTCAGGTAGAGCGGCACGCGCTCGCCGAAGCTGTTCCAGTTCACCAGCAGCAGCAGGGCAAAGCTCAGCAGAAACACCCAGGACGGCAGCGCCGCGCCGTTCAGAAGAAGCACGGCGGGCACGAAGGCCAGATTCAGCCACCACCACCAACGCGACAGCCCCAGCCATTGCCCCAGGCTCGCGGCCAACAGCCCCTGCGTCAGCCCGGCGGCCAGCGCGCTCGGACGCCATGCGGAAAGCTGCGCCAGCAGATAGACCGCAACGGCAACCGACAGCAACGCCAACACTTGCACCAGCAAGGCCAATAGCGCCGGGTAGCGGCTCAACCATGGTCGCGTTCTATTCACCTGCACGCCCTCGACACGCCAAAGTCCGGCAATTCTAACCGCCGCCGATCGACAATGTCCGCAGGGCCGCGCGTGCTAGACTCGCAACCGCTTCCATTGCTCTTCAACTCTCGGAACCTTCATGGCCAAACGCCAACTCAACCGCCGGCAAAACTGGCGCATCGAAAAGATTCAGGGCGAACGCGCCGCCCGCGCCGCCAAACGCGAATCGCAAGCCGTACAGACCTTAGAAGGCGGCGACCTGGGCCCAGAGCAAGTGGGCCTGGTGATCGCCCACTTCGGCGTGCAGGTCGAAGTCGAGGCCTTGGATGGCGAACTGGCCGGCCAGGTCTTTCGCTGCCACTTGCGCGCCAACCTGCCGACCATGGTCACCGGCGACCGCGTGGTGTGGCGCGCGGGCAACCAGGGCATCGGCGTGATAGTCGCGCAGCTGCCGCGCAGCACCGAACTGTGCCGCCCGGACACCCGCGGCCAGTTGAAGCCCGTCGCGGCCAACGTCGACCTGATCGTCATCGTTTTCGCGCCACTGCCCGAACCCCACGCCAATCTGATCGACCGCTACCTGGTGGCCGCCGAACACGCCGGCATCCGCCCCCTGCTGCTGCTGAACAAAACCGACCTGCTCGACGAACAGAACGCCGTGGCGCTGAACGCCATGCTCGGCGTCTACCGCCAACTCGGCTACCCGCTGCTGGAAGTCTCCGCCCATGAAGGCGACGGTATGACGCAGCTGCAAAAGCGCCTGGACGGGCACGTCAGCGTCTTCGTCGGCCAGTCCGGGGTGGGCAAGTCGTCATTGGTCAACAGCCTGCTGCCGGAAGTCGACACCCGAGTCGGCGCGCTGTCCGAGCTGACCGGCAAGGGCACCCACACCACCACCACGGCGCGGCTGTTCCACTTCCCCGGCGGCGGCGAGTTGATCGACTCGCCGGGTATCCGCGAATTCGGCCTGGTGCATGTGAGTCGCGACGACGTCGAAGCGGGTTTCATCGAGTTCCACGAGCTGATCGGCCAGTGCCGCTTCCGCGATTGCAAACACGACCGCGAGCCCGGCTGCGCGCTGCTCAAGGCCCTCGAAGAAGGCCGCGTGCACCCGCAGCGCATGGCCAGCTACCGGCATATCCTGGCCAGCCTGCCGGAGCCGGATTACTGAAGCGGCTGGTGCTGGATACGACAAGGCCGCGAACGATCGCGGCCTTGTCGTATCGGCGAGACGCGTTAATCGGGTTGCTCATCGAGCTGCAAGGCGCCTTCGTCGAAGATATTCAAGCGCCCCGGCTCCGCTGCCGGCTCAGCGGCAGGCGCGGGCGATGGCCGAACGCTACTCGCACCGTCGCTTGACGCGTCGTCGACCGGCGCTTCGCCATCGCCCGACGCTGGCTCGGCGCCCTGCTCGCCCTCGATCTCGCGCTGGGCCTTCTTGGTCAGCACCACGATATCGATCCGGCGGTTGATCGGGTTCAGCGGATCGTCGCGGTCGAACAGTGCTGAGGAGGCATACCCCACGACCCGGGCCACTCTGTCTTCGTCGTAACCGCCGGCGACCAGGGCGCGACGGGCCGAGTTGGCGCGATCGGCGGACAGTTCCCAGTTACCGAAATCGCCGCGCCCGACAAAGGGTTTGGCATCGGTATGGCCGCTGACGCTGATCTTGTTCGGCAC
This sequence comes from uncultured Pseudomonas sp., assembly GCF_946885885.1. The sequence goes on from NZ_CAMPHN010000100.1 coordinate 9,570, forward strand.
CGCTTTGATGGTATCGGCCATGGCCAGCAGAATGTCTTCGAAGTACGGCTGCAAGCGCGCGCTGCCGAGGTCGAACATCGGCCGGTTCTCGGCGTCGGTGATCTGGATGCGCAAACCGTCCTGGGTGATTTCGAACAGGATCTGGTCCTTGAAACGCTGCAACTCCGGGTTCTCTTCGACCTTGTTCTGCAACTCCTGGAGCAACAGTTCGAGGCGTTCGCGCTCCGCCTCTTCGGCGATGCTTTCGGCCTGTTCAGGGTCGACATCGGTCTGGCCGCTGTCCTGCCGCTCTTGCGGCTCGGGGTTGAGCGTGCGATCGGGCGCAGGTGTCGGCGAGCCGCCCAAATCGATGACGTATGGGCTGGCGCTTTCGGAAAAACCGATCGGGTCTTTGAAGTATCCGGAGATCAGCTTCTTCTGTTCGGGCGTGGCCACGGACATCAGCCACATCACCAGAAAGAACGCCATCATCGCCGTGGCGAAGTCGGCGAAGGCGATTTTCCAGGCGCCGCCGTGATGGCCCCCGGCGACCTTCTTGACCCGCTTGACGATAATCGGCTGATTGTTTTCCATAGCTCAGCCGTCAGCCCCCGCGCATCGCCTGCTCGAGCTCGATAAAGCTCGGGCGATGGGCCGGGTAAAGCACCTTGCGGGCGAATTCGACGGCCAGCGAAGGCGGCATGCCGGATGCCGACGCCACCAGCCCGGCCTTGATCGCCTCGTAGACGTTCACTTCTTCCTTGGCATCGTGCTCCAGAGCGTTCGACAGCGGGCCGAAGAAGCCGTAGGACGCGAGAATCCCGAGGAAGGTACCGACCAACGCGGTGCCGACTTTATGGCCGATCTCCGCGTTGTCGGCCTCGGCGAGAACCGACATGGTGATCACGATGCCCAATACAGCCGCGACGATACCCATGGCCGGCATGCCGTCCGCGACTTTCGCCACGGCATGGGCGGGGTGTTCGAGTTCTTCCTTGAGGCTGGTTATCTCCATGTCGAACAAGGCTTCCAGCTCGTGCGGCGCCATATTGCCCGACGACATGATGCGCAGGTAATCGCAGATATAAGCGGTCATCCGCTCGTCTTTGAGAATCCCCGGGTATTTGCTGAAGATCGGACTGGCCGCCGGCTCCTCGACATCGCTCTCGATGGCCATCATGCCTTCGCGGCGACTCTTATTGAGAATCTCGTAAATCAGTTTCAGCACATCCAGGTAGTAACCGTGGGTGTAGCGGGAGCTGAACATGCTCAAGGACTTCTTGAACACGTGCATGAACATATGGCCGGGGTTGGCCTGCAGGAAAGCCCCCAACGCCGCGCCACCAATGATCAAAACTTCGAAAGGGTGCACCAAGGCCATGAAGTGACCGCCGGACAGTATGAAACCGCCCAGCACACAGGCCAGCACCACAATAATGCCGATGATCTTTACCATAAAAACTACGTGCCAAAACCAAGGAAGTGAGGGTTACGCAAAACAACCCTTCTATTTATCGGAAGTTATGCGCGAGACTATAGCCAGTTAAGGCTAAAAGCCAGCTTGGCTCAACCGCATGCCCACACCTCCACCACTACCGCGCACTCTCGCCGCCTGGCTTAAACAGCTGGACAGCTCACCATTGCCCGTGCCCGCGGAAAACCTGTTGAAGGTGCAGCGTATGCTCGCCGACAGCCGTCGGTCGCTGCGCGAGATCGCCGACTCGATGCGCGACAGCCCGGCTGTCGCCCTGAGCGTGCTGCGCGAAGCCAACCGCTCGGGCCAAGGGCAGAACGAACCGGTGGAGAGCCTGGAAAGCGCGTTGACCCGCCTGGGGCTGAAGCGCACCGAAGAGCTGCTCAAGCATCAATCCGCACTGCCGGAGGCGCAAATCCCCCGTGGCCTACGGCAGATGCAATTGATCAGCGAGCACGCCGCGCAGCAGGCCAGCGGCCTGTTTGCCGGGCGTCTGGCGCGCCTTTGGCAGGAAATCCACTGGGGTAGCCTGCTGTTTTTCGCGCCGATATGGACGCTGCTCGGCGCCCGCCCCGAACTGTTCGATGCCTGGGAACAGCGCGTGCTGCTCAAGGGCGAGCCGGCCCGCAAGGTCGAACAGGAGCTGCTCGGCGTTCCGCTGCTGCGCCTCTGCCTGGCACTGGCAGAACGCTGGCGCTTGCCGGAATGGATAGTGTCCGGTTATCGCCTGCTGCTCGACGACCGGCGCCTGCTGGTCAAAGCGCTGCATATCGCCCGGGACAACGAGCACCCGATCCATCAGCGGCAAATGCTCGACGACGATCCGGCTCTGCGCCGCTGGCTGACCCAGCCGGCCAACTGCATCCTGCTGGCCAACGGTCTGACGCTCAGCGCCCATTTCGCCTGGAACGATTCGCATAACCTGCGCTGGCAACGCCTGACCGGTCTTTACCTGCAACTGCCGGTGGATGAGGTGCAGCAGCAGGTCCACCGTAACGCCGTACAACATGCCCAGCAGCAACCGCCACAGGATCTCTGGCACCCCGCCGTGGCACTGATCTGGCCTTGGCAGGAGCGGCATCTGCGCGCGACGCCGGCCGCCGCGCCCGCCCCCAAGCCGAACCCATGGCGCGAGGCGTGCGCGCAACTGCTGGCGCAGCCCAGCCCGTTCGGCAATGTCGTGCAACTCACCACCTGCATGCGCGACGCCGTCCAAGCCTGCGGCATGCAGCGCGTACTGCTGCTGATCGCCGACCGTAACCACAGCCGCCTGCTGGCCCAGCAACATGCCGGCCTGGACAAGTCGGCGAGCACTTTGTCCCTCGACCCGCAACAAAGCCAGGTCCTCAAGCGCCTGCTCAAGGAGCCGGGGCAACTGCGCCTGTCGCCGGCCAATATTGCGCAGTTCTCAGCCCTGCTCCCCGGCGCGCTGAAAAGCCTGTTCCCCGGCGAGCACCTGCTGATCCGCTCGCTCGCCAGCAACGGCCGTGTGGCCTTGATCGTCTTCGCCGACCAAGGCGGCGCGGCGCTCGACGATGCCAGCGTGCAAGCGTTCGCTAAAACCGCGCAATGCATCGAGCGCGCGCTCGGCAACTTCGCCAGCCGCGGGCGCCAAGCGGATCGGCGACCACAACCTTAGATCAACAGCGCCACACCTTTCCGCTACAATCCACCCCCTTTGATTCTTTTAAGGGACCCGCATGAACGCTTTCGCCGCGCTGCCGTTGGTGATCGAACCGCGCGACCTGGCCAGCCGCCTGGAAGCCGACGAGCTGATCCTGGTCGACCTGAGCAGCGCACAGCGCTATGCCGCCGGACATATCGCCGGGGCGCGCTTCGTCGATCCGAAACGCACCCAGCTCGGTCAGCCGCCCGCGCCCGGCCTGTTACCGGAAAAGGCGCAGCTGGAACAGTTGTTCGCCGAGCTCGGCCATCGCCCGGATGCGGTCTACGTGGTGTATGACGACGAGGGCGGCGGCTGGGCTGGGCGTTTTATCTGGCTGCTCGATGTCATCGGCCATCGGCGTTATCACTACCTGGACGGCGGCCTGCATGCCTGGCAAGCCGAAGGCCTTCCGCTCAGCGAAGAGGTGCCGGCGCCGCTTGCCGGCAAACTCGAGTTGACTCTGCACGATGCCCCGACCGCGACCCGCGCTTACCTGCAAAGTCGCCTGGGCGCGGACGATCTGGCCATTTGGGATGCACGCTCGCCCGCCGAATACCGCGGTGAAAAGGCCTTGGCCAGCAAAGCCGGGCATATCCCGAGTGCGGTCAATTTCGAATGGACCGCCGGCATGGACCAGGCCCGCGCACTACGCATCCGCCAGGACATGCCGAGCGTGCTGAACCAACTCGGCATCACCCCGGACAAAGAAATCATCACCCACTGCCAGACCCACCACCGTTCCGGTTTCACTTACCTGGTGGCCAAAGCGCTCGGTTACCCGCGCGTCAAAGCCTATGCCGGCTCCTGGGGCGAATGGGGCAATCATCCCGACACGCCCGTCGAGCGCTGAGCCTGACCGCCGCGCATCGGCCGCCCGTCGCCCAATCTCAAAGGATCGCCATGAAACAACGCCTGTTCATCCTCAGCCAATACCTGCTGCCGCACCATCTGCTGTCGCGCCTGATCGGCTACGCCGCCGACTGCCGCGTCGCCTGGTTCAAAAATCGTCTGATCGGCTGGTTCGCCAAGCAGTACCAAGTCGATATGAGCGAAGCGCAGGTCGAAGACCTCGAAGCCTTCGAGCATTTCAATGCCTTCTTCACCCGCGCGCTGAAGCCGGGCGCCCGCCCGTTGGCGCAAGGGCCGGACGCGGTACTCTGCCCCGCCGACGGCGCCGTCAGCCAATTGGGCAAGATCGAACACGGCAGGATTTTCCAGGCCAAAGGCCACAGTTTCAGCCTGGTCGAACTGCTCGGCGGCGACACCGAGCGCGCCAATCCCTTTATGGGCGGCGCGTTCGCCACCATCTACCTGTCGCCCAAGGACTACCACCGCGTGCACATGCCGCTGGCCGGCACCTTGAGGGAAATGGTCTACGTGCCGGGCCGCCTGTTCTCGGTCAACCAAAGCACCGCGGAGAACGTTCCCGAATTGTTCGCCCGCAACGAGCGGGTGGTCTGCCTGTTCGATACCGAGCGCGGCCCGATGGCCGTGGTGCTGGTCGGCGCAATGATAGTGGCCTCGATCGAAACCGTATGGGCCGGCCTGGTGACGCCGCCCAAGCGCAGCCTGAAAAGCTTCCGCTACGACGAAGCCGCACGGGCGCCAATCGTTCTCGACAAAGGCGCGGAGCTGGGCCGCTTCAAGCTCGGTTCCACCGCCATCGTGCTGTTCGGTGCCGATCAGGTGCAATGGGCGCAAGAGCTCGCGGCCGGCAGCCCAGTGCAGATGGGGCAATTGCTCGGCGGTACGCAAGCGCTCTGACCGCCACCGCTGGGGCACATGCCCTCGTGCCCCAGCGGACGAACGCACTGAACCCCGAAGACCGGCGTCGTTCTAATTCCCACCGCCGCCCGGCGTGACACCATTCGCACCTCGAGTACGCGAAGCCAAACGCTCTGCAATCGGGCTGCGACCGCAGGAAGATGCTGCTAGAGTTGCAAGCAGCACGACAGCACGAGCTGCCCGCCGGCATTGGGAGTGTCCGAGTTAGATGGATAAACAGAGTCACCACCTACAACTCCGCGTACCTACGCCCCATAAGCAGAGCCTGTCTTTCTGCGATGCCACCCCGCGTGGTCTCAAGCGCTGGCTCGAAGCGCTGCCGAAAGCCAATATCGGCGAAACCGCTCGCCAGCTGTACCAAGCCCTGATCGAACTCAACCAACTGGTGACCCCTTCGGATGTTCGCCTGCAACTGCTGGAGTTGCTGCGTCCGGAGCTGTACTTCGTGTGCCAGCAACTGGAGCGGCACTTCCTCAACCAGGCGATCGTCCTCGACGAGCGACCGCGCAAAGTCGCCAATCTCTGCCAGGCCCTGCAAAATCACCTGGCCGTCGGCTACAAACTGATCATCGCGCGCCTGGCGCCACAACAAAACCTCGAGCGTAACCAACTACTGGCGACCGCCCTGCAGCGCGCCACCTACAGCCTCTGCGGCCCGCTGATACGCGCCAGCCAACTGTATTGCCCGGTACCGGAAGGGCTCTGGCTGGAACTGCACCAGCTCTATCGAATCGCCGTGGAGCGCGACCTGCACAGACGGGTGATCCGCGATCCGCAAGCCCGGCACACCCACGACCTGAGTATCGAGCAGAGCTATCTGGTGGCCTTGCTGCTCGGCTGCGCGCGCTGCAACCAGATGCGCCAAGGCGCTATCGCGCGTCTCGCGGAAGCGCTCGAATCCTGGAGTACGCTGGTCAGATTGCAAGCCGGAGACGCCCCGTCGAGCCTGTTTGCCGTGGCCCAAAGCGTGGACGGCCCGCCGCGCTATACCTCGCTGTTGCAAAGCAGCGAGCTGCCCCATGCCCTGGGCATCGACCCGCAGCCGCTGGTCGATGCGCTCACCGAATATTCGCGCTTACCCGCCGATAAGCTCGACCAGGCCAACCTGCCAGTGCCCGAGGGATTCACCCAGGACATGCTGCAGCACCTCTGCGCCGCCTGGGGCGACATTTCCGAACGCAGCTTTCAGCGCAACCAGGGCCAGGGCTCGCTGACCCTGTGCATCGGCATGAGTGCGCTGCACTTCTTTCTGGCGAAAAAACGGCCGTTCAACGAAGTCCTGAAACGCCCCAGCGAAACCGGTAGCGCGGTTTTCGACGTCCCCAGCGGTACACCGGATATCTGGGCCAACGCCTTCGATGCGCCGAAAGTCAAAGAGTGGGGGCAAA
>NZ_CAMPHN010000101.1 GCF_946885885.1 uncultured Pseudomonas sp.
ACGTCGCCGAGGACGGTTTCGAGAACAACCCGCTGCTCGACGTGGTGCAGGCCATCGCCGACGCCGAAGGCGCGCCCGTGGTGCCGGTGTGTAACAAGATCGAAGCGGAAATCGCCGAACTGGACGACGGCGAGGAGAAGGACATGTTCCTCGAAGCCCTGGGCCTCGAAGAGCCCGGTCTCAACCGCGTGATCCGCGCCGGCTACGAGCTGCTCAATCTGCAGACCTATTTCACCGCCGGAGTGAAGGAAGTCCGCGCCTGGACCGTGAAGGTCGGCGCCACCGCCCCGCAGGCCGCCGCCGTGATCCACACCGATTTCGAAAAAGGCTTTATCCGCGCCGAAGTCATCGCCTACAACGACTTCATCCAATACAAGGGCGAGGCCGGCGCCAAAGAAGCCGGCAAATGGCGCCTGGAAGGCAAGGACTATATCGTCAAGGATGGCGACGTCATGCACTTCCGCTTCAACGTCTGACTTTTAGGTTTCAAGCAACCTGACCCCCAGTGCGCCATCCAACCGCGAGGATGGCGCTCACGGCGGCGCGCCGTCGTCGGGTGCTTAGTTATTGTGCGGATCGCTATCGGACACATTGGATTTGCTCAAGCGGTAAGCCAACTGCGCACGCGATAGCCCCATCATGCGTGCCGCTTTGGCCAAGTTACCGCCACAGCGATCCACGGCTTCCCGAATCAGGCGCGACTCCAGGCTCTGCAACGAGATCGACTCGGATCGAGACAAGGCCAGGAATCGATCCAGCAGGCCACCTTCCGTATCGTCACCTCCCTCCGGCACATCCTTGCCGTCGTCTTTCGCCAGACCGCCGGCGCTCCCGACGGAGTACACAAATTCGCTCGGCATCTGTTCGAACCGGAACAGATGCCGAAGGTCGATGGCATTATCGTCGTCGGCGGAAATGACGCCGCGCTCGACTAGATTCTGCAACTCGCGGATATTGCCTGGATAGTCGTAGTTGAGCAGCGCACGTACGGCCCTGGCCGTGAAGCCGGTGATATGGCGCTCATGCCGCTGGCTATAGCGCTGCAGAAAATAGCTGAGCAACAGCGGAATGTCTTCCCGTCGCTCGCGCAACGGCGGCAGGCGAATCGGAAATACGTTGAGGCGAAAGAACAGGTCTTCACGGAAACGACCTTGCCGCACCTCCTCCTCAAGCTCCACATTGGTGGCAGCCACCACCCTGACATCAACCCGAATCTCCCGCGTGCCGCCGACCCGCTCGACCACCCCCTCCTGCAGGGCACGCAACAACTTGCCCTGGGACACCAGGCTCAGCGTTCCAACTTCATCCAGAAACAGGGTACCGCCGTCCGCGCGCTCGAAGCGTCCGGGGCGGGAAGCGGTTGCCCCGGTATAAGCGCCCTGCTCCACGCCGAACAGCTCCGCTTCCACCAGGGTATCCGGGATTGCGGCGCAGTTGATCGATACGAAAGGAGCCCCCTTGCGCGGACTGATCTCGTGGAGCATTTGAGCAAACAACTCCTTGCCGACTCCGGACTCGCCGGAAAACAGTGCGGTCGCGCGGGTCGGCGCCACGCGCTTCAGTTGATGACAGCAGGCGTTGAACGCGGCCGAAATCCCGACCATATGCGCGTTGTCGCCGACGGAGGGTGTGTCGGCAATCCCGGGAAGTTCGGCGATATCGCGGCCGGGAGCGGGATTGAACGCACTGGTGCTCAGGAAATCCTCTCCATTGATGTAACGCAGGTCTTCGTCGACATCCGGCCACTCTTCAGCCGGCTTGCCGACGATACGACACACCTGCCCTCCGGCGGCGCGGCACTCCACTTCACGGAAGATGACCAACCGCCCCAGTGTCGTGGACACGTAGCCCATTGCGTAGCCGAGCTGGGTCCAGCAGGCCGGTTCGGAACCCATGCCGCAGTGGGCAATGTGAGCGTCGACCTCCACCGAGTTGTGCCAGATAAATTCGCCGCTGTAGGTTCCCAGCGCGGCATCGAACTCCAGATGAACGGGCTCGACCTTGACCATGCCTTCGAGTGCATGAAGCCGTGCCCCGGCAAGATAGGAAGACATGGGGCCCCGATCCGGCCAACGCGCCATGACCAGCTCAGCGTCGCGAACGCCGGAAATATATCCGGTTCGGGTCAGCAATCCTCTTGCGCCATCCAGGCCGACCCTGGCGATCAACTGCTGGCGCAGCATCCCCAGCGCGGCGCTCTGCATCAGCACGACACGACGGTCGTCCAGCCAGATCCGACCATCGCCGGGCGAGAAGTGAACGAACTCGGCCAGTTCTTCGAGCGTCGGGGACACCGCATCGTTCTCGATTGCCCCGTCCCATCGCCACGCATGAGTCGATTCGTTAAGGCGAGAGATTTCGGCCAAGGATATGCGTTTGGAGGTTGGCATAGCGACTACCCCAAAAAATTTCGAAAATCGTAACCCACCCGTTCAACCCGGTCCACGAAATTGATCATATAAGAACATTTCACGACATCTTACGTTCAAGACTATTCCATACAAAAAATCGAAAATTATTTTTTTCTTTTATATCAATAAGTTAAAAGCAACTTCCTTCGCCCATTCCTCATATTTTCCAGCTCTGGCTCGGACATTGCTTTTAAGGACATGTGAGTCGCGAATTAAGAATATCGGCAAGTTCCGAAACCATCGACTGACATCTACTTCAACAAAAAACGCGTGGATCGCAAGGACGATCGACACCACGTCAGACGCCATATCGATGGCGCGAGGAGATAGTGAAATGAGCACACCGGATAGCGTCGGCGGCAAGGCCGTCTTGGTAACGGCTCACGTCGCCGGGTTGGTCGACATGGTGGCTCTTCCACTCTGGATCGGCGCCTTGATCCAGTACTACCACTACAGCCCCGAGCAAGCGGGGCTGACGGTCACGACCTTCCTTTTCGGCGCCCTCGTCGCCAGCCTGTACGTGGCCCCGCGATTCAATAGATTGCCGAAGCGGCTTGCCGCAGCTGGCGGTTATCTGGTCGGCGCACTGGCGTTCTTCCTGATCGGACAGCAGCCGCTGGAGGCGAGCGACCTTCAGTTGGTCATGCTTTTTCATGCCGCCGGCGGTCTCGGCGTCGGCTGCGCACTATCGTTCGCACACGGCACCATGGGGCGTAGCGCCAACCCGCACAGGCTGTTCGGCACCGCCCACTTCGCCCTCGGCGTATTCGCCCTGGCGTTCCTGACTCTGGTACCGCTGGCGATCCAGCAGGTCAGCGCAACGATGCTATTCAAGATCATTGCCGCTGGCATGCTCGTTGCCGGCGTTTTGATGGCGATCAATTTTCCGGACGTGCCGAATGAGGCGACCCCGAGCCAGGCCGGCGGCAAGGCGTCGCGAGCCAAGATCCCGCGCACCGCGTGGTTCGTCATCGGCGTGGTGATGTGCCTTCAGCTCAACCAGGCGTTGGTCTTCAGCTTTGTCGAGCGCGTTGGCGTCGATCGTGGATTCGGCATCGCCGGCGTCAATGCGGCGCTGATTGCGCTGGGCTTTGTCAATCTGTTTCCCGGCGGGCTTGCGGCACTCCTGCAAAAGAGACTCTCGCCGATCATGGTGGGCACTGCCGGGCCACTCGGACAGGCCCTCCTCGCCCTGACCATTTTCAACTCGACCCACTATCTACCCTACGCGGTCGCGGCCGCCCTGTTCGTCTCGATGGCGATCTTCAGCCACGTCTTTCTGTTCGGACTGCTGTCACGGCTCGACGTGAGTGGTCGAGCGGTGGCGGCCACGCCCGCGATGCTGATGGTCGGTTCATGCATCGGGCCCGCGCTGGGTGGCGCGATCGTGCAAGGCATCGGTTACCCCGGGCTGGGCTGGACGGCATGTGTGATCGCCGGTGTTGCAGTCGTATCGCTGCTGTCGGTACGCCGGCACATACAGCATGCCGACGCACCGACTCCGACCATCCCCTCATTCACCCCCCATACGTTGACGGAGTCGATTATCGAATAGATCAAGCGCGAGTCCTGACGTCGAAAAAATCACAAAAATAACATTCGTTGTACTCGAAGGAGATAAAACAGATGGCACGCAAAAAGTCAGCCTTGGTGATGCCCCGTACTGCGGTGGCCGCCGCGGTGGCCCTGGCCTGCGGACAGGCACAAGCATTCCAATTTGACACCGGCGATTCAGATTTCAAGGCCCGCTGGGACAACACCGTCAAATACAGCACGATCTACCGGCTGAATGATCCGGACGCCAAACAACTGGCCGACTATGCCGCGGCCGGATCAGTGAGTGACGACGGCAATCGCAACTTCAAGAAAGGAATCGCCTCGAACCGACTGGACCTGCTCACCGAGCTCGACCTCGTGCATGAAGGCGACAAGGGTTTGCGCATCAGCGGCGCCGCTTGGTACGACGATGTTTACCAACACGGCAACGACAACGACTCGCCGGCCAGCTCTAACAACCTGAGCGCCCGTTACGATCGGTTCACCGACAAAACCCGCGATGCGGTCGGTCAGGGCGGCAGACTGATGGATGCCTTCGTCTTCACCAAAGGCAACATCGGCGAGATGCCCGCCAGCCTCCGACTCGGTCGCCACGCCGTCATCTACGGCGAAACCCTGATGTCCGGCGCCAACGGCATTGCCGGCGCCCAGGGCCCGGTCGACATCGTCAAGGCCGCCACCGTGCCCGGCGCGCAGGTCAAGGAGTTCCTCCTACCGACCAACCAGATCTCCGCGACCCTGAAACCGACCAGCGATATCACGCTTGGCGCCTACTACCAGTTCGAATGGGAAGAGTCGCCCTTCTTCGCCCCGGGCAGTTTCCTGTCGCCGGCCGATTTCCTGGGCGATTCCGAGTCCTTCCTGCCACAGGTGACAACGCGTACGGCCGACATGGCGCCGAAGAATGGCGGCCAGTGGGGCGCACAGATGCGCTTCACGTTGGGTGACGTCGAGTACGGTCTGTATGCCGCGAACTATCACGACAAGACCCCTTCGGCGGTTTACCTGAACATCGGCTCCAACCCGTTGGCAGGCGGAGCCATCATGCCGACCAGCTTCACCCACGTCTACCAGCAGGACATCAAGACATACGGCGTCAGTGCCAGTACCGTCATCGGCAACGACAACGTCTCGATCGAAGCCTCCGTGCGAGACAATCAGCCGCTGACCGGCGGCAGCGGCTTCGTCCAACCCACCACTACCCTGCTGGGCGGCCCCGCGTTCGACAACGATGACAACCCCGCCTATGCCGTCGGCAAGACCCAGCACCTGACCCTGGTCGACATCCACATCATCCGACCCAATGCCTTCCTCAAGGATGGCGGCTCCATCGCCACCCAGCTCGACTGGCATCGCGTCGGCAGCGTCACCAAGAATAAGGAGGCCATCGACAAGACCACGACCCGGAGCGCCGCTCAGATCACCACCGCGTTCACCGCCGACTTCTTCCAGGTAGCCGAAGGATTGGACCTCTCGGTCCCGATCGTTCTGTCATACAACCTGTCCGGCCGCTCGCGCGTCTACTCCGGCTGGGTCGAGCACGGCGGCTCCATCGACGCCGGCCTCAACTTCACCTACCAGAACGTCTGGAAGGGCGGCGTCAACTACCACCACTTCCTGGGTAGCCGAGGCGTGGGCACGGGCGACGGACACTTCGACCAGACCCTGTGGGACCGCGACTACCTCTCCTTCAACCTGTCACGCGCCTTCTAAAAATAAAAACGGAGACACCTTCATGACCACATACGTCAAGACACTAGCTGCCCTGGTGGCCCTGACCCTGGCCGGCACCGCCCTGGCGGCCGTTTCGCCCGAAGAAGCCGCCAAGCTCAAGACCACGCTGACGCCGCTGGGCGCAGAGCGGGCCGGTAACGAGGACGGCAGCATCCCCGCCTGGACCGGCGGCTACACCCAGGCGCCTGCCGACTACAAGTCCGGCGATGTCCGTCCCGACTTCTTCGCAGGAGAGAAACCGCTGTACTCCATCACCGCCGAGAACATGGAGCAGTATGCGGACAAGCTGACTGACGGCACGAAGGGCCTGCTGCAGAAGTATCCCGACTTCCGTATGGACATCTATCCGACCCATCGCTCGGCGGCGGCCCCGCAGTGGTATTACGACAACACCTTCAAGAACGCCACCAGCGCCAAGCTCACCGGTGATGGTTACAGGTTCGAAGGTGCCTATGGCGGCGTCCCCTTTCCGATCACCACCGATCCCAAGGAGATGTTTCTGAACCACCAGACGGCCTGGACCCGTGGCGAGTCGTCGATCAGCCCCTCGCGCTGCTTTACCGTGTCACCGAGCGGTAAGCTGACCATGGTCAGCGACGGTACCCAGAACCAGCAGTTCCCATACAACTTCAAGGACGGCAGCCTGGAAACCTACAGCGGCTACTTCAACGTTGGCCACTACGTTCAATCGGCGCCGGCCTCGAAGGCGGGAGAATCCATCCTCGCCCATTTCCCCTCGGACGCCGACAAGAACATCGGCCTATGGCAATACCTCGTGGGTCAACGTCGCGTGCGGCGCGCGCCCTCCGTGTCCTACGACACCCCGGACTCGGTGACCTCGGGTGCCGGCTTCTTTGACGAAGCCTTCATGCAGTTTGGGCCGTATGACCATCACGAGTACAAGCTGATCGGCAAGAAGGAGATGTTCGTCCTCTACAACAACAACAGGGCCAATGCCGCCGATCCGGAAGAGATCTTCACCCCCAATTTCCTGAATCCCGACCTGGTGCGTTGGGAACTGCACCGCGTGTGGGTCATCGACGCCACCCTGGCTCCCGGCAAACGCCACGTCGTCCCCCATCGCCGCTACTACCTGGATGAGGACACCTGGCAGATCCTGCTGGTCGACGGCTGGGACGCCCAGGGCCAGCTCTGGCGCATGACCTACACCCTGACCCAACTGGCGCCGGACGTTCCCTCGCTGGTAGCCAACATGGCCTGGGGTAACTACAACTTTCTGACCGGTGGCTACTACCTCAACGCCGCGACCAACGGCACCACGCAATTCCAGGTCGTGCCGCGTCGCCCGGACTCTTACTTCTCGCCCGATGAACTCGCCAACATGGGCGCCCGCTAACACGTCCATCGCGGTCTCCCGCCGCTCTATGCGGCGGGAACACTCGCTCGACAAGAGACCTGGAAACATCATGAAAGCGAAGTATCTACTTGCGCTGGCCGGGCTGTTCGTTGCCGCACCTAGCCTGTTTGCCGCCGATGCGCCGCCTGCGGCAGCCTTGGACAGGCCGACCCTGCAATCGGCGAAGGCGCCGAACATGGCGATCCTGTCGGTCACACGTGCCGGCAAGCGCGTCGTGGCCGTCGGCGAGCGCGGTATCGTCATCTATTCCGACGACAGCGGCCGGACCTGGACCCAGGCCCGGACACCCACATCCGCCACCCTGACCAGGGTTCGTTTTGCCAACGACACACTCGGCTGGGCGGTTGGTCACATGGGCATCGTCCTGCACACCGAAGATGGCGGCGTCACCTGGGTCAAGCAGCTCGACGGCATCCAGGCGGCCAAGCTCTCTCTCGACGCTGCCCGCCAAAGCGGCGACGAACGCGCCATCCGCGACGCGCAATATCTGGTGAGTGACGGTGCCGACAAGCCCTTCTTCGATATCGCCCTGCTTGGCTCCAACAGCCTGATCATCGTCGGCGCCTACAACCTGGCGTTGCGCAGCGACGACGGCGGCCGCAGCTGGACCGGCCAGCAGATCCACATCGACAACCCGAGGGCGCTGCATCTCTATTCGATGCGCGCCATCGGCAACAGGCTGTTCATCGCCGGAGAGCAGGGGCTGCTGCTGCGCTCGGACGACGATGGCCGGCATTTCCAGCGGCTGGAATCGCCCTATCGCGGCAGTTGGTTCGGTTTGGTGGCCGAGCACGGCGGCAACCTGCTGGCCTATGGACTACGCGGCAACGTCTACCTGACGAAGGATCTCGGTGAAAGCTGGCAACAGGTGAGTAGCGGCACACCGGCATCGATCTCGGCCGACGCCGAACTGGACGACGGCCGCATCGTACTCGTCAGCCAGGCCGGGGAGATCCTGGTCAGCACCGATCACGGCCGTGAATTTACCCGCTCGCCGGAACGGCTTCGGCTGCCGTTGGCTGCCGTGGCCGAGGCCCCCGACGGCCTGGTCGTGGGAAGTCTGCGCGGTGTCCGAACCCTCCCCCTGCCCGCCGAATAAGCCGAGAAGACCATGCACGCTACCCTGGACCATCAACCCGTCGTCAAACGGCTGGAAGACTTCGATACCCGCTCCGGCAACCTTGCCGAGCGCACACTGTTCAACAATCGGTTTCTGATTGTCGCTCTGTGTCTCCTCGGCACGCTGCTGTTCGGCTGGCGGGCGACCGGAATCCAGTTGCACGCCGGATTCGAGAAGATGATTCCGACCTCGCATCCGTACATCGCCAATTTCCTGGAGTACCGCGGCGATCTGCCGGGGCTGGGCAATTCGATGCGCATCGCGGTCGAGAACCATGACGGCACCATCTTCGACAAGGAATACCTCGACACCCTGCAGAAAATGAACGACGAGATCTACCTGCTACCCGGTGTCGATCGCCCGTTCATGAAGTCCCTATGGACCACGTCCACCCGCTGGGCAGCGGTAACGGAGGAGGGCCTGGAGGGCGGCACCGTCATACCCGACGGCTACGACGGCTCGCCGCGAAGCCTGGATCAGGTCAGGGCCAACATCGAACGCTCCGGGGAGATCGGCCAACTGGTGGCCGGCAACTTCAAGTCGAGTGTGATCTTCGTGCCGCTGATCGACCACAACCACCTGACCGGCGAAGATCTCGACTACCAGGCGCTCAATGCCGGTATCGAACGGATTCGCGCCAAGTACCAGAGCGACAAGATCCGCATCCACGTCACCGGTTTTGCCAAGGTGATCGGCGACCTGCTCGACGGCCTGGTCCAGGTGCTCGGCTTCTTCGTCGTCGCCATCCTCATCGCCGCCGGCATGCTGTACTGGTACACCCGCTGCCTGCGTTCCACGGCCCTGGTCGTGGCCTGCTCGCTGATTGCCGTGATCTGGCAGTTCGGACTGGTGCAGCTGCTTGGCTACGCGCTCGATCCCTATTCCGTGCTGGTGCCCTTTCTGGTCTTCGCCATCGGCATGAGCCACGGCGCGCAAAAGATGAACGGCATCATGCAGGACGTCGGGCGCGGTACCCACCGCGTGGTCGCAGCCCGCTACACCTTCCGGCGGCTGTTCGTCGCCGGCATGACCGCGCTCCTGTGCGACGCCGTCGGCTTCGCCGTGCTGATGGTCATCGACATCCCGGTGATCAAGGATTTGGCCATGATCGCCGGCGTCGGGGTCGCCGTGCTGATTTTCACCAACCTGATCCTGCTGCCCATCCTGCTCTCCTATGTCGGGGTAAGCCCCAAGGCTGCCGAGCGCAGCCTCAAGGCCGAACAGCTCGACGAACAGGGGGCCAAGCATTGGATGTGGGAGTTCCTCGATCTGTTCACCCAGCGGCGCTGGGCGCTGCGCGCGGTGATCCTCGGTGTGGGCATGGCCGTCGTCGGCTACGCCGTCAGCACCCATCTGCAGATCGGCGACCTCGATCCGGGCGCGCCGGAGCTGCGTGCCGACTCGCGCTACAACCGCGACAACGCCTTCATGGTCGAGAACTATGCCGCCGGCAGCGACATCCTGGTGGTGATGGTGAAGACACCTGAAGACCAGTGCACACGCTACGCCACACTCTCCAAGCTCGACGAGTTGGGCTGGCAGCTTGAGCAGCTGCCGAGCGTCGAAGCGACCAACTCGATGGCCAATCTTTCGCGCATCTCGTCGGTCGGCTACAACGAAGGCCACCTCAAGTGGTTCGAGTTGATCCCGAACGAGGATGTATTGAACGGCGTACAGAACCGGGCGCCACGCGAACTCTTCAACCAGAGCTGCAATCTCCTCAGCCTCTACGTCTACCTCAAGGATCATAAGGCCGAAACACTGACCCGCGTGGTCGAGGCGGTTGAGGTCTATGCCAACGCCAACAACAGCGACGAGACACGTTTCATGCTCGCCGCCGGCAGTGCCGGTATCGAGGCTGCGACCAACATCGTCGTCAAGAAGGCGACCCACGAGATGATGTTCTGGGTGTACGGCGCGGTGATCCTGTTGTGCTGGATCACCTTCCGCTCCTGGCGCGCGGTCGTCTGCGCCGTGGTGCCACTGGTACTGACCTCCATCCTTTGCGAAGCCCTGATGGTCATGTTCGGCATGGGCATCAAGGTGGCGACGCTGCCGGTGATCGCGCTCGGCGTCGGTATAGGCGTCGATTACGCGCTGTACGTGCTGTCGGTGATGCTCACGCGCATGCGCGCGGGCATGTCGCTTTCCGAAGCCTATTACCAGGCGCTGTTGTTCACCGGCAAGGTGGTGATGCTGACCGGCGTGACACTGGCCATTGGTGTAGCCACCTGGGTGTTCTCGCCGATCAAATTTCAGGCGGACATGGGCATCCTCCTCGCCTTCATGTTCATCTGGAACATGCTCGGTGCTCTCATTCTTCTCCCGGCCCTGGCCCATTTCCTATTGCCTCAGGAGCAATCGAACGATGTGGCAGCGATTAACGGCGAAAACGGACTTCTCATTACCGCAACGAGCGAGAGCTGATATGAACTGGAAAATCCGCCTCAAGGCAAAAGCCTTGCGCTTCTTCTTCGACCGTATCGTCATGCGCAAGCCGGCGTATCAAATCGACGGACTTCCCGAAACCGTCCATGACGAAGAGCACATGACCCCCACGCCCCAGGGCAAGATGCGCACACTGTTCCATTGGCCGACAACCGCCCGATCTACCGACAGCCCGCTGCCCGCACTGGTTCTGATTCATGGTGGAGGATTCGTCTTCGGCCTCCCAGAGCACGAAGCCCCGTTTTGTCGGCGCCTCGCGAATAACGTCGGCTGCGTGGTGATCAATCCCGACTATGTTCGCTCGCCCGAATATCCGTTTCCCCACGCGATCCGCCAATGCTACGAACTCGTCGCCTGGGTGGCGCGCGAAGCCGGCTCGCTGGGGATCGATCCGGAACGTATCGCAGTGGGCGGTCACAGTGCGGGCGGTAACCTGGCGACCGGCGTCGTCGCACAGGCGCTTGCGAAGGGATTTCCGGCAATCCGCTTCCAGATTCTGAACTATCCCTTCCTGGACGGCAGCGTGGATGCCCGGGACAAGCCGCTCCCCATCCCGAAACCGGTCATCACGCCGGAACTCGCCAGCCTGTTCAATAGCTGCTACATGCCGGAAGGTACCGACCTGCGGGATCCGCTGCTGTCGCCCGTCTGCTCGGACCTGGCAGATTTGTCCGGCCACCCCCCCACACTGGTCATCACCGCCGAACATGACGTACTGCGCGAAGAGGCGGACCGCTATGCCGACATGTTGCGACAGGCCGGCGTTACGGTTCGCCACGAAGTCTTTCCCGGCGTCGACCACGCCTTCACTCACAATGGCCCGAAACAGTCGGCGGACGTCGCCTGGCGCCTGATGGAAGACTACGTGCGCGATGCCTTCGTCGAGGCAAATCGTTAGAGTTCCAAGGCGGCAGACCGAGGCACACTTGGTCTGCCGCTTCGAAGATGACAGCTGTATCGTGCTATTCCAGCAAGCTGCTCCGTCAGATTGGCGATCTGAAAGTCCCCTTTGAGCACAGCACTCCATCGGCATCGTCACCATCCACGACAGCGCACCGCCTGCCAGCGAGCTGATCCAGCGCGCCCATAAAGCGGTAGGCCAACTGGACGACGGTAATGGCTGCCTGCTGTATCACTCGCCGAATCTGATCCATCACCGGATCACTTCATTTCCCGGGCAAAGAAGGCCGATGTTTTTTTAACAGTTCGTTATCCTGCTCCAGCTGACGATTCTCGACTTCGAGTTGGCGGATCCGCTGCTGCTCGGGTATCAGCGGTTTACCTATTCCAGGCTACCCGCATAGCTCCGCTTCGTACTACTGAACCCAACGGCGAACCGCCGTCTCGCCAAGTTCCATGCCCCGGCAGATCTGGGGAATGCTCAGGCCTTGTTCCTTAACCATCTGAACGACTTGCAGCTTAAAGCTGGCGTCGAACTCTCTGCGTTTACGGCTCATACATAACTCCTCTTTCAGTGGATTTTCCACCTATCGAGGTGTCCAGGGAAATTAGACCACCACAGCCCGACCTCGGGGCGAGCTTTATCTGCAAGGCCTTCGACCTTGTAGGGTGGATCGGGGCGCGCAGCTGACGCTTTATCCATCCACCAGCAATAGCGATGGTGGATGAAAACGCGTCATCCAGCCTACCCGGCTACGGGCTGCATTCGCCGCGGGGCGCGCCTCCTACGAGTTGCGCGGCATTACCCACACAAGCCCGAATGCAATACGAGGGAGGCTGTGGCGCCTCGTTGGGCTTCGCAAGCTCAGCGCCAACCTACGCAGCTTGCGTAGGCTGGATAAGCCTTGGTGCAATCCGGGATCGTTGCCCCGGATTGCACCGCGCTCCGCGGCTTATCCGTGCTACGGGTAAGGCCGCGCAACGCGCTCCGGACGGCTTAAAGCTTACCCGCCTGCCACTCCGCTTCGCGATTGGCCAGGGCCTGGGCAATGTCGTCGAGTTGATGGGACTCCAGCTCTTCCGGCAATGGGTCGAGCCCGACACTGGCGAACAACTGGCCATAGGCATTGCGCAAATCTGCATAGGCCAGGTCGCGGCGCAGGTTGGCTTGCAACAGGTTCAACTCGCCCTGGATCAACTCCAGTTCGCCGATGCCCTGGGCCTGGTGACGGTTGCGCAGCTGCTCGGCGATCTGTTGATCGAGGGCCGCCAATTGCTTGCTGGTGGTGAATTGACGGCTAGCCTCCTGGAAATTGGCATTGGCCACATACAGCTGCGCCAATATGGCCATCGACATCGCCTGCCGGCGCATCGCCACCACTTCCTCGCTGGCCTTGGCCACATCGATGGCCGCAGGCGCCGAAAGCACGTTGAACAGGTTCCAGGTAACCTTCACGCCGTAGTCCGCCCAACTCTGGTTAACCAGGAAGGAGTTGCTGTCGTAATGCCCGCCCAGGGAAAATTCCAACCCCGGTAGCATGCGCAGCATGGCTTTGCGGGTTTCCGCCGCGCCTATACGGGCCTGATAATCCTGTTCGCGCAATTCGGGACGGTTGATCAACGCTTCCTGTTCGAGTACCGCCATGTCCGTCTCGAGTGTCGGCATCGGGTAATCGGTGGATGCTTCCGCCAACTCGAACTGCGTGCCCATGGGCAGATTGATCAGAGCCGCCAATTCCGTCTTGGCCAGGGACAAGGCGCGCCGCTGTTGCTCTAGTTGGCGGGTCGCCTCGATCAAAGCACGCTGGTAGCCGAGGGATTGCACTGGGTCGCCGATGCGTTGCTCGCTCATCCGCAGGCTGTTCTGCCGCGCCTGATCGACCCGCGCCATCTGCTGATCGATCTGGGTCAGCAGACGGTCGGCGGCCATCGCCCGCCAATAAGCCGAACGCACGTCCTGGATGATGGTGTGCAGCACTTTGCGCCGGCGCTCCTGCACGATCAGGCGCTGATCGCCCTGCTGCTGAGCGCTGACATAGCTGACACCGAAGTCGAGGACATTCCACACCATGGTCAGGTCGCCCACCTCGCGGTCGCGGTCCTGCGAGGTCGAGGGTTCCAGGGACTGGGTACCGGTGCGGATACTGCGGCTGCTGGATGCGCTGACGTTATTACGCCCAGCATACCCAGCATCCAACGCCATACGCGGCAGCATATCGAGACGGGACAAATCCACTTGGCGTTCGGCCATGGCTTCTTCCATGACCTTCAAGCGCGCTTCCAAGTTGTACTTGACCGCGCGGGCCATGGCCTGATGCAAGGTCAAAGGTGCGCTCAACGGCTCCTGCCCGCTGAACATGCTAGCCAGATCGGTCTGAGCCCGTTGCTCGCTAACGGCGCGATCGATCGGCTGGCTGGTCACGGCACAGCCCCCCACGGCTGCCGCAAGCATGCTGACAGCCAGTACTCTGTAATGTTTATTCATCCTTGTACCGCCCCCTAGTCGCGGCTTGTTTTCTTATTGTCGGTTCGCTCAGGCCACTGGCGCCGTTTCGGCCCATTCGCCAAAGGCCTTGGCCAATTGATCTATCTGCTGCAGTTCGCTGTTTCGTAGCGTATCCAATTGCTGCCCCAATGTCGGCGCACCAAAGAAACCTTGCCCCTCTTCCTCATTCCCCCCTATTCCATCGCTGTCATTGCCGAAGATACCCACGGCTCCCTCTTGCGGAACCACGCCGTCGAACATCGAGGACAATGTGCTACTGCCGAATACCCCACCATCACCGCCACCGAAACCAAGGAAGCCAACCCCGGAACCGTTGCCGGACGAGCTGCTGAAGACTTGAGCCAGGAAGCTCGGCGCCAACACCTGATCCTGCAGGAAGATATTGCCAAGCGGCGGCAATCCTCCACCCAGGCCCGGCACCTCGAATAACGGTGGCGGCACCAGCGGTGGTAAAAGCGCCGGCGGTGGCGGCAAGGGAGTCGGCGGCAATGGCGGCGGCGGCACGATGATCGGCGGAGGCGTCGGCGTGACACGGAATTCCGGATCGCCACCAAGCACGTCACGCGTATAAGCAGGGCCGATCGTCCCGGATACCAAGTTGCCCGACGTATCGCTGATGTCACTGCCGGCGACTAACTCAAGAGCCAGGCTGCCGGCACCGCTGAGACTGCTCAGGGTTACTTGGTAGGTTTGCGCATCCAATTGCACCACCGACTGAATCACGCCGCTCGCTGTCCCGGTAGTGACCAGGCTGAAATCGCCGACATCGACATTATTGACCGCCTCAGAGAACGTCAGGGTATAGCGGACGCTAGTGGTGTTGGTCGGGTTGCTGTCCGTGAGGGTGATACTGACCTGCGGATCAGCGCTGTCGATGGCGTAGTTGTTGGAGTCGGTGCTACCGATTCCGCTATTGCCGGCGGCATCCAGCACGCCAGTGTTAGCCAGGGCGATGGTATTGCTGGCGTCGTTGATATTGGCCGCTGGTGTCAGGGTCGCAGTCCAGGTGATACCACCATCGGACGAGCTCAAGCCACTCAATGCACCATTGGCCACGGTGAAGTCGGCGGTGGTCAGCCCGCTCACCGCTTCATTGAAGGTGATGGTTACCGTAGTGGTTTCACCTTTAGTCAGGAGCGTATCGGCTACGACTATGGTCGCCGTCGGGCGTAGGGTATCCACCGCATAGTTGTTGGAATCGGTAGTAGCAGTTCCCGCATTACCGGCCAGATCCGTCAGCCCGGTGTTGTCCAGCACGATCAGGTTGGTGGTGTCTTCGACACTCGCGGTCGGCGTCAGGGTGGCGGTCCAGGTGATGCCGCCGTCCCCGCTCGACAGGCCGCTCAGTGCGCCATTGGCGACGGTGAAGTCGGCGGTGGTCAACCCGCTCACCGCCTCGTTGAAGGTGATGGTGACGGTGCTGGTTTCGCCGGCGGCCAAGGCGGTATCGGCCACCACGATGCTGGCCGTGGGGCGCAGGGTATCGACTGCATAGTTGTTGG
>NZ_CAMPHN010000102.1 GCF_946885885.1 uncultured Pseudomonas sp.
CGATAATCGCCGCTAACCCAACCTACTCAGCTGCTTTGGTCGCGTAAGCAGGCGTGAGGCCGCAGCTTCCGTAGGTTGGGTTAGCGGCGCCACGCGAGTTGTTGGCAAGCCGGTAAATCAGTGCCGCGTAACCCAACAAGATGTCTACGCGGTGCCGTTGTTGGGTTACGCGGCGCCCGAGGCTGTGTCGCTGCTTGAACCGCGGTAGCCGCCGCTAACGCCAACCTACGAGGCTGTGGCCTGCCGACAGGGCGTCTAGGCGGTGCCGTTGTCGGGTTACGCGGCGCCCGATGGCGATGTCGTTGCTTGAACCGCGACAATCGCCGCTAACGCCAACCTACGAGGCTGTGGCCTGCCGGTAGGTCGGGTTAGCGGCAACAGGTACTTGCCGGTAATCCCGCAAATGAATGCCGCGTAACCCGACAGGGCGTCTACGCGGTGCCGGGTTCAGGCGACTTTAACTTCGATCCGCCGCGGTTGCGCATGCGGGTGTTTGGGAATCCGCAGGCTGAGCACGCCGTCGCGCAGCTGCGCGTCGATCTTGCTGCTGTCCAGCTCGCTGCTCAGGCTGAACGCGCGGCGATAGCGCGACAGGCGCACTTCGGCATAGGCCGCCTCCATGTTCTCCGGGGTGTCCTGGACGATATCGGCCTCGATCAGCAAGGTGTCGTTGTCGACCCGCAGTTCGAGTTTGTCCTTGGACACGCCGGGCAGGTCGGCGACCAACAGTATGCCGTCCTTGTTCTCGTACACATCCACTTGCGGCAGCAGCGCCTGGACCTCTTCCGGGCGTTCGTTGCGTTTGGCGACTGGTTTGTCGGTCATGGCAATTTCCTCCTGAGAGCGACCTCATTGAATGGTGATGCGCTTGGGCTGCGCCGATTCCTGGCGCGCCACGCTGATATGCAGCACGCCGTTGCGGTACTGCGCGTTGACTTTGTCCTGGTCGGCATCCTTGGACAGGTTGACGGTGCGCTTGAAGCGCCCGCCGAACCGCTCGTTGGCGTAAACCGAGAGGCTATCGTCGTCTTGCGGCTGCGCGCTGCTGCG
Source organism: uncultured Pseudomonas sp. (assembly GCF_946885885.1). The sequence goes on from NZ_CAMPHN010000102.1 coordinate 1,051, forward strand.
CTCGCCGCTGATCGACAGCAGGCCTTGGTCGATCTGGATATCGAGGGTTGCCGGGTCGATGCCCGGAGCGAATGCGTAGACCTCGATGCTGGTGGGCGTGCTGCCGATATTGAGCGCTGGGAAGGCGCCGTTGGTCAGGGCGCGGATGCTGCCGGGGCGGCCAAGGCTGCTGAATTCTTGCTGCAACTCGCGCTGCAAACGCTCGAACTCGGCGAGCAGGCCGCCGGGGAAGCTGAATAGGGACTCGTACATCGCAAACCTCCTCTGCTGAGATGATCTGGAAGTTGTTTGCGGCGCTCAAGGGCGGGCCTTTAAGCACCGTTGCCAGAAATATGTTGATGGCCGCAGGCGGCTTCAAGGGGGAGGGGTAAGAACGTTATCGAATGATTTATAGCGGCGTGGAATAGGCGACGGCTAGGGCCGAATGGCGGGGGCTGTAGCCCGGATGAAATCCGGGGGCGGTTTAGCAGCAGATAGCGTTCCCGGATTGCATCTGACGGGCTACATAGGCTTGGCGGGTTGGAAAACGCGCTTTTGTAGGGTGGAGATGGCGAAGCCTTGTCCACCGCGAGCGGCGCAGTGGCGGACAAGCCTTCGGCATGTCCGCCCTACGATATCGTGAGCGTGGCTCAGAACGGCGCCGGGCACTCGAAGCGCAGGCGCTCGCCGGTTTGCGGATGGGTCAGGGCGAGCATGCTGGCATGCAGGCACAGGCGCGGGTAGGCGGCGAGGGCTTGTGCATGGGCATACAGGCCGTCGCCGAGCAGCGGGTGATCGATGGAGAGCATATGCACGCGCAATTGGTGCGAGCGGCCGGTGATCGGCGTCAGCTCGACCCGGCAGTAATCGCCGCAGCGCTCGAGGATGCGCCAATGGGTCAGGGCGTGTTTGCCCAGCTCATGGTCGACCACGTGGCGGGGCTTGGTCGGCGGGTCGTAGCGCAGCGGCAGGTCGATGCTGCCGCTGTCTTGCTCGGGTTGGCCCCAGCACAGCGCGGTGTAGGCTTTTTCGGTTTCGCGGTCATGAAATTGCCGCGACAGTTCGCGGTGGCTGTCCGGGTCGCGGGCCAAGACGATGATCCCCGAGGTTTCCCAGTCCAGGCGATGAACGATGCGCGCTTCCGGGTAGCCGTTTTCCTGCAGGCGGGTGACCAGGCAATCCTTGTTGTCCTCGGCGCGACCGGGCACCGAAAGCAGCAGGGTGGGCTTGTTGATCACCAGCAGGGCGGCGTCCTGGTGGAGGATTTCTACGTGGCTGAGGGGCATGGGAGTTCTTGGGTCGGAGAGCGGTTGCGTAGGAGCGGCCTTGGCCGCGATTGGGCATTTTAGCGAAAGAGGCTCGCGGCCAAGGCCGCTCCTACAAGTGCGTTGTGCTGCGGGAACAAAATGGCGGCCCTCGAGGCCGCCATTATATTCAGGCTAAAAACAGCAGTTATTAGCGATCCGGCAGGGTGATATTGAGTTCCAGAATGGAACAGCTGCCCTGATTCTCCAGCGCGACCTGGACCTGGTCCGAGTCGATATTGACGTACTTGCGGATCACTTCGACCAATTCCTGCTGCAGGGCCGGCAGGTAGTCCGGCTGGCTGCGCTGGCCGCGCTCGTGGGCGACGATGATCTGCAGACGCTCTTTCGCAATGGACGCAGTGGTTTCTTTCTTGCGTTCGCGAAAGAAGTCAAAAATATTCATTCACGACCTCCAAACAGGCGTTGCATGAGTCCTTTCTTCTGTACGTCGAGGAAGCGGTGCGCCACTTCCTTGCCGAGCAGACGGTCGACGGCATCGCTGTACGCCTGGCCGGCGTCGCTCTGGTCGTCGAGGATCACCGGCACGCCCTGGTTCGAGGCTTTAAGCACGGCTTGCGATTCCGGGATGACGCCGAGCAGGCGGATGGCGAGGATTTCTTCGACGTCTTCCACGCCGAGCATTTCGCCGCGGGTCACGCGCTCGGGGTTGTAACGGGTCAGCAACAGGTGTTCCTTGATCGGCTCTTCGCCTTTCACGGCGCGGCGCGATTTGCTCGCCAGCAGGCCGAGCATGCGGTCGGAGTCGCGTACCGAGGAGACTTCCGGGTTGGTCACGACTATCGCCTCATCGGCGAAGTACATCGCCAGGTGGGCGCCTTTCTCGATACCGGCCGGCGAGTCGCAGACCACGTATTCGAAATCCGCACGCAGTTCCTCGATGACCTTTTCCACGCCTTCTTCGGTCAGCGCGTCTTTGTCGCGGGTTTGGCTGGCGGCCAGTACGTAAAGGTTTTCCAGGCGCTTGTCTTTGATCAGTGCCTGCTTCAGCGTGGCTTCGCCGTTGACCACGTTGACGAAGTCGTACACCACGCGGCGTTCGCAGCCCATGATCAGATCGAGGTTACGCAGGCCGACGTCGAAATCGACGATGACTGTCTTGTGGCCGCGCAAGGCGAGGCCGGTACCGATGGCAGCGCTGGTGGTGGTTTTACCGACGCCACCCTTGCCGGAAGTGACTACGAGGATCTTGGCCAAGGTGGTTCACCCTAAAAATATGAAGATAACGCGGGAATTCGCAGCCGTGAGCGGCTTCCGGATGCCTGTTTTTGTGTCCTTGAAAGTGGCGGCAGTATCCGTTAAAGGCGGGTGATGTTCAACACGTCACCCGACAGGCTGACATGCACCGACTCCCCCCATAAAGGGTCGCGGCGCAGGTCTTCGGCGGTCTTGTAATGCCCGGCGATGGACAACAGTTCGGCGCCCATCTGTTGGCAGAAAATCCGCGCCGAACCATTGCCTTTGATGCCGGCCAGCGCCCGGCCGCGCATCGGTGCGTAGACATGGATATTGCCGTCGGCGAGAAGTTCCGCGCCGGCACTGACCGGCGCCAGGACGATCAGATCGCCACCTTGGGCGTAGATCTGCTGGCCGCCGCGTACCGGGCTGGTGACCACCTTGCTCGGTTTCACTTCGGGCTCGGCCGGTTTTTCCGCTTTCTTCGCCGTGCCTTCGCTCGGGTCGAGCGGGCGTTCGCGCGCGCCGGAGGGCGGCAGTACCGGCAAGTCCAGCGCAGTGGCGGCGCTGATGTCGTCTTCGCGGTTGGCGCGTACCGCCAGGGTACGCAGACCATGGTTGCGGCACACGGCCATCAGCGCGGCGAGATCGAGGACGCCTTCGCCTTCCGGCAGCTTGTCCAGGGCCAGCACCAGCGGGGTGTTGCTGAAGAAATTCGGCGCCTGGGCGACTTTCGCCGCCAATTGCTGGTCGAGGCGTGCGAGGTCGTTATGCGCCAGTTCCATCACGGTAATGGCCAGCATGCTGCCTTTAAGCTGGAATACGGGGTCTTGGTCGAGGAGATCGGCTTGGCTCATGGTCTGTCTGGGGCGGCCTTGGCGGCTGAATAAAATAAGTCGGACTTATAGCGATAACCTCGCCCGCCCGCAAGTTGACGCGGCCCAAGCGAGACGGCGGCGAAGTCCTGATAGAATGCCGCGCTTTACGATCTGCCCGGACCCGTTGATGAATCGTCCTGTCTTTCAAGCCGCCTTCCTGCACCCGCGTTACTGGCTGTTATGGCTGGGCCTCGGCCTGTTGTGGCTGCTGGCGCAATTGCCTTATCCGCTGTTGATGCGTCTGGGGCGCGGGCTCGGCGCGGTGATGCATCGCTTCGCCGGGTCGCGGCGCAAGATCGCCGCGCGCAATCTGGAATTGTGCTTCCCCGAGTTGTCGGCTGACGAGCGTGCGCAGTTGCTGCGGGAGAATTTCGCCTCGACCGGGATGACCTTTTTCGAGATGGCGATCAGTTGGTGGTGGCCGGCCGCGCGTTTGCGCAAGCTGGGGCAGATCGAGGGGCTCGAACACATTCGCCAAGCCGAGGCCGAGGGGCAGGGTGTGCTGCTGATGGCCATGCACTTCACCACCCTGGAAATGGGCGGCGGGCTGCTGGGTATGCAGCACGGTATGTACGGCATGTATCGCCCGCACAAGAACCCGCTGTTCGACTATGTCCAGCGTCGCGGTCGCGAGCAGCGCTTGCTGGGCGCGATCGAGCGCGACGATGTGCGCGGCATGCTCAAATTGCTGCGTGCCGGCGGGGTGATCTGGTACGCGCCGGACCAGGACTATGGCGCCCAGCGCAGTATTTTCGTGCCGCTGTTCGGGGTGCCCGCGGCGACCGTGACCGCCACCAGCAAATTCGCCCGTTTGGGCAAGGCGCGGGTGATTCCCTTCACTCAGGAGCGCCTGGCCGATGGTTCGGGCTATCGCCTGACCGTGCATCCGCCCCTGGCGGATTTTCCGGGGGAGAGCGAGGAGGCCGACTGCCTGCGCGTCAATCAATGGATAGAAGCGGCTATCCGCCAACACCCCGAGCAGTACCTCTGGGCCCATCGACGTTTCAAGACGCGTCCGCCGGGCGAGACCAAACTCTATAAGAAGCGCCGCGGTTAGCCCGTTGTTGAGATCGTCCGTGTGGCCGATATCCCTAAAGAACACGGGTTATCTGTAGGAGCCAGCTTGCTGGCGATGCTGTTGCATTGCTTGCCGACCTGGGATCGCCAGCAAGAACTTGGCGTCCGCTGGTTCCTACGGGTACATCGCTTTAAGCGGGCTGAGCCTGCTAGCGCAGCGACTTCTATACTCGAATAAATAGTGCGGACACCGCTTATGACCCAGATCGCCAACCCCCAACAGCCGATCACCGGACTGATTCTGTCCGGCGGCGGTGCCCGCGCGGCCTATCAGGTGGGCGTGCTGGCGGCGATTGCCGATTTGCTGCCGGATGCTGCGCAAAATCCGTTTCCGGTGATCGTCGGCACCTCGGCCGGCGCGATCAATGCGGTCGGCCTGGCGTGCGGGGCGATGCATTTCAGCGAGTCGATCCGCCGATTGACCCGGGTCTGGCAGGGTTTTCATACCCATCAGGTGTACCGCAGCGACTGGCCCGGCGTGTTGCGTCAGGCCAGCCGCTTTATCGGCCACAGCCTGTTGGGCTTGGGTAGCGAGGTGCCGGTGGCGCTGCTCGACAGCCAGCCGTTGCGCGAGCTGCTGGAGCGCGAGCTGGACATGTCCGGGATCGCCGCGGCGGTACGCCACCGGCAGTTGCGGGCGGTGGCGGTGACCGCCTTCGGCTACGAGTCGGGCCAGGCGGTGACCTTCTATCAGGGGCGCGCGACCATCGATCCCTGGTTTCGCCACCGCCGGGTCGGCGTGCCGACCCGGCTATCGGTCGACCATCTATTGGCCAGCGCCTCGATTCCGCTGATCTTTCCGCCGGTGAAAATCAACCGCGAGTATTTCGGCGACGGCGCCACGCGCCAGTCCGCACCGATCAGCCCGGCCTTGCACTTGGGCGCATCGCGGGTGCTGGTGGTCGGCGTCAGCGGCAATCCGCGGGGCGAGCAGGCCAATACCTTGCAGGCACGGACGCAATCCGGCAAGCCGCCGAGCCTGGCGCAAATCAGTGGGCACATGCTCAACAGCACCTTTATCGACAGCCTGGAAGGCGATATCGAATTGCTCGAACGCCTCAACCGCATGGGCCGTTTGATTCCTGCGGAACTGCACCCGCGTGGGCTGGGGCTGGCGCCTGTGGAGGTGCTGGTGGTGTCGCCGAGCCAGCCGCTGGAAGATATCGCCGCGCGCCACCGCCATGAGCTACCGGCGGCGCTGCGCATGTTCCTGCGCGGGCCGGGTGCGACCAGGGCCAGCGGTGCGGGGGTGCTCAGCTACCTGTTGTTCGAGGCGGGCTACTGCAACGAACTGATCGAACTGGGCTATCAGGATGCGATGGCGAAGAAAGTCGAACTGCTCGATTTTCTCGGTCTGGCGCATACGCCGGTGATGCAGCCCGTCGCGGAGCCGGCGTAGCGCGGCCAAGGCTATTCCCGTACTCCGGATGCGATCCAGGGCATCGGTAGCCGCCATAGAACTGCTTCCCCGGATTGCATCCGGGCTACAAAAACGCACGCTTTTGGTGGGCGGGGCTTTAGCCGCGATTGGCGGTGGGCGATTCGTAGACCTCTTGTTGGGTTACGCGGCGTTCATTTACGGTGGTGTGGCCGGTAGCTAGCGTGATCGCCGCTAACCCAACCTACGAGTTGCGTGTTTTCAATGCTCTATTTGCACCAAATTAATGCGCCGGGCAGGCCATTCCATAAACCGTTAAAAACCTCCCGCCAACCCCCGAAGAAATTGCGCGGCCCGCGCGCCCTAGTGGCGAACTGCGTTTAAACTGCGCCTTCCCGACGCTTTCTGTCGCATTTCCGTAAGCGCCGGTTTTCCTTGGGTTGGCGCTGTAAGAAGTTGTCGCATGCCGGCAATGCCAGCCCCGAATCAATCCCTACAATCTTTCTCATCGCCTGCTGCTCAGTGCAGGTGTGCCTCGTCAGGAGAGTTCCGATGTCCGTTCAGCACGACCCGGTGAATCGTCACCCGGTACAACGCGCCGATTTCGACCAAGTGATGGTTCCCAACTACGCGCCCGCGGCCTTTATTCCGGTGCGCGGCGCCGGTTCGCGAGTCTGGGACCAGAGCGGTCGCGAGCTGATCGACTTTGCCGGCGGCATCGCGGTCAACGTGCTTGGCCATTGCCACCCCGCGCTGGTCGGCGCCCTGACCGAGCAAGCCAATACCCTGTGGCACGTGTCCAACGTGTTCACCAACGAGCCGGCCCTGCGCCTGGCCAAGAAGTTGATCGACGCCACCTTCGCCGAGCGCGTGTTCTTCTGCAACTCCGGCGCCGAAGCCAACGAGGCCGCGTTCAAACTGGCCCGTCGCGTCGCTTTCGATAAGTTCGGCGAAGAGAAGTGCGAAATCATCGCCGCGACCAATAGCTTCCACGGCCGCACCCTGTTCACCGTCAGCGTCGGCGGCCAACCGAAGTACTCCGACGGTTTCGGGCCGAAGATCCAGGGCATCAGCCATGTGCCTTATAACGATCTGGAAGCGCTGAAGGCGGCGGTTTCCGACAAGACTTGCGCCATCGTGCTGGAGCCGATCCAGGGCGAAGGCGGCGTGTTACCGGCCGATCTGGCCTACCTCCAGGGCGCTCGCGAGCTGTGCGACAAGCACAATGCGCTGCTGGTGTTCGACGAAGTGCAAACCGGCATGGGCCGCAGCGGTTCGCTGTTCGCCTACCAGCACTACGGCGTGACCCCGGACGTGCTGTCCAGCGCCAAGAGCCTGGGCGGCGGCTTCCCGATCGGCGCCATGCTGACCACCAGCGAACTGGCCAAGCACCTGCCCGTCGGTACCCACGGCACCACTTATGGCGGCAACCCGCTGGCTTGCGCGGTAGGCGAGGCGGTGATCGACACCATCAATACCCCGGCGGTGCTGGACGGCGTGAAAGCCAAACACCTGCAGTTCAAGAACGCCCTCGAGCGCATCGGCGAGCAGTACGGCGTGTTCAGCCAGGTGCGCGGTCTAGGCTTGTTGATCGGTGCGGTGCTGTCCGATGCCTGGAAAGGCAAGGCCAAGGCGATTCTCGACGCCGCCGCGGTGGAAGGTGTGATGGTTCTGCAAGCCAGCCCGGACGTGGTGCGTTTCGCCCCGAGCCTGGTGGTTGAAGATGCCGATATCGATGAAGGCCTGGCGCGTTTCGAGCGTGCTGTGGCCAAGCTGAGCCAAGCTTGAGTCGACGGCCCGGGTAGCCGCTGGGCGGCGCCCGGGCTGCGCTTGCCCGGCCCATGGATGGGCCGCGCGAACTGCAAGGATGACTGTCTCCGTGTGTGCTGCGGCCCTTGGTCGCGGTTTTCTCTGAGTGGCTCGCACGAGCTGCTTGGAGCTTTTATTGAAAGGAGTGACACCATGCTGGTGATGCGCCCCGCGCAAATGGCCGACCTCGCTGAAGTGCAGCGCTTGGCCGCGGATAGCCCGGTTGGTGTGACTTCACTGCCGGACGACGCCGAACGCCTGAGCGACAAAATCGCCGCTTCGGAAGCCTCGTTTTCTGCGGAAGTCAGCTTCAATGGCGAGGAAAGCTACTTTTTCGTCCTTGAAGACAGCGAAACCGGGCGTCTGGTCGGCTGCTCCGCGATAGTGGCTTCGGCCGGCTACTCCGAGCCGTTCTACAGCTTTCGCAACGAGACCTTCGTGCATAACTCGCGCGAGCTGAAGATCCACAACAAGATCCATGTGCTCTCGTTGTGCCACGACCTCACCGGCAATAGCCTGCTGACCAGCTTTTACATCGAGCGGCCGCTGGTCAATACCGAATACGCCGAGCTGAATTCGCGGGCGCGCCTGCTGTTCGTCGCCGCCCACCCGGAGCGCTTCGCCGATGCGATGGTGGTGGAGATCGTCGGCTACAGCGACGAGTCCGGCGATTCGCCGTTCTGGGATGCGGTGGGGCGCAACTTCTTCGATATGAGCTACAGCGACGCCGAGCGCCTGTCCGGGCTGAAAAGCCGGACCTTCCTCGCCGAGCTGATGCCGCATTACCCGATTTATGTGCCGCTGCTGCCGGACGCCGCCCAGGAAGCCATGGGGCAGGTTCATTCGCGGGCGCAGATCACCTTCGACATCCTGATGCGCGAAGGTTTCGAGACCGACAATTACATCGATATTTTCGACGGCGGGCCGACCTTGCATGCGCGCACGTCGGGGATTCGCTCGATCGCCCAGAGCCGCATGGTGCCGGTGCATGTCTCTTCCGGTGAAGAGCGCGAGCCGGGCAAAGGCGGGCGGCCGTATCTGGTGAGCAATGGCTTGCTGCAGGATTTCCGCGCGGTGGTCGCCGAGCTGGATTGGGTGCCGGGTAAGCCGGTGACCCTCAGCCTCGAAGCCGCCGAGGCCTTGGACGTCGGCGAAGGCTCCAGCGTCCGCCTGGTGGCGGTGTGAGTCGCAGCGATAAGTGGCAAGCCATAAGCGGCAAGCCTGAGTGCATTTCAATTTGTAGTTCGCTGCCCGTAGTTTGCAGCAGTCCGGAGGAATCATGATCGTTCGCCCCGTACGCAGTGCCGATCTTCCGGCCTTGATCGACCTGGCGCGCAGCACTGGCGCGGGTCTGACCACGTTGCCGGCCAACGAGGAGCGCCTGGCGCACCGGGTCGGTTGGGCGGAGAAGACCTTCCGTGGCGAGGCCGAACGCGCCGATGCCGATTACCTGTTCGTGCTGGAGAACGACGGTGGCGAGGTCGTCGGTATTTCCGCCGTGGCCGGCGCGGTCGGCCTGCGCGAGCCCTGGTACAACTACCGGGTCGGCCTGACCGTCAGCGCGTCTCAGGAACTGAACATTCATCGGCAGATCCCCACGCTGTTTCTAGCCAACGACCTGACCGGCAATTCCGAGCTGTGCTCGCTGTTTTTGCGTGCCGATCATCGCAGTGGGCTTAACGGCCGTTTGCTGTCGAAGGCGCGCTTCCTGTTCATCGCCGAGTTCCGCGAGTTGTTCGGCGACAAGGTGATCGCCGAGATGCGCGGCATGTCCGACGAACAGGGCCGCTCGCCGTTCTGGGAAAGCCTGGGCCGGCACTTCTTCAAGATGGAATTCTCCCAGGCCGATTACCTCACCGGCGTCGGCAACAAGGCTTTCATCGCCGAGCTGATGCCGAAGTTTCCGCTGTACACCTGCTTCCTCTCCCCGGAGGCGCGCAACATCATCGGCCGCGTGCACCCGGACACCGAGCCGGCGCTGACCATGCTCAGGGGCGAAGGTTTCAGCTACCAGGGCTATGTCGACATCTTCGACGCCGGCCCGGCGATCGAAGCGGAAACCGCGAAGATCCGCGCGGTGCGCGACAGCCAAAGCCTGGTGTTAGCCGTGGGCACGCCGGGCGACGACGCCAGCGCCTTCCTGATCCATAACCGCAAGCGCGCGGATTGCCGCATCACCGTCGGTTCCGCGCGCCTGGCCGCCGGCACCCTGGTGGTCGACCCGCTCACCGCCAAGCGCCTGCAATTGGCGGCCGGCGATCAGGTCCGCGCCGTGGCGTTATCCGCACGCGGCTGACGGGGCGTGCGGCACCTTAGCAGGTAGTTTCTCAACAGCCTGCTAGAGCCGGGCGGCTCAATCGAATCGGGCATCCGGCCTTGTGCCGGCTGCTGAATTTGCTGGGAGTGATAAAACAAAATGAGCACTCATTACATCGCCGGTAGCTGGCATGTGGGCCAGGGCCAGCCCCTGGAATCCTTGAATCCGGTCAGCCAGGAAGTCATCTGGAGCGGCCAGGGCGCCGACGCCAGCCAAGTGGATGCCGCCGTGCAGGCCGCCCGCGCCGCGTTCCCGGCCTGGGCCTTGCGCCCGCTGGATCAGCGCATCGCCGTGCTCGAGCAATTCGCCGTGGCCTTGAAGGCCCATGCCGACGAACTGGCCCATGCGATCGGCGAAGAAACCGGCAAGCCGCTGTGGGAATCGGCCACCGAAGTGACCAGCATGGTCAATAAGGTCGCCATCTCGATCCAGAGCTACCGCGAACGTACCGGCGAGAAGAGCGGCCCGTTGGGCGACGCCACCGCGGTACTGCGGCACAAGCCCCACGGCGTGGTGGCGGTGTTCGGCCCCTACAACTTCCCCGGCCATCTGCCCAATGGCCATATAGTGCCGGCCCTGTTGGCCGGTAACGCGGTGGTGTTCAAGCCCAGCGAGCTGACCCCGAAAGTCGCCGAGCTGACGCTCAAGTGCTGGATCGCAGCCGGCTTGCCGGCCGGTGTGCTCAACATGGTGCAGGGCGCGCGGGAAACCGGCGTGGCCCTGGCGGCCAACGAGGGCATCGACGGCCTGTTCTTCACCGGCTCCAGCGGCACCGGCAACCTGCTACACGGCCAGTTCGCCGGGCGCCCGGAGAAGATCCTGGCCCTGGAAATGGGCGGCAACAATCCGTTGATCGTCGAGCAGGTGGCCGACCTGGATGCGGCGGTTTACACCATCATTCAGTCGGCGTTCATCTCTGCCGGCCAGCGCTGCACCTGCGCCCGCCGTCTGCTGGTGCCGCAGGGCGAGTGGGGCGACAGTCTGCTGGCGCGTCTGGTCAATGTGGCGGCGAGCATCAAGGTCGGCGCCTTCGACGAAAGCCCCGCGCCCTTCATGGGCTCGGTGATTTCCCTGCACGCGGCCGAGCACCTGATGAAGGCCCAGGAGCGCATGCTCGACAAGGGCGCCACGCCCTTGCTGGAAATGACCCAGCCGCTGGCGGGTGCCGCCTTGCTGACGCCCGGCATCATCGACGTCAGCGATTTGACCGAGCGGGCCGACGAGGAATTCTTCGGGCCCTTGCTGCAGGTGATCCGTTACACCGACTTCGACGCCGCCATCGCCGAGGCCAACAATACCCGGTTCGGCCTGGCCGCGGGTTTGTTGTCCGATTCCAAGGCGCGCTACGAGCAGTTCTGGCTGCACAGCCGCGCTGGCATCGTCAATTGGAACAAGCAGCTGACCGGCGCCGCCAGCAGCGCGCCGTTCGGGGGTATCGGCGCCTCCGGCAACCACCGCGCCAGCGCCTACTATGCGGCGGATTATTGCGCCTATCCGGTCGCTTCGTTGGAATGCGAAAGCCTGAGCCTGCCCGCCACCCTGACTCCGGGAGTAAATCTGTGAACGATCAATCGATGAGCAATGCCTTTGAGATGAACTTCGACGGTCTGGTCGGGCCGACCCACAACTACGGTGGTCTGTCCTACGGCAACGTCGCCTCGCAGAGCAACAGTCAGGCCGTCTCCAGCCCGAAAGAAGCCGCCAAGCAGGGCCTGGCGAAAATGAAAGCGCTGATGGAAATGGGCTTCAAGCAAGGCGTGCTGGCCCCGCAGGAACGCCCCAACGTCGCCGTACTGCGCAGCATCGGCTTCAGCGGCACTGACGCCCAGGTGATCGAGAAAGCCGCGAAACAGGCCATGCCGTTGCTGGTCGCAAGCTGCTCGGCGTCGAGCATGTGGACGGCCAACGCCTGCACCGTCAGCCCCAGCGCCGATACCGCCGACGGTCGCGTGCATTTCACCGCCGCTAACCTCAATTGCAAATTCCACCGCTCCATCGAGCACCCGACCACCAGCCGCGTGCTCGGCGCCATGTTCGCCAACGAGCGGCACTTCGCCCACCACGCGGCTTTGCCCGCGGTCGGCCAGTTCGGCGACGAGGGCGCGGCCAATCACACGCGCTTTTGCAAAGGCTACGGCGATGCCGGTGTGGAGTTCTTCGTGTTCGGCCGCAGTGCGTTCGACAGCCGCTTCCCCGAGCCGCAGCGCTACCCGGCGCGGCAGACCCTGGAAGCGTCGCAGGCCGTGGCGCGGTTGCATGGTTTGAGCGACGAGGGTGTGGTCTACGCCCAGCAGAACCCGGCGGTGATCGATCAGGGCGTGTTCCACAACGATGTGATCGCGGTGGGCAACGGCGAAGTGCTGTTCTATCACCAGGATGCCTTCCTCGATACCGACAAGGTGCTGGCGGAGCTGAGAGAAAAGTTGGCGCGCCGTGGCGGCGAGTTCAAGGCGGTCTGCGTGCCGCGCGAGGCGGTGACGGTCGAGGATGCGGTCAAGTCCTACCTGTTCAACAGCCAACTGCTCAGCCGCAGCGACGGCAGCATGCTGTTGATCGTGCCGGAGGAGTGTCGCAATAACGGCAATGTATGGAATTACTTGCAACGTCTGACCGACGGAAAGGGTCCTATCAAGCAAGTGAAGGTGTTCGACCTTAAACAGAGCATGCAAAACGGTGGCGGTCCGGCTTGCCTGCGCCTGCGTGTGGCGCTCAAGGAACATGAGCTGGAAGCGGTCAATCCCGGAGTCATCATGACGCCGAGCCTGTACGACACCTTGAATGTCTGGGTCGACAAGCATTACCGCGACCGTCTCAGTGAAAGCGATCTGGCCGACCCTCAATTGCTGACCGAATGCCGCACGGCATTGGATGAATTGACACAGATCCTTAAACTAGGCGCGGTTTATCCCTTCCAATTAGCCTAAGCGGCAAGGTCGTAGGGTTGATGTCGCCTTTTATATCCACCACTTTCTCGCCATGGTGGATCGATAAAGCGCGATCCACCCTACGTCCATAGCTGTGGAGATGTTATGAGCGACGCCCTGCAACTAGTTCTCGAAGATGAAGATGGCACCCAGTTGGAAACCTCCTGCACCCGCTTCGCCGTGATCTGGCAGGGCAAGGAGCTGTGGTTCCAGCAGGTTGGCAACAATCAGCTGATGATCGGCGTGGACGTGGAGGAGGGCGATAGCGAGTACGCCAACCTGCTGCTGCGTCCTCTGGCCACTAACCTGGTCAGCTTGGAGTTGGAAATGGAGCCGGCCGAAGCCGGCGACGACGAACACATCCACGGCCCAGACTGCAACCACGATTGAGGTAGCCCCTATGCTCGCTCTCGGAAAACTGCTCGAACTGACCCTGGCCGGCTATGAGCCGGCAGCGAAGATTCAGCTGACTCCCGAGGGCGCGCGATTGCGCTGGTTGGCCGAAGGCGCGTTGGAGATCACCCCGCCCGAGGGGCTCGACAATGGCCTGGATCTGCTGCTGTCCGCGGGCATCCATGGCAATGAAACCGCGCCAATCGAATTGCTCGACCGCCTGTTGCGCGGTATCGCCCGCAACGAGTTGAAGCCGCGCGCGCGGATTCTTTTTCTCTTCGGCAACCCCGACGCCATGCGCCGTGGCGAACGTTATATCGAGCAGGACATCAATCGCCTGTTCAACGGCCGGCATGAGCAATACACCGGCGTCGAGGCGATCCGCGCCTGCGATCTCGAGCACCTGGCCGCGACCTTCTTCAGCAAGCCCGGGCGTACCCGCCTGCATTACGACCTGCATACCGCCATCCGCGCGTCGAAAATCGAGCAGTTCGCCCTCTACCCCTGGCAGGAAGGCCGCCCGCGCAGTCAGCGCGAACTGGCGCGCCTGCAAGCGGCGGGAATCGAGGCGGTATTGCTGCACAATAAAAGCTCGATCACCTTCAGCGCCTACACCTATTCGCAACTGGGCGCCGAAGCCTTCACCCTGGAATTGGGCAAGGCGCGGCCGTTCGGGCAGAACGAATCGGTCAATCTGGACCAGCTCGAGCAACGACTGCACGACCTTATCGAAGGCCGCGAAGCCGACGGGCAGGAAACTACAGTCAGCAGCGAGAAGAAAACCGGCAACGGCCTGGGCGATATGCAGTTGTTCGCCGTGGCGCGCGAGATCATCAAGCGCAGCGACGAATTCCAGCTGCACCTGCCGGCCGATATCGAAAACTTCAGCGAATTGCCGGTCGGCTATCTGCTCGCCGAAGACCTCGCCGGCACCCGTTGGGTGGTGGACGAACCGGGCGCGCGGATCATCTTCCCCAACCCCAAAGTGAAAAACGGCCTGCGCGCCGGCATCCTGATCGTACCGGCCGAGGATGTGCAGCTCGCCTGAGCAGCACGTGAACCTGTAGCCCGGATGCAATCCGGGGAAAAACTGTGCGCTCACAATTGCTCCCGGATTGCATCTGATGGGATGGACTCCTCCTCCCACGGACGGCATCGCGATGT
>NZ_CAMPHN010000103.1 GCF_946885885.1 uncultured Pseudomonas sp.
CGATTATCGTGGTTTAAGCAACGACATCGCCGCCAGCCGCCGCGTAACCCAACAAAGGGTCGTAGACCAGATGGCATCCGGGGATAGTGTCCGCCGCAAAACCGCTCCCCGGATTGCATCCGAGCTACAAAAGCACGCTCTCCTGTAGGAGCGGCCTTGGCCGCGATGGGGCCGGACGATGCCCTACGGTTGCGCCGCCACCCAAGCCCTGACCGCGGCATAAGGATAGTTCTCCAAGGCAGCAAAGCCGGCGATCTGCCGGGCTTTCAGCTTGGTGAGCAGCGGCACGCTGATGCCGCAGAGAAAGCGCGTCAGGCATTCGGCGCTCGGGTTCTGGCCTTTGACTTGCCGATGCTTCTCCACGAAATCGCCGCATAGGCTGGACAAGTCCTGCTCGGCCAAGGGTCGCAAGCTAGGCGGTGCGGGCAGCTGGGCGACTTGGCCGTGGCACACCGAACAATGGCCGCAGCGCTGCGGCGCCTGGGCATCGCCGAAATAGGCGGCCAGGCGCTGGCTCAGGCACTGCGGGCTTTCGAACAGCGCGAGCATCGCATGGATGCGGGCGATCTCGCTGGCCTCATGTTGGCTGAAATAGGCGTGCAGTTCGGCGCTCAACGCGGCGGGATCGAAGGTCGGGTCGAGCAGGGCGTAGACCTCGGTCATCTGCTTGCTTTCCAGCTCGATCCAGCCTTTTTCCTGAAAGAAATCCAGGGCCTTGATCACCCGCCCGCGTTCGGCCCGATGCTGCTGGTAGAGCGCGTCGAAATCCAGGGTGCACCAGGTGCGGGCGCGTTGCGCGCTGCTTATCACGGCTTCGACGAACTGCCGTCGCTCGCCTTCGAACTGGGCCGCGAGCGCCTCGGGCTCGATCAGGTATTTGAAGCGGTACTCGGCGAAGTAGGCGTAGCGCGGGGCGATGATGCCGCGCAGCTCCAACTGCACCAGCAGGGTTTTCAGCGGCAACTGACGGATATTGCTCTGCTCGCTCAAGGCGTTGAGCATCAGTTCCCACTGGCCGTCCTGGCTGCTGTGCAGCAACTCGTCGAGCACGCAGCGAATGCCGCTCAGCTCCGGCGTATCGCCGTAGACGAAATTCTCCAGCACGTTGAGGTTGTCGCGATTGGTCAGCACCAGGCAGTCGGACGGTTGGCCGTCGCGCCCGGCGCGGCCGATTTCCTGGCTGTAGTTCTCGACCGATTTCGGCAGGTCGTAGTGCACCACGTTGCGGATATCCGCCTTGTCGATGCCCATGCCGAAGGCGATGGTGGCGACTATGCAGTTGATCCGCCCAGCCATGAACTGGCGCTGGATCGCCTCGCGCGCTTCATGGGCCATGCCGGCGTGGTAGGCGCTGGCGGCGATACCGCCTTGGCTCAGCCGTTCGGCCACCTGTTCGGCGGTTTTCTGCTGGGTGACGTAGACGATGCTCGGCTGCCCGGCCTTGGCGCCGAGCCATTCGCTCAGACGGCGCTGCTTGTCCCGGCCGGCGACCGGCTCGACCAACAGGTTCAGGTTCGCTCGGTAGAAACCGGTGGTGACCACATCGGCCGCAGCGATGGCGAACTTGGCCTGCATATCGGCGATTACCGGTGGGGTGGCCGTGGCGGTGAGCAGCAGCACCTGGGGAATGCGGAACTGGCGCTGGTAATCCGGCAGCTTGAGGTAATCCGGGCGGAAGTTATGGCCCCACTCGGAAATGCAGTGGGCTTCGTCGATCACCAGCAGGGAAATCGGCACCTGGGCGATAAAGTTGCGAAAGCGCTCGTTCTTCAGGCGCTCCACCGAGATCATCAAAATCTTCAGCTCGCCGGCCTTGGCCCGGGCCATCACCGCACTGGCGTCGTCGCGGCTCTGTGCCGAATCGATGCTGGCGGCGCTGATGCCGCGTTGGTGGAGGAAGGCCAGCTGGTCCTGCATCAGGGCCAGCAGGGGCGAGACCACCAGGGTCAGGTGCGGCAGGTGCAGGGCCGGCAATTGGTAGCACAGCGATTTACCCGAACCGGTGGGAAAGATCGCCGCCGCCGAACGCCCGGCCAGCACCGCGCTGACCACCGCCTCCTGACCGGGACGCAGATGGTTGAAACCGAAAACCCGTTGCAAGGTGCTCATATGCTGTCACTCCGTTGACCGCCGAATGGCCTGTGACCATAACGCGGTGCGGGTGGGGAGGGCCACCCCAAAATCGATGCGGCCCGGTAGCCCGGATGCAATCCGGGAGCGGTTTCGGCGGCGATACATTCCCCCGGATTGCATCCGGGCTACGGCCCGAAAATGACAAAGCCGCCCGAAGGCGGCTTTGTCTGACGCAAACGGCTTAGAGCTGCGGGCCGGCGTTTTTGATCGCGTCGCTGACATCGAACTTCTTGAAGTTGTCGATGAACAGCTTGGCCAGGCCTTTCGCGGCTTCGTCGTAGGCGTTCTGGTCGGCCCAGGTGTTGCGCGGGTTGAGCAGGTTGGTTTCGACGCCCGGTACCGAAGTCGGCACGCTGAGGTTGATGATCGGCAGTTGTTCGGTTTCGGTACCGATCAGCGCGCCGCTCTGGATCGCCGCGATCACCCCTCTAGTAGTCGGGATGTTGAAGCGTTTACCCACTCCGTATCCTCCCCCAGTCCAACCAGTATTGACCAGGTAGACCTTGGAGCCGAAGCCACGGATGCGCTTGATCAGCAGTTCGGCGTATTCGCCAGCCGGGCGCGGGAAGAAGGGTGCGCCGAAGCAGGTGGAGAAGGTCGACTTGATGCCGGCGCCGCTGCCCATTTCGGTGGAACCGACCAGCGCGGTGTAACCCGACAGGAAGTGGTAGGCCGCTTGCTCTTCGTTGAGGATCGACACCGGCGGCAGTACGCCGGTCAGGTCGCAGGTCAGGAAGATCACCGCATTCGGCTCGCCGCCGAGGTTCTTGTCGCTGCGCTTCTCGACGTGGGTCAATGGATAAGCGGCGCGGCTGTTCTGGGTCAGGCTGTCGTCGCTGTAATCCGGGATGCGTTTGTCGTCGAGGACGACGTTTTCCAGCACGGCGCCGAACTGGATGGCTTTCCAGATCACCGGCTCGTTCTTCTCGGACAGGTCGATGCACTTGGCATAGCAACCGCCTTCGATATTGAACACCACGCCGACGCCCCAGCCGTGTTCGTCGTCGCCGATCAGGTAGCGGCTTTCGTCGGCCGACAGGGTGGTCTTGCCGGTACCGGACAGACCGAAGAACAGGGTCACGTCGCCTTCTTCGCCGATATTGGCGGCGCAGTGCATCGGCAGCACGTCGGCGGCCGGCAGCAGGAAGTTCTGCACGCTGAACATGGCTTTCTTCATTTCACCGGCGTAACGCATGCCGGCCAGCAGGACCTTCTTTGCGGCGAAGTTGATGATCACGCAGCCGTCGGAGTTGGTGCCGTCGCGCTCGGGTACGCACTCGAAGTTGGCGACGTTGAGCACTTGCCACTGCTCTTTGCCGGCCGGGTTGTACTGCTCCGGCTCGATGAACAGGCAGCGGCCGAAGAGGTTCTGCCAGGCGGTTGCGGTGGTCATCTTGACCGGCAGGTAGTGGGCGTCGGCGGAACCTACATGAACGTGGGAAACGAAGCTGTCCTGGGCGTCGGAGAAGGCTTGCACGCGGTCCCACAGGGCGTCGAACTTGTCGGCGGGGAACGGGCGGTTGATCGCGCCCCAGGCAATCTGCGCCTCGGTGCTCGGCTCCTGCACGATATAGCGGTCGGCAGGCGAGCGCCCGGTGCGGTGGCCGGTACGTACCACCAGCGAACCGTTGGCGGCCAGTTCGCCTTCGCCGCGACGGAGGGCTTCTTCGACCAGTTGAGCGGCGCTGATGTCGGTGTACACGGCTTGGTTGGCTTGCGTCATGAGAGTCCCCGTCGGCCAACTGGCCGAGTCTTCCGAACATTGCGTAGTGGAACGGCAGTTCCGCTACAGCGAGAAAAAAGTCGCGGGAGTATGCCAGAAAGCACGTCCCTTGGCAGCCTCTGATCCGTCGAGCGGTTCAATAGGCTCTGTCTATTCTTGTCAGTGGCGTGTACTCGACGGCGCTTGGGTGCCTGCGCCGGCGAACAGCTGGGCGATATCGGCGGCATCGAAGGCATAGCGCTCGTTGCAGAATTGGCAGTCGATCACCACGCTGCCGGCGTTTTCGCTGAGCAGCAGTTCGGCGTCGGCCTGCCCTAAGCTGATCAGCGCATTGGCCGAACGTTCACGGGAGCAACTGCAACGAAATTGCAGCATGCGCGCTTCGAACAGGCGCAACTGCTCCTCATGGTAGAGGCGGTGCAGCAGCGTCGGGTTGTCCAGGCCGAGCAACTCTTCGGCTGTCAGCGTGTCGGCAAGGGTGACCACGTGCTGCCAGCTGGCTTCACGGGCTTCGGCTTCCGGCAGCCGGTCGGCCGGCAATTGCTGCAACAGCAGGCCACGGGCGCGCTGGCCGTCTGCGTTGAGCCAGAAGCGGGTCGGCAGCTGTTCGGAGGTGGCGAAGTAGTTCGACAGGCAATCGGCCAGGGTCGCGCCGTCCATATCCACCAGGCTCTGATAGCGCTGACCGCTTCTCGGCTCGACGGTGATCGCCAGCAGACCCTCGGGCATCAGGTCGCTCAGGCCGGCATCGGTGCGGACCTGCTCGGCGTGGTAGCGCGCGATACCGCGTAGCTCGCCCTCGCTGGAGCATTCGACCATTAATAGCGGCACCGGGCCGGATGAGCGCGCCTGGAGGACCATCAGACCCTCGAACTTCAGGGTGCCCAATAACAGGGCGGCGGCGGCCAGCAGCTCGCCGAGCAATTGCGCGACCGGCTGCGGGTAGGAGTGCTTGGCCAGAACCTGGGCATAGCTTTGGGTCAGAACGACCATTTCGCCACGCACATCGGAGTCGTCGAAAAGGAAGCGTTGGGTGAAATCGGTCATGCGGCGCGCCTGCACAAGCAGAAGGGCAGGCGATTTTATGCAGAAAGCCCCCGCGAACCAAGGGCTGTGCGCTGAATGGCCCGGGTCGTGAGATCGACCGTCGGTCGCCTGTTATGCGAATGACACCTCATTTGCCAGGGTATTGCGCATGCAAAGTGCCAGCAAACGGCCTAAGATGCGCGCCGCCTGGGAAGGCACGTCGATCATCTTGCTAGGGAGTCTCGTTATGCCCACCGCTTTCTTGAACACTCAGTGGCGCCTTCGGCCGCTGTTTGCTTGCCATTTGATCGCGCTGTTGCTGCTGCTCAGCTGGCTTTGGCAGCCTACCCGGCAACTCTGGGATCAGTTCGATCTGCAACTGTTCCGCCTGCTCAACGAGCCCGTCCACGCCGCGGGCCTATGGGCGCATATCTGGGCCATCGGCAGCATGCGTCCGGTGGATCTGGGGGTCGGCATATTCATGCTGGCGGTGATGTTCAAGGCCGATCTGGTATTCAGCGGCGCCCAGGTGCGGCGGGCGTTTTTCGCCTTTCTCGCGGTGTTGCTGCTATTGCTGTTGTGTCGCGTCGGCTTCGCCGAATTGGTCAAGGCAATGGATTGGCAGCGCCCGAGCGCATCGCTGGTGGTGGAGGACAGCGCGCGCCTGACCAAGTTGTTCCCCGAATGGGAAGAGCGCTGGGACATGAAAGACAGCGCCACCCGCAGCTTTCCCGGCGACCATGCTTCGGTGCTATTGATCTGGGCGATGTTTATGAGTTTTTTTGCGCGCAACTGGCGCTTATTGCTGGTGTGGGCGATGGCTACGGTGTTTATGCTGCCGCGCCTGGTGGCGGGCGCTCACTGGGGTTCCGATGCCTTTGTCGGCGGCGTGTTGCTCAGCCTGCTGGCGCTGGCTTGGGGCTGTTTCACCCCGTTCGCCTACCGCGCCAGCGAGTGGCTGGAAAGGGTAACCCTGCCGCTGACACGGCAGGTGGCAAAGCTGCCTCTGCTGGGGCGGCTTAGCCTGATCAGCGGGCGCTGATCCCGGGAGCCGGAGTGCCGGCTCCCATACAAACATCAGTGATGTTTGTGTTTATGCTTCCAGTGCTTTTTATGTTTCTTGCCGTGGCCATGCTCGTGGCCGTAATCACGGTCGCGGTTGCGGTAACCGCTGTCGCCAGCCATTTCATTGGCCAGCGCGCCGCCGGCCGCACCGCCCAGACCCGCACCTATGGTCGAGCCGGTACTGCCACCCAGTTTGCCGCCCACCACCGAACCGCCCGCCGCACCCAGGCCACCACCCAGCGCCGCTTCGGTCTTGCGGCCGTCGCGGGCGGTGATCACGCCGCCCGCGGCTCCGCCAAGCCCTGCGCCAATGGCCGCTCCCGTGCTGCCGCCGACCTGCTGGCCGATCACGTTACCCAAGGCGCCGCCGACACCGCTGCCGATGGCGACCGTGCCGGTGTCGCCGGCGAACGCCAGTGGAGCGAGCAAGATGCCGAGCGCAAGGCTGGAGATAAATGTACGCATACTGCGAACCTCGAAGGTTATAGACGGATTGGCGAATCGAGCGCGCGGCAAGAGCGGGCCGCGCAATGTTCGCCGCTCCGTTAGAACTCGATAAAAGAAATAATTCCCTGGCTTATGCGGAAAATTTCAGGACCCAGGGCGGCCGCGGTACTTAGAAGATCGAGCGCGAGGCCTTGAAGAAGAACCAGCCCTCGCATTGATTGTTGCGGCCGGCATAGGCCACGCACTCTTCACCGTTCAGGCTGGAGTTGGAGTAGGACATATCCAGGTCGATGCCCAGCCAGGGGCGGGAGAGGTTCAGCGACCAATCGTTGAACAGTTTTACCCGGCGTCCGTCGTTGAGCACTGCGGGCGAGTCCAGCAGATGGTGGCCATACCTGAGGGTAACGGACAGACCGAGCGCATCGAGGTGGCCGAAGTCCGCCAGCAGGGTGCTGTCCAGGCGGTTGGGGTCGTTGCTCACGGCCAGGCCCAGGCGCCGTTCGGCGAAGGCCAGGCCGGCATAGACGTCCTGGCTGTCGAGATGGCTGAAGCCGGGGCGGCTGTAGTGGATGGCGCCGATCTCGTAACCCAGGGCGTCGTCGAAGCGTTGCCGGTAGCCGGCATAGGTGTTCCATTCGGTGTGATGCCCGGGCAGGACGCCGAGGCTGGGTGCCCACTGGCCGAAGTACCAGCCGCTTTCGTGGGCCAGGTCCAGCCCGCCGTGGAAGGTCCCGGCGCTCTGCGGTTGTACCAGGCCTTGGGCCATGCTGCGGCTGGGCGCGGTGCCGAGGCTCAGGTCGTAGGCGCCCAGCTCCCGTTCCAGCACGCTCGGGTGTGCGGCCAGGCTGACTCCGATAAGCGCCAGACCGAGCAAGTAACGCATCCGTCCCTCCCGCAGTGCAATCGTGCTATGCAGGGTAACGGGCTGCGGTGGCGGCAATGGGACAGCAATGGGCGATTTCCAGCGCCACGTTTCCTGACCTGGCTGCTAGAGCAGGCTCTCCTTGCACCACAGCTCCAGCGCCTGGCTCAACGGAAGCACCTCCCCGGGACGGCTCAGGGCGTAGCCGGGCAACTGGCCGATGCGCGCCTGGAATTCCGGGTGTTGCAGCACTTCGAGCAGGGCGCCCATGGCCGGCAGCGCCAGGCTGTCCTGGTGGCAGAGCAAACAATAGTGCTCACGGGCCATGGGGATAAAGGCCAAGCCGAACATCCGCGCCGCCGCTTCGACGCCGAAACCGACATCGGCCATGCCGCTGGCGACGTAGGCGGCGACCGCGGCGTGGGTGTATTCCTCGTTATGGAAGCCGTCGATGCCGGCGCTGTCGATCCGTGCCTGTTGCAGCAGGCTTTCCAGCAGCATGCGCGTGCCCGAGCCCTGTTCGCGGTTGACCAGGCGCAGGCCGCTGCGTTGCAGGTCGGCCAGCCCGGCGATGCCCAGCGGGTTGCCGGGCGCGAGGATCAGCCCCTGGGTGCGCACGACGAAGGTGATCACCCGGTGCTCGGCGCGTAGCCAGGGCTGGATGCGCGCCATGCTCAGGTTGCCCAGCGGCCCGGCCGGCACGTGCAGGCCGGCCAGGTCGCAGTCGCGGCGTTGCAGTGAGAGCATCGCCTCGACCCCGCTGCGAAATTGCAATTCCCACTGCCAGCGGCCGTCCTGCTCCAGCCACTCGCGCAGCGCCGCCACGGCGAAGCCATGGCTGGCGTGGATGCGCAGACCGGGACGGGTTTCCTGCAGTGCGCGGTTGAGCTCGGCTTCCAGTTCGCCGGCGAGGTTATCCAGTTGCGGAGTCAGGCGCGCGCGGATGCGCTGGTCGGCGCGCAGTAGTTTTTCCCCGAGGCTGGTGAGGTGCGCGCCCTTGCCGCGCTCCAGGGCGATCAGCGGGCTGCCGAAGAAGGCTTCCCACTTGCCCAGCAGGTTCCAGGCATGCCGGTAGGAGTAACCGCTGCGGGCGGCGGCCTCGGTCAGCTTGCCGCTGTCGTGGACGTTTTGCAGCAGGCTCATGCCTTGTGGGTCGAGGCTGCTGCCATCGGCTTGGTGAAAGCGCCAGTGCGGTTGGATCTCGATACGGATCATATGCTCTCTGCTTCATATTTTATGCGGCGTGAGTGCATGTTAGCTTGGATTCCCGTGGTTTTCATGATCTGCAAATAAGAACTCAATTTCATATGTTGTGCGCCTGATAGGTCGCTCGACGGTGCGCCGGATAATTTCGGCGGCTGTTGGTCGTCACCCAGCACAACGGCCGGAGCCTCCAAACATGGCCAAGCTTGCCCCGCATGCCGATTTCCCGCAGTACCAGGCCGTCACCCGCGAGGTGTTGGTGGCGCACCGCGACGAACCGGGCGCCCTGCTGCCCATTCTTCACGACATTCAGGATCGGCTCGGCGCCGTGCCGCCCGAGGTGCTGCCGCTGATCGCCGAAGACCTCTGTCTGTCGCGCGCCGAGGTGCACGGGGTGGTCAGCTTCTACCATGACTTCCGCGCCAGCCCGCCGGGGCGTGTGCACCTGAAGCTGTGTCAGGCCGAGGCCTGCCAGTCGATGGGCGCCAAGGCGCTGACCGCCGAGCTGCAGGAAAAGCTTGGCTTGCAGTTGGGCGAGACCCGCGCCGACGGCAGCCTGACCCTGGAAGCGGTGTACTGCCTGGGCAACTGCGCCTGTGCGCCGAACGCCATGCTCAACGGCGAACTGCACGGCCGCGTCGATGCCGAGGATCTGCTGGACTTGTTGGAAGAACAGGAGGCGCGGCTATGAGTTCGCCCATCACCGTTTACGTACCGCGCGACGCCAGTGCCCTGAGCCTGGGCGCCGACAAAGTGGCCCGGGCCATCGTTGCCGAGGCGGCGGCGCGCAATATCGAGGTGCGCCTGGTGCGCAACGGTTCGCGCGGGCTGTTCTGGCTCGAGCCGCTGGTCGAGGTCGCCACCCCGGCCGGGCGCGTGGCCTATGGCCCGGTCAAGGCCCGCGATGTCGCCGGCTTGTTCGATGCTGGTTTCCTCGACGGCGACGAACATTCCCTCGGTCTTGGCCTGACCGAGGAGATCGACTACCTCAAACGTCAGGAGCGCCTGACCTTCGCCCGCGCCGGGATCACCGATCCGCTGTCGCTCAGCGACTACATCGCCCATGACGGCTACCGCGGCCTCAAGCGCGCGCTGCAAATCGGCGCCGAGGCGACCATTGCCGAGGTGCTCGACTCCGGCCTGCGCGGGCGCGGCGGCGCGGCTTTCCCCACCGGGATCAAGTGGCGCACCGTGGCTGGCTGCGAAGCGGCGCAGAAGTACATCGTCTGCAATGCCGACGAGGGCGACTCCGGCACCTTCTCCGACCGCATGGTGATGGAGGACGACCCCTTCGTGCTGATCGAGGGCATGACCATCGCCGCTCTCGCGGTTGGCGCCACCGAGGGCTACATCTACCTGCGTTCGGAGTACCCGCACGCCGAGGCCACGCTCAAGGCGGCCATCGCCACGGCCAATGCCGAGGGCTATTTGGGCGACGATATTCTCGGCAGCGGTCAGCGCTTCCATCTGCACCTGCGCCGTGGCGCCGGCGCCTATGTCTGCGGTGAGGAAACCTCATTGCTGGAAAGCCTCGAAGGCAAGCGTGGCGAGGTGCGGCCGAAGCCGCCACTGCCGGCGATCGAGGGCCTGTTCGGCCAACCCACGGTGATCAACAACGTGATCTCCCTGGCCTCGGTGCCGATCATTCTCGACAAGGGCGGCGCCTATTACCGCGACTTCGGCATGGGTCGCTCGCTCGGCACATTGCCGATCCAGCTGACCGGCAACATCGCCCGCGGCGGCCTGATCGAAAAAGCTTTCGGCGTTACCCTGCGTGAACTGCTCTACGACTACGGCGGCGGCTCGGCCAGCGGTCGACCGATCCGCGCGGTGCAGGTCGGCGGCCCGCTCGGTGCCTACCTGCCGGAATCGCAATTCGACACGCCGCTGGACTACGAGGCCTTCGCCGCCCTCGGCGCGGTGCTCGGCCACGGCGGCATCGTGGTGTTCGACGATACGGTGGACATGGCCGACATGGCCCGTTACGCCATGGAGTTCTGCGCCATCGAATCCTGCGGCAAGTGCACGCCCTGCCGGATCGGTTCGACCCGCGGCGAAGAGCTGCTCGAACAGATCATCGTGGCGCGCTCCGAAGGCCCGCAGCCGGGACGCATCGAAGTGCTCAAGAGCCTCTGCGACACCATGCTCGGCGCTTCGCTCTGCGCCCTCGGCGGGATGACGCCGTATCCGGTGCTGAGCGCTCTCAACCACTTTCCCGAGGACTTCGGCGTGTCGCAAGACGCAGCCGAAGCCCGCTGATCCGGAGGCGTCCTCATGGCCCTGTATCGTGAACTCGACTATGGCACCCCCGCCCGCACCGGCGCCCCGGTAACGGTGGAAATCGACGGCACCGCGATCACCGTGCCGGCTGGCACCTCGGTGATGCGCGCCGCGCAAGAGGCGGGCATCTCGGTGCCCAAGCTGTGCGCCAGCGACAGCCTGGAGCCGTTCGGCTCGTGCCGCCTGTGTACCGTGGAAATCGAAGGTCGGCGCGGCTTCCCAGCCTCCTGCACCACCCCGGTGGAGCCGGGCATGAAGGTGCGCACGCAGAGCCCCAAGCTCGCCGAACTGCGCCGCGGCACCATGGAGCTGTATATCTCCGATCACCCGCTGGACTGCCTGACCTGCTCGGCCAACGGCAACTGCGAACTGCAGGACATGGCCGGCGTGGTCGGCCTGCGCGAAGTGCGCTACGACCCGGTGAAGACCCACCTGGCCGAGACCAAGGACGAATCCAACCCCTATTTCACCTTCGACCCGGCCAAGTGCATCGTCTGCAACCGTTGCGTGCGCGCCTGTGAAGAAGTGCAGGGCACCTTTGCCCTGACCATCAGCGGCCGTGGCTTCGACTCGCAGGTCAGCGCCGGGCAGAACGAAGATTTCCTCGACTCCGAGTGCGTGTCCTGCGGCGCCTGCGTGCAGGCCTGCCCGACCGCCACGCTGATGGAAAAATCGGTGATCGAGCTGGGCCAGGCCGAGCGTAGCGTGACCACCACCTGCGCCTATTGCGGCGTCGGTTGCTCGTTCAAGGCCGAGATCAAGGGTAACGAAGTGGTGCGCATGGTGCCGAACAAGGACGGCCACGCCAACCACGGCCACTCCTGCGTCAAGGGCCGTTTCGCCTGGGGTTACGCCACCCACCCGGACCGTATCGCCGCGCCGATGATTCGCGAGAGCATCCACGAGCCTTGGCGTACCGTGGGCTGGGACGAGGCGATCGCCTATACCGCCCAGCGTTTCAAGGATATCCAGGCGCAATACGGCCGCGGCTCGGTCGGCGGCCTGACCTCGTCGCGCTGCACCAACGAAGAAGCCTACCTGGTACAGAAACTGGTGCGCGCCGCCTTTGGCAACAATAACGTCGACACCTGTGCGCGGGTTTGCCATTCGCCGACCGGCTACGGCCTCAAGGTCACCCTCGGCGAATCCGCCGGCACCCAGGATTTCGACTCGGTGCTGGCCGCCGATGTGGTGCTGGTGATCGGCGCCAACCCCACCGATGGGCACCCGGTGTTCGGCTCGCAGCTCAAGCGTCGTCTGCGCGAGGGCGCCAAGCTGATCGTCGCCGACCCGCGCGGCATCGACCTGGTGCGCGGCCCGCACGTCAAGGCCGACCACCACCTGCAGCTGCGCCCGGGCAGCAACGTCGCCCTGCTCAACAGCCTGGCTCACGTGATCGTCACGGAAGGGCTGGTGGACGAGGCCTTCGTCGCCGAGCGCTGCGAGATTGAGGCCTTCGAGCAGTGGCGCACCTTCGTCGCCGACCCACGCCACAGCCCCGAGGCCATGGAAGCATTGACCGGCGTGCCGGCCGCCAGCGTGCGCGCCGCTGCCCGTCTCTACGCGACTGGCGGCAACGCGGCGATCTACTACGGCCTGGGTGTGACCGAACACAGCCAGGGTTCCTCGACCGTGATGGCCATCGCCAACCTGGCCATGGCCACCGGCAATATCGGCCGCGCCGGCGTCGGCGTGAACCCGCTGCGCGGGCAAAACAACGTGCAGGGCTCTTGCGACATGGGTTCCTTTCCCCATGAATTGCCCGGTTACCGCCACGTCTCCGATCCGCAGGCACGGGCGCAGTTCGAACAATCCTGGGGCGTCAGCCTGCTCGACGAGCCGGGTCTGCGCATCCCTAACATGCTGGCCGCGGCCCATGCCGGCACCTTCAAGGGCATCTACATTCAGGGCGAAGACCCGGCGCAGTCCGACCCGGACACCCAGCACGTCACCGATGCGCTCAAGGCCATGGAGTGCGTGGTGGTGCAGGACCTGTTCCTCAACGAAACCGCCAAGTTCGCCCATGTGTTCCTGCCCGGCGCCTCCTTCCTGGAGAAGAACGGCACCTTCACCAACGCCGAGCGGCGCATCTCGCCGGTGCGCAAGGTGATGCCGGCGCTGGCCGGCAAGGAAGACTGGGAAGTGACGGTGGCGCTGTCCAACGCCCTCGGCTACCCGATGAACTACACCCATCCGTCGCAGATCATGGACGAGATCGCCAGCCTGACCCCGACCTTCACCGGCGTCAGCTACGCCAAGCTCGACCGCATGGGCAGCATCCAGTGGCCGTGCAACGACGAAGCGCCGCAGGGCACGCCGATCATGCACGAGGAGCAGTTCGTGCGCGGCAAGGGCCGCTTTATGATCACCGAGTACATCGCCACCGAGGAGCGCACTTCGCGCAAGCGCCCGCTGATCCTCACCACCGGGCGTATCCTCTCGCAGTACAACGTCGGCGCGCAGACCCGGCGTACCGCCAACGGCGCCTGGCATGCCGAGGATCGCCTGGAAATCCACCCGGTGGATGCCGAGGACCGCGGGATCAACGATGGCGACTGGGTGTCGATCAACAGCCGCGCCGGCGAGACGGCGATGCGCGCGACCATCACCGAACGGGTGCAGCCGGGGATCGTCTACACCACCTTCCACCACCCGGAATCCGGCGCCAACGTGATCACCACCGACAACTCGGACTGGGCCACCAACTGCCCGGAATACAAGGTCACCGCGGTGCAGATCAGCAAGGTCGAGGCGCCTTCGCAGTGGCAGAATGAGTTCCAGGCCTTTACCCACGAGCAGCTCGACCTGCTGCCGCAGATCAAGGTGGTGCAGCTATGAGCCGCGCGGTGCAGACCCGTAGCCCGGATGCAATCCGGGGCATCGGTAGCGGCCATGGAACCGCTTCCGCGGATTTTATCCGGGCTACAACGCGCTCAACCTGCGCGGTTCGACCCGTGCTACCGAGGGGGACTCTGCAATGGGCATGAACGCCACGCAACTGATCAAGATGGCCAACCAGATCGGCGACTTCTTCGCCTCACAACCCGACCCGCAGCAGAGCCGCGATGACTTCGCCCAGCACCTGCGGCGCCAATGGGACCCGCAGATGCGCACCGCGCTCTACGCCCATCTGGATGCCAGCGGCGGCGAAGGGTTGAGCGCCTTCGTGGTCGAGGCGATGCGCTCGCGGCGCGATCAGGTCGAGCCGTTGGCCGCGCGAGCAGTGTAGGGGCTATACGCACCAGCCCCGCTAATGCCCAACAACCATCAAGTCTCGGTTCGCCGTAGGGTGGATGACGCTCTTTTCATCCACCATCGCGGCACCATGGTGGGTCGATGAAACATGATTCACCCTACGGATTGGTGCGCAGGGCGCACCCTACGGATCATCGCGAGGAATCCGCATCACATGTCACGCCGTGCCCCCCGTCCGCTCGCCGATGATCGCGCCGCCCACCCGGCGCCGGATGGCTACGCCTACGTCGAGTTGGACGACGCGGCTGCTGCGGGCAGCGCCATGCTCGCCGAGGAGTGCGCCCTGGCGATCGCCTACAACGGTATCGGCCATGCGGTGATGATGGTCTCGCCCTCGGCTATCGAAGACTTCGTCATCGGCTTCAGCCTGAGCAGCGCGGTGGTCGAGAGCGTCGACGATATCTACGACATTCGCATCCAGCGCAGCGGCGACAGCCTCAGCGCCGACGTGCAGATCAGCAACCGCGCGTTCTGGGCGCTCAAGCAGCAACGTCGGCAACTGGCCGGCACCAGCGGTTGCGGCCTGTGTGGCGTGGCGGCGCTGGAACAGGCGCTGCCGCAACTCACGCCACTACCGTCCAGCCCGTTGCCGCCCGCCAAACACCTGAGCGACCTGCGCACGCGCATCGCCGACGTACAAAGCCTGGCGCGCCACAGCGGCGCCCTGCATGCCGCACTGTATGTCGACCGGGTCGGTGAAATCGGCCTGTGTCGCGAGGATATCGGCCGGCATAACGCCCTCGACAAGCTGATCGGCGCGCTACGCCGGCAAGGCCGCAACCCACGCCAGGGTTTCGTGGTGATCACCAGCCGCTGCAGCCTGGAATTGATCCACAAGGCGGTACGCGGCGAATTCGCCACCCTGGTCAGCCTTTCGGCACCGACCGACCTCACCGTGCGCTGGGCCCGTGAGCATCGGCTCAACCTGATTCACTTGCCCCATCACAGCGCGCCGCGGGTTTACAGCCCGGCCCCGGATGGGCGGTAAATCAGGGGGCTTTGTGTTTGCGAACAAAGGCCGCGCGCCCAGCAGCCCGTAGCCCGGGTTAGCCTAGGCGTAACCCGGGAGGCCGCGGCCCCGGATTACGCTGCGCTAATCCAGGCTACGGGTTCCTTCCGCCGACAGCTGCGATATTGGTCAGGCATCGGATCACAGCCCTGCGATCAACGCTCGGTAATCCTCCACCGCGGCGAACTCCTCGGTGTCCTTGGGGCCGGCCTGGCTGTCCGGCTGACGCACCGCGAGCAATTGGGCGACGCCGAAATCCCGTGCGCTGCGCAGGATCGGCAGGCTGTCGTCGATAAACAGGCTGCGCGCCGGGTCGAACTCGACGTCCTGGCGCAGGGCGAACCAGAACTGCTGGTCCTCCTTGGGGAAACCGT
>NZ_CAMPHN010000104.1 GCF_946885885.1 uncultured Pseudomonas sp.
AGGGCCAGGGGCGTGAGTTCGGCCAGTTCGTTACGGAAAAAACCGAGCAGGTCGAGTTCGACCATCGCCAGCTGCACCCCGTTGGGGTCGAGGCGCGCCAGGGTCAGCAATTGCGCGACTACCCGGGTGGCGCGTTCGACGCCGCCGCCGAGCTGGCGCAAAGCCTCGTCGCGGTCGCGCGGGTCGCTGGCCGCCAGGGCGTTCTGGGCATGGATACGCAGCACCGCCAGCGGCGTACGCAACTCGTGGGCGGCATCGGCGATAAAGCGCTTTTCCTGATCGAGCAATTGGTTGACCTGCATCAGCAGGCGGTTGAGCGCGGCGCCCATGGGTTCCAGCTCGGCCGGCAACGGCGAAAGCAACAGCGGCGTCAGGTTGTCCGGCGCGCGGGCTTTGATCAGATCGGCCATGCGTTGCAGCGGGCGCAAGCCCCAGCCGACCGCCAGCCATACCAACAAGGCGAGTAAGGGCAGGCCGATCAAATCGGGCAACAGGCTGCGCCGGGCGATTTTACCGACCAGCTCGCCGCGCACATCCTCGCGTTCGCCGACCAGTATCCAGTGGTTGTCCTGCGGGTCGCGCAACAGGAATACCCGCCATTGGTAATCGGCCAGCGACAGGCTGCGGTAGCCGATCAACTGCCCGGCCATCGCGGATAACGGTCGTTCCGGCACGGCCTCGCCACTCTGCGCTTGATTGGACTCGACCACCATCTGCTTGAGCAAACCCGCCGGTGCGCTGGCCGAGCGCAGTAACACGACACCCTTTTCATCGAGTACCTGAAACGCCAGTTTGCCCTCGTAGGGGTGGCCGTCGAGCAGGACTTCACCGTCCTGGGCCGGCCGCGCAAGCAGCGCCTGGTCGAGAGCGTTCTGAAGCGCTCGGAGGTCGGTTGTCGGCATGTCGCGGCCGACCATGCCGGCGAGCAGGCGGGCGGTTTGCGCCAGTTGGGCATCGAAGAGTTCTTCGATCTCATGCTGGGCGTCGCGATAGCTTTTGTAGGAGATCAGGGTCATCGACAGGCTGAGCATGCCGAGCACCAGAAGCAGGGTGCGGGCGCGAATCGATGGCATCAGGCTTTATCCACCAGGTAGCCGACGCCGCGCACGGTGCGGATCAATTCGGCGAAGAATTTCTTGCGCAGGTGATGTACGTGCACCTCCAGGGCATTGCTTTCCACTTCCTCGTCCCAGCCGTACAGCGCTTGCTGGAGTTTATCGCGGGTCATCACCCGGCCGGGTTGGGCGATCAGCTCGTGCAGCAGGAGGAATTCCTTGCGCGGCAGGTTGACCGGCTGGCCCTGGAAGGTCACCGCCTGGCTCACCGGGTCGAGGCTGATACCGCGGTATTCCAGGGCCGGTTGCGGACGGTTGAAGCTGCGCCGCAGGAGCGCGCGCAGCCGCGCCTTGAGTTCGGCGACATCGAAGGGTTTGATCAGGTAATCGTCGGCGCCGGCGTCCAGCCCGGCGATGCGGTCGGCGGTGGAGTCGCGCGCGGTGAGCACCAGCACGGGCACCGGGTTGGCGGTGGCGCGCAGCTGTTTGAGCACCAGCAGGCCGTCCATGCGCGGCAGGCCGAGGTCGAGGATCGCCAGCTCGAAACTTTCATGGCTCAAGGCGTGCAGTGCGCTTTGCCCGTCCTGCACCCAGTCGACGGTATAGCCCTCGGGTTTCAGCGCCGTGCGAATTCCTTCGCCCAGGGCCTTATCGTCTTCGACCAGCAGAATGCGCATGTACGCCCCCCTGTTTTTCGTATCTAGCCTGCCGGCGGCGGATTAGTCCAGTTTGGTATTTACCTGGCTCAGTAGCTTGGCCACCTCCTCGCGTCGGCCCTGGTCGGCCGACGCACGGTTTGGTCGTGGCGGCGCTTGCAGGGCTTTTTCCAGGGCGAGCTTGGCTTCCTCGTAGCGTTTGGCGCGGTAGAGGAAGTCGCCATAGAAGTAGTTCGGGTCGATACCGTCGGGGTTGATGGTCAGGGCTTGCTTGAGCATGGCTTCGGCCTTGTCGTCGTCGCCGAAGCCGATGGGCCAGCCCGGCACTTGATAGTAGAGGCTGCCCAGGCTGGTGTAGGCCGAGCCGGACAATGCCTTGGGATCTTCGGCGAGGGCTTGTTCCAGGCTGGCTTTGGCCTGTTTGGCCAGGCCCAGGGCGCCAAGACCGCCTTTGGCGCCGGCGTAGGTGCTGAGGATGATGCCGCGCCAGATCAACAGTTCGGCTGCTTCGGGTTCCTTGTCCAATGCCAGTCGAGCCTGTTCGCTGAGTTTGGCGAAGGCGGCTTCGCGCTGCGCCTCGGGCAATTGATAGTTGATTTGCGCCCAGCGCGTTTGCAGGGCTTGCAGGGCCTGCTGGCTCTGCTCGCTGAGGGCGAAGGCGGGCAGGCTGGCGAGGCAGAGCAGGGTGCAGCAGATGCGGCGAAGAAGGGTCATGGTTGTCTTCCTTTAGGGTTTGGCGCGGGCGAAGCGCTGGATGATCGGCAGTTGCTTGCGCAGGGCCTGATCGACCAGGCGCGGCAGCAGGCTGTTGAGGCGCACGAAGAATTTTTCCGGCCAGCCGAGGTAGCGCTCGTCGTCCTCGCGGCGGATCGCCTGAAGCAGTTGCCGGGCGACTTCCTGCGGCTCGTCCATGGCCTGATGCAATTCGTCGTTCATCGCCACCACATTGGCGGCGTTCATACCGGTGCGGGTGGCGCGGGGAGCGAAATACAACACTTTCACCCGGGTATCGGCGAGTTCGCGGCGCAGGGCTTCGGAAAAACCGCGCAAAGCGAATTTGCTCGCGCAGTAGGCACTGAAGCCCGGATAGCCGATGGAGCCGAACGTCGAGCCGAGGTTGATCACCAGCGCCTGGCTCTGCTGACGCAGCAACGGCAGCAGGCGATGGGTCAGCTGCAGGGTGGCGGTTACGTTGAGCTCGATGAGCTCGGCGATCGCCGCTTCGTCATGCTGTTCGAGCAGGCTGAAACGGTTGATGCCGGCGGCGTTGATCAGGGTATTCAAGGCGCCGAAACGCTTCGCCGCAGCCACCACGGCCTCGCGGCCGCCGCGGTCGCGGATATCGGCCTGGAGCACTTCGATCTTGCCCGGATAGCGCTGCGCCAAGCTTTGTAGGGCGTCCAATTGGCGCCCGACCAGCAACAGGTGCGCGCCCTCGGCGGCCAGCGCGGCGACCAGCGCCAGGCCGATGCCGCCGCTGGCACCGGTAACCAGAGCCCGACAATCGTAAAGTTTCATTGCGCCTCCCGATCCGCCAACGGCAGGCTGCGGAACATATCGCCATAGAGCCGGTAGACCACCTTGGCGGTG
Source organism: uncultured Pseudomonas sp. (assembly GCF_946885885.1). Next base: position 3,302 of record NZ_CAMPHN010000104.1, read on the forward strand.
TGCACCACGGCGGCTTGGTCGTCGGCGTTTTCCAGGCGGTTCATCAACTTCTTCAACAGCTCGATGTGTTCCAGGTCGAGGCTGCCATGGGAGGTCAGGTAGCTGAAGGCCTGATTCGGCAATTGCAGTTTGTCCTGGATCACCCCGGCGGCCTGGGTGGCGAGGGCGATGCTGGTGCCTTCCAGCACGTTGACCATGCCGAAGAAGCTCACCGGATTGTCGCGGGCGATACGGTCGTAGACGTAGCTGACCATCAGTTCGGTCGGCAGGTTTGGCGCGCTGCGGCGTACCGCCTCGGGATCCCCGCCGCAGGCAGCGATATCGTTGAGTATCCATTCCTGGTGGCCGTATTCCTCGTCGATGTATTCGGCGATGGCGCCACGCAACCATTCCAGGCGTTCGGGCAGGCGCGCGCCGCACGCCATCAGCAGCGGCACCGTGTGTTTGACGTGGTGGTAGGCCTCGGTGAGAAAGGCGATGTAACTGTCGAGGCTGACCTTGCCGCTCATCGCCCCTTGAATGATCGGCGCGCTGAGCAGGTAGTCGCGTTCGTGCGTGGTTCGTTCGAGCAGGGCGTCGTAGAAACTCATGGGTTAACTCCGTGGCAGGATTGATCCGCCATCAGCTGGGCGATGGCGCTTTGGTAGTGCTGGTAAAGGGCCGCGCGACGCAGGCGGCCATTGCTCGTGGCCAATCGGTTGTCGCTGCTGAAGGGCTGTTCGGCGCGTAACCAGCGGTGCACCTGGGCGTAGTCGGGCAGCGCTCGGTTGGCCTGGGCGACCGCTTCGGCCAGTTGCCGGTCGCTGGTGTTGGCGAAGCGCGGCACCAGCACCGCGACATTCGCCGGTAAGGCTTCGCCGTGCAGCCAGGCCTGGCCTATCGGCAGTTGCTGGACCAGTTCCGCCTCGACCCATTCCGGGTTGACGTTGCGCCCGTAGGCGGTGATGAACTGGTGCTTTTTGCGTCCGTGCAAAACCAGGAAACCATCCTCTAAATGGCCGAGATCGCCCGTGCCCAGCCACTCGCCTTCAGGCGCCGGCTCGCCAAGGTAGCCGAGCATGTGCGCGCCCTTGACCAGCACTTCGCCGTCGCCGGCCAGCTTCACTCGCAAGTGGCCGAGCGGTCTGCCGGTGCTGCCGATACGCCGCTGTTCGGGGGTGTTGAGGCACACCACCGAGGCGCACTCGGACAAGCCATAGCCTTCGAAGATCGGCAACTGCAGCGCCTCGGCGCGCTCCAGTAATTGCGGCGCCACGCGCCCACCGCCGACCGCGACGAAGCGCAGCGAGGCGGGCAGCGGCAGGCCGCGCTCGGCGGCGCCGAGCAACGCCAGCAGCAGTTGCGGGAGCAGGATCAGGCTATGCGGCTGGGCGCTGTGCAATGCCTGGAGGAAGCGCGCCAGGTCGAAGCCGCTGGCGCCGCTCAGGCCGATTCGGCCCATGGGCATCAGTTCGATACCTGCCCCGGCCAGCAGTGGCGCATAGACGCCGGCGATGTTCTCCAGCAGGGTCGCCAAGGGCAGCACGCATAGATGCCGTGCGACCGCACAGCTGGCGCCGGCCTCGACCAGGCCGTGCGCCACCTGTAACTGGAGCTCGGCATCCAGGCATACGCCCTTGGGCTGGCCGGTGGTGCCGGATGTGTAGGTGATCTTGCAGGTGCCGGGATGCAATGTGGCGGGCTGCGCGACCTGGCGTCGGTGGATGTCCTTTTCCACGCAATGGAAGCCGGGTGCGGCGCTGCCGATCAGGCAGTCGACGCCGGCATTGTCGAGCACGTGACGTTGTTGATCCGGCGAGAAGAACGCGGGTACGGGGACACAGACCAGCCCGGCATGCAGCGCGGCCAGATCCCACAATACCCACTCGATACCGTTGTCCAGCGCCAGGGCGATGCGTTGTGCGCCGAGTGCGTCGAGGTGCCGGCTGCGCGAGGTCATGGCGGCCAGCAGCTCGTCGTAGCTCAGTTCGTGGCCACTCTCGATCAACGCGGTGCGCGGGCCGAACTCGGCCAGGCGGGCGAAGAAGGCCTCAGCTGCAGACCACATGGGGCATGTCCTCCTGGGCATAAAGGGCTTGATGGCCCAGGCGCGGGTAGGCGCCCAGCTGCAGCAGGTGCCGATGGCCATTGAGGATGTCGCCGGCCATCACCATGGGGGTGTTGTTGTAATAGCTGCCCCAGTCGGCCAGCTCATCGCCCATGCGCTGCGGATCGGCCCGCCCCAGGGCGATGGGGGTCAGGCCCAGGCGCTGGAAGCTGTTGAGCAGCGTCGGCGTGCCGGTGAAGGCGACCCAGCGAAAGCCCAGCTCGACCAGCAGATCGGTCAAGGCGACGATCAACAGACGCGCGGCGCCGGGGCTGGCGGCGGCCAGGTTGCCGACTTCCACCAGCTCGCTTCGAGTCGGTGGCGTGTTGCCGAGTCGTACGGCGATGGCCGTCTGGATCGGCTCGTCCAGATAGCGCTCGAGAAACAGCGGCCCGCTGCTGCCACTGCGCACGCCCATTGCGCCGAGCAACTCGCCGTCCTGGTTTTCCAGGCCGAACAGGCAGGGCATGAAGTGGCGGATGCGCGCGCCGTGCTGCGATTCGAAGCGTTGGCGGATGAACTGCTCCAGCGCGCCGCGGCGTTTGCTGTCGGAGGCGGCGACGTGCAGGTCGAAGCTATCCCCGCGGCCGATACGGGCAACGGGACGATCGTGATGCGCCCAGGGTAGTTCCATGGTCGGAACCTCGGTGATGAACCTGGGGGCGATTGTTAGGGGCGAGGCTTAAGGCCGTATTAAGGGTTGGAAAGGCAGGCGTGGTGGAGCGATGGCGTGTTCGTCTCGTTAAGCAATCGGATCGCTGGTAAGCCCGCGACTCAATGCTTGGCTACTGGCCCGCAGTCGGGCGAGCGGGTAAGGTTCATCATCGTTAGAAATACTTGGCAGGAATCAGTAGCCGAGTACGCAGCCCTCAGTGGAGGACGCATGACACCGATCTCACCGTCCAACCCCGACACGCTGCAACCCTTGCTCGCCGAGCTGGCCGAACTGATCCGCCAGGCGCGGCAGCAGGCCTTGCGGCCTATGGCAAGAAACTGCTGCCGACCTTGGCCAAGGTGCTGACGGCCGAGTTCGGCAAGGGATTCGATGCAACCAATCTGCGCCATATACGTGGGTTCTTTCTGGCCTTTCCAATTCGCGACGCACTGCGTCGCGAATTGAGCTGGACCCACTATCGCACCCTGCTCAAGCTGGACGGCGACGGCGCCCGGCAGTGGTACATGCACGAGGCCGCCACACAGAACTGGAGCACCCGTGCGCTGGAGCGGCAGATCGGCACGCTGTATTACGAGCGCCTGCTGGCCAGCCAGGATCGCGCTGCGGTCGAGCGGGAGGCTGCGAGCAACCTGCAGGCGTTGGGCAAGAGCCCACGCGAGTTCGTGCGTGACCCGGTGCTGCTGGAGTTTCTCGGTCTGCCCAATGCCGGCGCCTTGCTGGAGAGCGAGTTGGAGCAGGCGCTGATCGACCAGTTACAGAGCTTTCTGCTGGAGCTGGGCAAAGGCTTCGCCTTCGTCGGCCGGCAGCAGCGCATCAGCACCGAGAGCAAGGATTTCTACATCGACCTGGTGTTCTACAACTACCTGCTCAAGTGCTTTGTGATCTTCGACCTCAAGCGAGGTGAGCTGACCCACCAGGACATCGGCCAGATGGACATGTACGTGCGCATGTTCGACGACCTCAGGCGCGGCCCGGAGGATGGCCCGACCGTGGGCATCATCCTCTGCGCGCAGAAGGATGCGTCGCTGGTGCGTTACTCGGTGCTGCAGGGCAGCGAGCAGCTGTTCGCCAGCAAATACAAGCTGGTGTTGCCCAGCGAAGAAGAACTGCGCGCCGAGCTGGATCGCGAGCGAGCGCGGCTGGCCGAGCAGCACGGGTTGTACGTTTATCGCTGAGTGACGATTCGTTCGTTGTGGCCGAAGCAACCATAGCCGCTGCTGACATGGCCTCAGGGATCACTGAAGCCATGACCCGTGCGGATATTCAGCAGACCTGCGCCACCCAGTCGTTCAGGTTGTAGTAGTTGCTGATGCGTGCGACCTTGCCGTTCTTGATCTCGAAGAAGGCGCCGGCCGGCAGCACGTAGGTCTGGCCATTGGCGGGCGGCAGGCCCTCGTCGTCGGCCAGGTACTGGCCGTGCACCACGAACTCGGCGGCGGCGCGGCTGCCGTCTGCGTTCTGCATCACCACGATGTCGGCCAGGCGCTCGCGGTAGCAGTGGTTCATCTTGTCCATAAAGGCGGCGAAGGTGGCCTTGCCGACCTGGCGCTCGCCCTGGTTGATGTCGTGCACCACGTCGTCGCTGAGCAGAGCGAGGAAGGCGGGCATGTCGCCGGCATTGAAGGCGGCGTAGTAGGCCTGCACCAGTTCGGTGGCGGTCATGGCTAAATTCCTTTCGCGGTGTGGTTAGTGGATGAACCGGGGGCATGATAAGGTCGCCGCTTTCCGCCGGCATAGCCGCTGGCGTCACCCTGCTGCTGGCGAACGACTCCGCATGGACATTCAGTTGCTCCAGGGGCCGCGGATAGCCCCCCATATCGACGACCTGGCGCGCTTGCGCATCGAGGTTTTCCGCGAATTCCCCTACCTCTACGACGGTAATTTCGACTACGAGGCCGAATACCTCGGCACCTACGTGCGCAGCGAGGACAGCCTGTGCGTGCTGGTGCGCGACCAGGGGCGGGTGGTCGGCGCCTCCACTGCGCTACCGCTGAGCGACGAGACCGGGGAATTCCAGCAGCCATTTATCGAGGCCGGTTGGGATCCTGCGCGGATCTTCTACCTGGCCGAGTCGGTGGTGCTGCCGGCCTGGCGCGGGCGTGGCCTGGGCGTGCGCTTTTTCGCCGAACGCGAGGCCCATGCGTGGCGCCTGGAGCGCTTCGACTGGTGTGCCTTCTGCGCCGTGCAGCGTCCGGTCGATCATCCGCGGCGGCCCGCCGATTACCAGCCGTTGGACGCCTTCTGGGCACGCCGTGGCTATCGGCATCACCCCGAGCTGCACACCGAATACCACTGGCGCGACCTGGACGAGCGCGAGGAGTCGGCCAAGCCCATGTCGTTCTGGTTGAAGGAGCTCGCAGGCCGTTGAAAAACTACCTACGTTGGCAATACTGCGTTAAAAACAGGCCGGGACTCGGTGTCTCGGAATGCTCATTTACAGCAGTAAACTCGCGTGCGAGCCCAGTCCGCTTCCTCGCCTGTTTTTGCGGGGCCGCCATCGGTATTGTCTTGCCTGCCTCGGCTCGGGCTTCCTGCTTCGCTCTACCTCCTGCATCCATGCAGTCGTCGCCTACGTTTTTCAACGGCCTGCTAGTCCGATGATCAGGGTCGCCGCTTGCCAATACCATATCGACCTGCTCGAGAGCTGGGACGCCTACGCCGCCCACCTCGCCGCGCTATGCGAGGAGGCCTCGGGGCAAGGCGCCGAGCTGCTGCTATTGCCGGAATACGCCGGCCTGGTGCTCAGCGGTCAGCTGCCCGAGGCCGAGCGCAGCGATCTGCACGCCTCGATCGCCGGCATCCAGCTGCTCGTACCGCGCTGGCTGGAACTCTGCGAGAACCTGGCGCGGCGCCTGAAGGTGTATCTGCAACCGGGCTCGTTGCCGGTGCTGGACGCCGATGGAGCCTACCGCAACCGCGCCTGGTTGTTCGGCCCGGACGGCTGTCTGGGCAGCCAGGACAAGCTGATCATGACCCGCTTCGAGCGCGAGCAATGGGGCATCGCCGCCGGCAGCGGCCTCAAGGTATTCGACACCGCGCTGGGCAAGCTGGGCATCCTGATCTGCTACGACAACGAATTCCCGCTGCTGGCGCGCAGCCTGGCCGAGGCCGGGGTGGATCTGATTCTCGCGCCCAGCTGCACCGACACCGAGGCCGGCTTTTACCGCGTGCGCATTGGCGCCCAGGCCCGCGCACTGGAGAACCAGATCGCCGTGTTGCAGGCGCCCACCGTCGGCCTGGCGCCCTGGTCGCCGGCATTGGACGAGAACATCGGCCGCGCCGCGCTCTACGTGCCCTCCGATTACGGCATGCCGGCCAGCGGTGTGCTCGCCGAGAGCGCCGAGCTGTGCCCGCAGCGCAGCCACTGGCTGATCGCCGAGTTGGATTTGGATGCGGTGCGCCGGCTGCGCGAGCAGGGTCAGGTGTTCACCCGCCGCGACTGGCCGGAGCAATTCGATGCCGACCGGCTGGTGCTGCGTTGAGCGGTTTCGAGCGCGGCGCTCCGGATTCGCCACTGGCGGCCTACCGGCGTGCGCTGTCCGCCGGCTTCGTCGCCGACACCGCGCAGCAGCGTGCGGTCGAAGCACTGGAACGCTGTCACGCGACGCTGTTGCGTGGCGAGCGGCCGCCCGGTGTCTACCTCTGGGGGCCGGTGGGGCGCGGCAAGACCTGGCTGATGGACAGCTTCTACAACAGCCTGTCGGTGCCGGCGCGGCGTCAGCACTTTCACCACTTCATGCGCTGGGTGCACCGCCGCCAGTTCGAGCTGACCGGTAACCCCGACCCGTTGCGCCTGCTGGCCGAGGAGCTGGGCCGCGAACTGCGCGTGCTGTGTTTCGACGAGCTGTTCGTCAGCGATATCGGCGATGCCATGCTGCTCGGTCGCCTGCTCAGCCTGGTGGTGGAGCAGGGCGTGGTGCTGGTGGCCACCTCCAACCAGCCGCCGCAGCAGCTGTATGCGGGCGGCTTCAATCGCGAGCGTTTCCTGCCGGCCGTCGAGGCGCTGGAAAGTCATATGCAGGTGCTGGCGGTGGATGGCGAACAGGACCATCGCCTGCATCCCGGCGTGCAGGTGCAGCGCTACTGGGTGCAGCAGCCACAAGTGCTGGGTGAGGTGTTCGCCCGCTTGAGCGAGGGACAGCCGGTGAGCCATGAGCCGGTCGAGCTGGCTCACCATCCTGTGCCGATCCTCAGCCATAGCCCGGCGGCGCTGCTTTGCCGCTTCGGCGATCTATGCCAGCAGCCGCTGGCAGCGACGGACTTCATCGCGCTGTGCGACCGCTTCCCGGCCATCCTCCTCGGCGGCGTGCCGCGCCTGGGCGGGGAGCAGCGCGAAGGACGCATCGCCCGCGGCACCGAGGACGGCGTGGAGCGCGTCGCCGCCGGCGACCGGCAACTGCCGACGCTGTCGCGCAACGACGACGCGGTGCGGCGCTTCATCGCCCTGGTCGACGAGTGTTATGACCGCGGCGTGCCGCTGTATATCGAGGCCGAGGTGGCATTGGACGAGCTCTATACCCAGGGCTACCTGGAATTCGCCTTCCGCCGCACCCTGAGCCGCCTGCGCGAGATGCAGCTGCAGCGTTTCGGCCGCGGCTGAGGCGTCAACCGGCCAGATACTCCTCGGTGGACACCACCCTGGCATAGGCGAACGCCAGGGCGGCCATAAAGGCGGCATGCACCTGCGCGGCGGCGATCTTCTGGCCGGCGAACTCTTGGGCGTGGGTGGCGCAGGCGTCATGGACCACGGTGGTGGCGTAGCCCAGGTCCGAGCTGGCGCGGGCCGCGGCGTCGATGCACATATGGCTCATGGCGCCGACCAGGGTCACCTGCTCGATGCCGGCGGCGTCCAGCTGTGCCTTGAGCTCGGTGTCGAGAAAGGCGTTGACCCGGTGCTTGAGTACCACCGCCTCGCCTGCCAGCGGCGACACGCAGGTGTGGATATGCGCGCCCGCCGAGCCGGGGGCGAAGAAGGGGGCGTCGCCTTCCTCGAACTCATGGCGCACATGGATCACCTTATCGCCCGCCGCGCGCGCGGCCGCCAGCACCCGGGCGGCATTGTCGGCCGCCGCCTGCATGCCGTCGAGCGGCCATTTACCGCCTGCGAAGTAGTCGTTCTGGATGTCGATCAGGATCAGGGCGCGCTTGCTCATGGTGTTCTCCGTGGGATGATGTGCGGCAAACCTTAGCCCCGGCGGCGCTGCCGCGGGATGGGCGGGGCCGACAATCTGCGGGGAAAAACTGACAATGAGCGAACGCTGCGTGGAGATCGGCCTGTTGCTCTATCCCGGCGCCCAGCTGGCGGCGGTGTATGGCCTGGGCGATCTGTTCGCGGTGGCCAATCGCATGGCCGCCGACCGGGGCCGTGACGGGCGCACGATGCTGCGCATCAGCCACTGGCAGGCGGACGAGCAGGGGCATTTGCGGCGGGTATTCGACAGCCAGCCGCAGGCGCCGGGCACGCCGCAGGTGGTGATACTGCCGCCCTGCCTGGATAGCGACGCCGAGCAGACGCTCGCCGCCTGTTACCGCGACTGGCTGCGTGACCAGCATCGCGCCGGGGTGATCCTGGCCTCGGTCTGCGTCGGCGCCTTCGCCCTGGCCGAGGCCGGTTTGCTCGATGGCCGCAGGGTGACCACCCACTGGGCGCTGGCGACGCAGCTGGCGGCGCGCTTTCCCGAGGTTGAGGTGCTGCCCGAACGCATGGTGATAGATGACGGCGACCTAATCACCGCCGGCGGCCTGATGGCCTGGACCGATCTCGGCCTGGCCCTGGTGACGCGCCTGCTGGGCCCGACCATCGCCGCGGAGACCGCGCGTTTTCTAGTGGTGGATCTCAACCGCGAGTCGCAGCGCCAGTTCAGCAGCTTCGTGCCCAGCCTCGATCACGGCGATGCCGCGGTGCTCGGCGTGCAGCACTGGTTGCAGGGCGCGGGCGGCGCCGAGGCGAGTTTGGCCAGCATGGCGGCCCGCGCCGGGCTGGGCGAGCGCACCTTCCTGCGCCGCTTTCGCGCCGCCACCGGGATGAAACCCACCGAATACTGTCAGCAGCTGCGGGTGACCAAGGCGCGCGAGCTGCTCGAATTCACCCGCCAGAGCATCGATCAGGTGGCCTGGCAGGTCGGCTATCGCGACAGCGGCGCCTTTCGCAAGGTGTTCGCCCGCCTGGTGGGCGTATCGCCGGGGGATTATCGGCGACGCTTCGGCATGACGGCGCGTTAGCAGGCCGTTGAAAAACGTAGGCGACGACTGCATGGATGCAGGAGGTAGAGCGAAGCAGGAAGCCCGAGCCGAGGTAGGCAAGACAAGGCAAAAACGGCCGAAAAAAGCGGAGTTTACGAGCTGTAAATGAGCATTTTGAGGGCGTTTTTAACGCAGTATTGCCAACGCAGGTAGTTTTTCAACGGCCTGCTAGCGGTCGTCTGTGTAGCCGACATGGTTGATCCTGGGTCATGCCTGCAGTGAACAGCCATCCTTTGCCAGGCGGCCGCGAGGATCGTCTAATGCGTTCTGTCCAATGCCTGTAATGACCAATGCCTGTAACGAGGAGTGCCGCGATGATCCTTGGCAAACCGCTCGCCGACTGGCGCGCGGAATATCCGCTGCTCGATGAGCTGATCGCCCTGCGCGAAACCAGCTGGTTCAACCCGGCCGTGGCACCTGCCGCCGAGGCCCTGGCCGATGTCGGCCTGAGCGCCGCCGACGTGGCCGATGCCAGCGCGCGTCTTGCGCGCTTCGGCCCCTATCTGGCCCGGGTGTTTCCACAGACCACCGCTGCCGGCGGCATCATCGAGTCGGACATTCTCGCCCTGCCGCGGATGCGGGCGCTGCTCAGTGAAGAGCGTCAGGCCGAAGGCGAGATCGGCTCGCTCTGGCTCAAGCGCGACAGCCACCTGCCGATCTCCGGCTCGATCAAGGCCCGCGGCGGCATCTACGAGGTGCTCAAGCATGCCGAGGACCTGGCGCTGGCGGCTGGCCTGCTCAGCCTGGATGACGATTACGCCCGCCTCGACAGCGACGCGATGCGCGCCTTCTTCGGCGGCTATCAGGTGGCGGTCGGCTCCACCGGCAATCTCGGCCTGTCCATCGGCATCATCAGCGCGCGCCTGGGCTTCCAGGCCACGGTGCATATGTCCGCCGATGCGCGGCAGTGGAAGAAGGACAAGCTGCGCGCCCACGGGGTCAAGGTGGTCGAGTACGCCAGCGACTACAGCGTCGCCGTCGCCGAGGGGCGCCACCAGGCCGAGGCCGACCCGCGCTGCCACTTCGTCGATGATGAGAACTCCACCCACCTGTTCCTCGGCTACGCCGTGGCTGGCGAGCGTCTCAAGCAGCAACTGGCGGTGGCCGGTGTCATGGTCGATGCGGAGCATCCGCTGTTCGTCTACCTGCCCTGCGGCGTCGGTGGCGGGCCCGGTGGCGTGGCCTTCGGCCTGAAGCTGGCATTCGGCGATGCGGTGCACTGCCTGTTCGCCGAGCCGACCCATTCGCCGTGCATGCTGCTCGGCGTCTACACCGGCCGGCACGACGAACTGGCGGTGCAGGACTTCGGCATCGACAACCGCACCGCGGCCGACGGCCTGGCGGTAGGGCGGCCGTCCGGCTTCGTCGGGCGCGCCATGCAGCGGCTGATCGATGGCTACTACACCGTCAGTGACGAGGAGCTGTTCTGCTACCTGGCGTTGCTGGAGCAGACCGAGGGCCAGCGCCTGGAGCCTTCGGCCCTGGCCGGCATGCCAGGCCCGCTGCGGGTGCTGGGCGAGCAGCAGGGCTACCGCCAGCGTATGGGCCTGACCCCGGCGCGCATGGCCCGCGCCACCCATCTGATCTGGGCGACCGGCGGCAGCATGGTGCCGGAGGCGGAGATGGGCGGTTATCTGGCTCGTGGCCGGCAACTGTTGCAGGGTGAGTAAAACGCAGAAGCCCGGCACTAGGCCGGGCTTCTCCTTGCAGCTTGAAGCTTGTCGCTTGCGGCTGCCTTACTTCACTTCCACCGCCAGGCTGTCGTGGATCTTCTTGTTCCAGATCGCAGGGCCGGTGATGTGCACGGACTCGCCATTGGTATCGACCGCGACTGTTACGGGCATGTCCTTGACCTCGAACTCGTAGATCGCTTCCATGCCCAGTTCGGGGAAGGCCAGCACCTTGGACTTCTTGATCGCCTGGGCCACGAGGTAAGCGGCGCCGCCGACGGCCATCAGGTACACGGCCTTGTTGTCCTTGATCGCCTCGATGGCGATCGGGCCGCGCTCGGATTTGCCGATCATGCCCAACAGGCCAGTACTTTCCAGGATCTGGCGGGTGAATTTATCCATCCGCGTGGCGGTGGTCGGGCCGGCCGGGCCGACCACTTCTTCGCGTACCGGATCGACTGGGCCGACGTAATAGATAAAGCGGCCCTTGAGATCGACGGGGAGTTGCTCGCCCTTGTTCAGCATGTCGACCATGCGCTTGTGCGCGGCGTCGCGGCCGGTGAGCATCTTGCCGTTGAGCAGCACGGTTTCGCCCGGTTTCCAGCTCTGCACGTCTTCCGGGGTGAGGGTGTCGAGGTCGACGCGGCGCGCGCTCGGGCCCGCTTCCCAGACGATTTCCGGGTAGGCGGACAGATCCGGCGCTTCCAGCTCGGCCGGGCCACTGCCGTCGAGGACGAAGTGGGCGTGACGGGTGGCGGCGCAGTTGGGGATCATGCACACCGGCAGCGAAGCCGCGTGGGTCGGGTAGTCCATGATCTTCACGTCGAGCACGGTGGTCAGGCCGCCCAGGCCCTGGGCGCCGATGCCCAGCTGGTTGACCTTGTCGAACAGCTCCAGGCGCAGTTCCTCGATGCGGTTCTGCGGGCCGCGGGCTTGCAGTTCATGGATGTCGATATGCTCCATCAGCACTTCCTTGGCCATCACCGCGGCCTTCTCGGCGGTACCGCCGATGCCGATCCCGAGCATGCCCGGCGGGCACCAGCCGGCGCCCATTTCCGGCACGGTCTTGAGCACCCAGTCGACGATCGAGTCGGAGGGGTTGAGCATGGCCATCTTCGACTTGTTCTCGGAGCCGCCGCCCTTGGCCGCGACGTCCACTTCCACTTTGTCGCCAGGAACGATGGAATAGTGGATCACCGCCGGGGTGTTGTCCTTGGTGTTCTTGCGGGCACCGGCCGGGTCGGCGAGGATCGAGGCGCGCAGGACGTTTTCCGGCAGGTTGTAGGCGCGGCGTACGCCTTCGTTGATCATGTCGTCGACGCTCATGGTGGCGCCGTCCCAGCGCACGTCCATGC
>NZ_CAMPHN010000105.1 GCF_946885885.1 uncultured Pseudomonas sp.
GCGCCGGAAGAGGTGCGCATTATAGGCACACAGAAATTCTCGTCAACGCTTATTTGGCATTATCTGAAAATCAATTCACATCCGCGGCTAGCACCCATCCAAGACAGGCGTATTGTTAGCCGCACCAGAGAGAAGCAAGTTACCGAACGGACAATCCAGAAACGACAAAGCCGCTGATGCAGGCATCAACGGCTTTGCGAATAACAACAGTATTACTCGACGCTTTTACGGCGACGCAGCTGCAGCAGGTACTGGATAGGTCCCGAAGCGGCATACGCCAGGAAGATGATCAGCAACACACGTGGCGGATCGCTGAACACCACGGCGAAAACCAGCACCACCACGAGGATCGCCACGAACGGCACCCTCCCCTTCAGATCAAGATCCTTGAAGCTGTGGTACTTGATATTGCTGACCATCAGTACGCCAGCGGCAGCCACAAGTATTGCAACGGCAAAGGCCATGTTCGACCCCTTGATACCGAAGTCACTGAAGGCCCATACGGTCCCCGCGACCACCCCCGCCGCCGCTGGGCTGGCGAGACCGATGAAATAGCGCTTATCGGCACTGCCGATCTGCGTATTGAACCGGGCCAAGCGCAATGCCGCGCCAGCCACATAGATGAAGGCGACCATCCAGCCGACCTTGCCCATGCTGCCCAATGCCCACTCGAACGCCAGCAATGCCGGCGCCACACCGAACGCAACCATGTCGGACAGCGAATCGTATTCCGCGCCAAACGCACTCTGGGTATTGGTCAGACGCGCAACACGTCCATCCAGACCATCGAGCACCATGGCGACGAACACCGCGGCAGCCGCCACATAGAAATTACCGTTCATGGCATTGATGATGGCGTAGAAGCCGGCGAACAAATTAGCCGTGGTGAACAGGTTCGGCAGCAGGTAAATACCGCGATGACGCACCTTGCGCCCCTCGGCGTCATGCCCTTCCTCTATATGTTCATCAATAGGCAGCAAGCTCTCTGCATCGGCGGGAGACTGGGGCTCATCTGGACGTTCGTTCATGAACAACACCTTGCAACGGATTTGAAAATTTCGACAGGCTCGGCCGATACACGTTCGGCATTCGACCCGGTCAATACCCTGGCTTTATACCAGAAGCCTTGCGACACCATGAAAAAACGCGGCCTTAGCCGCGTTTTTTCATACCGAAAAAGCCTTAGTTCTTGGCCTTGTCGACGATTTTGTTAGCCGAGATCCACGGCATCATGGAACGCAGCTTCTCGCCGACCACTTCAATGCCGTGTGCGGCGTTGTTGCGACGGTAGGCGGTCATGGAGGCGTAGTTGGTAGCGCCTTCCTGAATGAACATCTTGGCGTATTCGCCGTCCTGAATGCGCTTCAGGGCATTACGCATGGCTGCACGGGATTCGGCGTTGATCACTTCCGGGCCGGTCACGTACTCGCCGTATTCGGCGTTATTGGAGATCGAGTAGTTCATGTTGGCGATACCGCCTTCGTACATGAGGTCGACGATCAGCTTCAGCTCGTGCAAGCACTCGAAGTAGGCCATTTCCGGCGCGTAGCCAGCATCGACCAGGGTTTCGAAACCGGCCTTGACCAGCTCGACGCAACCGCCGCAGAGAACGGCCTGTTCGCCGAACAGGTCGGTCTCGGTTTCGTCTTTGAAGGTGGTTTCGATGATACCGGTACGACCGCCGCCAACGCCCGAAGCGTAGGACAGGGCAACGTTCTTGGCATTGCCGGACGCGTCCTGATAGACCGCGATCAGGTCAGGGATGCCGCCGCCTTTGACGAACTCGGAACGCACGGTGTGGCCCGGTGCTTTCGGCGCGATCATGATCACGTCGAGGTCGGCGCGCGGTACGACCTGGTTGTAGTGAATGGCGAAGCCGTGGGAGAACGCCAGGGTCGCGCCCTTCTTCAGATTCGGCTCGACTTCGTCCTTGTACAGCCTGGACTGGAACTCATCCGGAGTCAGGATCATGACCAAGTCGGCGGCGGCAACAGCGGTCGCGACGTCGGTCACTTTCAAACCATGGGCTTCGGCCTTGGCGACAGTGGCGGAGCCTTTGCGCAGGCCGACGGTTACATCGACACCGGAGTCTTTCAGGTTGCATGCCTGAGCATGGCCCTGGGAACCGTAACCGATGATGGCAACTTTCTTACCCTGGATGATCGACAGGTCACAGTCTTTGTCGTAATACACTTTCATGGAGAATCCCCTATTTACTGGCCCCACAAGGCCGTTCGCTAAAGTTAGATGCTGAGTACTTTGTCGCCACGGGCGATGCCGGTGACGCCGCTGCGTACGGTTTCCAGGATCGAGGCCGTGCCTATCGCCTGAATAAAGCTGTCCAGCTTGTCGCTCGTGCCGGCCAGCTGAATGGTGTAGACGCTGGTGTTCACATCGACGATCTGCCCACGGAAGATGTCGGTGGTACGCTTGACCTCGGCGCGCTGAGCGCCTGTGGCCTTGACCTTGACCAGCATCAGCTCGCGCTCGACGTGAGCGCTTTCCGAGAGATCGACCAGCTTGACCACCTCAACCAGCTTGTTGAGGTTCTTGGTGATCTGCTCGATGACTTCGTCATGACCCACGGTGGTCAGCGTCAGACGCGACAGAGTCGGGTCTTCGGTCGGCGCCACGGTCAAGCTTTCGATGTTGTAGTTGCGTTGCGAAAACAGACCGACCACGCGGGACAATGCGCCGGGCTCGTTTTCCAGCAGCAGGGAAATAATGTGTCGCATGATTAGGTACGCTCCGTCTTGCTCAGCCACATATCGCGCATCGCACCGTCTTTGATCTGCATCGGATAAACGTGCTCACTGGTATCGACCTGGATATCGAGGAATACCAGACGGTCTTTCAGGGCGAATGCCTCTTCCATCTTCGGCTTGAGATCCTTCAGGTCGGTGATGCGCATACCGACATGACCGTAGGCCTCGGCCAGCTTGACGAAATCAGGCAGGGACTCCATATACGAGTGCGAGTGACGGCTGCTGTACATCATGTCCTGCCACTGACGCACCATACCCAGCGCACCGTTGTTCAGGTTGACGATCTTCACCGGCAGGTCGTACTGCAGGCACGTCGACAATTCCTGGATATTCATCTGGATACTGCCTTCGCCGGTGACGCAGGCGACATCCTGATCGGGGAAGCTCAGTTTGACGCCCATGGCCGCGGGAAAACCGAAGCCCATGGTGCCGAGGCCACCGGAGTTGATCCAACGATTGGGCTTGTTGAAGCGGTAATACTGCGCCGCGAACATCTGGTGTTGGCCCACGTCGGAGGTGACGAACGCATCGCCGCCAGTCACTTCGGACAGGGTCTCGATCACCGTTTGCGGTTTGATGATGCTGCCGTCGCCTTTCTCGTACGGGAACATACCGCGGCTACCGCGCCATTCTTCGATCTGCTTCCACCAGCTCGACAGCGCCTCTTTATTGAGGTGCTCGCCAATCTCCTTGAGGATCGCGACCATTTCGGTCATTACGCTATCGACCGGGCCGACGATCGGGATATCCGCCTTGATGGTCTTGGAGATGGATGCCGGGTCGATGTCGACATGGATGATTTTGGCGTTCGGACAGAACTTGCTCGCACCGTTGATCACCCGGTCGTCGAAGCGCGCGCCGACGGCGAGGATCACGTCGGCATGGTGCATCGCCAGATTGGCGGTGTAGCTGCCGTGCATACCGAGCATGCCGAGGAATTGGCGATCGGTGCCCGGGTAGCCGCCCAAGCCCATCAGAGTATTGGTTACCGGCAGATTGAGCATTTGCGCCAGCTCGGTCAGCGGCGCCGCGGCGCCGCCCATGATGACGCCACCACCGGAGTAGACGATCGGACGCTTAGCGCTCAGCAGCAACTCGGCGGCTTTGCGGATCTGGCCGGAGTGGCCCCGTAGCGCCGGGCTATAGGAGCGCAACTTGACCTTCTTCGGATAGATGTACTCGAACTTCTCGGCCGGGTTGGTCATGTCCTTGGGAATATCGACGACCACAGGACCTGGGCGGCCGGATTGCGCAAGATAGAATGCTTTCTTCAAGACTTCGGGGATTTCCGAGGCGTGCTTGATCATGAAGCTATGCTTCACGATAGGCCTGGAGATACCGATCATGTCGGTTTCCTGGAAGGCATCGGTACCGACCATGTTGCTCGGCACTTGGCCGGAGAGCACGACCATCGGGATCGAGTCCATATAGGCGGTCGCGATACCAGTGATGGCATTGGTCGCACCTGGACCGGAGGTCACCAGCACCACGCCGGCTTTACCGGTAGCGCGGGCATAGCCATCGGCCATATGGGTAGCCGCTTGCTCGTGACGAACCAGGATGTGATTGACTTCCGGTTCCTTGAACAGGGCATCGTAAATATGCAGCAGAGCACCGCCCGGGTACCCGTATATATTTTTAACGCCTTCGTCACGCAGGAAGCGGACGACCATTTCAGCGCCGGATAAAAGCTCCACGTTGTTCACCTCTAAAACGCCAGAAAACCGCCCACAGCGGGACGGCCTAAGATAGGTTTACTGCCAAGCAGAGCATGAGCGACGGTGGTCGCCGACTACGTCAGCTACTACTGAGCGAGTATTGGGAGCACCCCAAAGTGTTGCGGGGCTTTCCCACCCAGCGCGAGGTAACGCGTTGCGGGTGTAACAGGTCGGCGCGGGTAGCACCTCATGTCTGCTGAGCTAAAGCCTGCTTGCGGCGGACTCCACTACAGCGAACGTGGAATTGTTCGGATTCGCCGGGGGCAAGTCAAGTAATCCGTGACGGATTCTGCAATCTTCTGCGCTAACTGCGCGCGGGATGACGATTCCGGTGTTTTGGTTATAGTCACTAGCGGGTTTTACAGCTCATAATTTGGCAGCCTACAAAAAGGAAACAGCATGCGCCGTATTATCCTCACTAGCAGCTTGCTACTGGCCCTGAGCGCAACCGCCATGGCCAGCCAGGTATACAAATGGGTCGATGCTCAAGGCGTCACGCATTTCGGTTCGCAACCGCCACAAGGCCAGGAAGCGACCAGCATCAATACCTCTGCCGCACCGCCCAAAGCAGCGGAGCAGGAAGCAGAGCCCGTCCCGACGTTCGAAAGCATTGCCGATCCCGAACAAGCCGCTTTCGATAAGAAGGCGAAGGAAGAGGTCGCGGCTAAGGAAGCTGAACGCAAGAAATACTGCGAAGACGTCCGGACCAATCTGGCGCAGCTGGAAAACAACCCGCGAATTCGCGTGGAAGAGAAAGGCGAAGTACGTCGTTTAAGCGAAGAAGAGCGCCAGCAGCGCATCGCCGATGCCAAAGCCGCGATTGCGGAAAACTGCAAATAATCCAAATGGTGTGACAGTGCTGCATTGCACTGACGGCCGGCGCATGCGGCGATAACCCTCGCCGCCGCCGGTCAATACGTTTCCGCAGTGAATGCGTCCTGCAGCACCCAACGCGCTAACAGCACCATATTTCGCTAGCGCACACCGCCGATCAATCGATCGAACTCACCCAACAAACGCATAAGTACTTCGGCCTGCTCGTTACGCGAGCCATACACTTGCTCTGCCATGGGCTGAATCCCGGAAACGCTCGGCAATACCGCGCCGTTTTCCAGCATGTGCTTCATGCGCGGCAAAAATATCCACTGTAGCCACTGATCGAACGCCATGCTGTCGACGCAGAAAGGCTCCTGACTGGCCAATGCTTGCTCGCTTGGCGGTTCGATTTGCCACCAGCCCTGTACCCGCAGTTCGCGCTCGATCAGCAACAACTGCTGAGCCAGCACCGGTATCCGCGCATCCATCAAAGGCTGACCCGCGCCTGCTCACGGGCCTGGGCCGCGCCGGCCGCGTCGCCTTGCCGCTCACGCGCCTGGGCGATCAGCTCCCACAGACTGGCCTGCAGCGCCGGGCGGCCATTGGCATAGCTCAGGCCACGCCGAGCGAATTGCTCGGCCTGGGCCGCATCGCCTTGCGCCAGACGCACTTGCGCCAAACGATAGAGCACTTGCGGCTCACGTGGCGCGATGCGCTGGGCGCGCTCCAAGCTGGATGCCGCGCCGTTCAGATCGCCAGCGCCCTGTTGCTGCTGCGCGGTGCTCAGCAACGCCAGAACCGGGCCGTCCAATTGCTCGTCGGCCGCCAAGCCGCCGCCGCTGGGAATACCACTCGGGGCACTCGGTGCGGGAGCGCTGTAGCCGCCGATATCGAGCGGCTCGCTGCCGACAGCGCCGCCCGATGGGCCGGTTGGCGCGGGGAAAGTCTGAATCGGCGCTGAACTGCCGCCACCCTGAGGCACCATGACCACCACGCCGGCGTCTTCGGGGACGCTTTGCGGCTGTGCCGAGGAGGCGCCATAACCACCCGCACCTTCTTGCTGTTCATAGACCGACGAACTGGAGTCGACCACCGGGATCGAGCCACGCTGCACCGAAGTACAGCCACCGAGCACGGCCGAAGCTGCTAAAACTGGAACAAACCACTTAATCACGTCACATCCTCTTCAATTAGTCCAGCCAGCCGCGTACCCAATCCATCACCGAATCCACCGGCGCTTGCAGACCGCAAGCCGAGCCCGGAGCCGGCTCGCTGCCACGAATATACGGCATCTGCACGGCGCCCGGGCAGCTCGGATCGGAGCCCAGGCCGCTGTGCGGATCCATCCAGGCCTGCACGATATTGTCGGGCTGTGGCATATCCAACGGCAGCGGGTCGGCCCGGTACATGAAATCGGTCCAGACTTGCAGCGCGCCACTGGCGCCGGTAAAGGGGGTCGGCCCGTTATCGTCCCGCCCCATCCAGACCACCGCCAACAGATCCTGACTGAAACCGGCGAACCAACTGTCGCGCGAATCGTTACTGGTACCAGTTTTACCGGCCAATGTGAGCGAACCGGGTAGGCGGTTATACACCGAGCGCCCGGTGCCCTCGCGCAGGGTGCGCTGCATGGCGCTCTGCAACAGGTAAATCGCGCCCGCATCGAAACGCTGCTGGATCTGGAATGGATAACGCTTGAGCGGCTCGCCTTCCGCGGTCAGGACGCTACGAATAGCGCGCAGCGGTGTGTTGAAACCGCCGTTGGCGATGGTTTGATACATATCCGCGACTTCCAGCGGACTTAAAGCCCCCGCCCCGAGCAACATCGATGGATAAGCCGGCCATTGCTGTTCGACGCCCAGACGATCAAGGGTTTTGAGCACGGTCGGCACGCCCAGTTCCATGCCCAGTTTGACGCTCGACAGGTTGTAGGAATTGGCCAGGCTTTGATACAGATAAACGCTGCCATGGGCCTTGCGATCGTAGTTTTGCGGCGTCCAAACCTGACCGTCCTGGCCTTTGATGGAGAAGGGTTGATCCTCCAGCCAACTGGTCAACGTGTACTGACTGGGGCGCTCCAACGCCGCCAGGTAGATCGCCGGTTTGATCAAAGAACCAATCGGCCGGACGGCGTCCAACGCTCGGTTAAAACCGGCAAAACGCGGTTGACGGCTACCGATCAGCACCTGGACCTCGCCGGTTTCCGGGTTGGTGACGACCATACCGGCCTCGACTTCGTCGGCACCTTTGCGCCCGGACATGCGCGTCAGCGAATCGAGCAAGGCAGTCTCGGCCTTGAGCTGCAGGATCGGGTCGAAGCTGGTGAAGATCCGCAACCCTTCCTCGGTCAGGTCCTGCTCGCGGTAGTCCTCACGCAACTGGCGCTTGACCAGGTCGAGAAACGCCGGAAACGAGCTGTCGGCCATGCTGCCACGCTGCGTCACACCCAAAGGTTTCTGCTTCGCCGCAGCCGCCTGCTCCTGGGTGACCACGCCCTGCTCGACCAATACATCGAGCACCAGATTGCGCCGCTGCAACGCTCGCTCCGGTTGGCGCCGCGGATTGTAGTAGGTCGGCCCCTTGACCATGCCCACCAGCAACGCCACCTGATCGAGTTTCAGCTCGGATAGCGGTTGGCTGAAGAAATACTGACTGGCCAGACCGAAGCCATGCACCGCACGCTGGCCGTCTTGCCCCAGGAACACCTCGTTGAGGTAGGCCTCGAGGATCTCCTTCTTGTCGTAATGCAACTCCAACAGCACCGCCATCATGGCTTCGGTCGCTTTACGGGCCAGAGTGCGCTCGTTGGTCAGGTAGAAGTTCTTCACCAACTGCTGGGTCAGGGTACTGCCACCCTGCCGCAACTGCCCCGCGGTGGCGTTGATCCACACCGCACGCGCGATCCCCTTCGGCGAGACACCGAAGTGATTGAAAAACTCACGGTCCTCGATCGCCACCAAGGTTTCCGCCAAATAGGGCGGCAGCTGTTCCAGCTTGATCAGCAGGCGGTCTTCCTGATGCGCCGGATACAAGCCGCCAATCAGCATCGGCTCCAGGCGCGCGACAGCCAGATTGCCGCCATTGGCTTGATTAAGGCCGGCTACGTAGTCGCCGGAGAAGCGCACGCGTATGCGCTGGGCAGGTTCGCTGCTTTCATAGAACTGAAAGCCACGGGTATGCAATTCGAGGTTATTGCCGGCAACCGACACCGCGCCAGGGCCATTGACCGAGGTTTCGCGGCGATAGCCGAGCGCGTCCAACTCCTGGAGAAAGTCGGCTTTACTCAGCTTTTGCCCAACGAACAGCTCCAACGGCCTGGCATAGACCTTGGCGGGCACTGTCCAGCGCTTGCCGGAGAACTTCTCCTGCACTACGGCATCGAGGTACACCGCAAACACGGCGAGCACCACCAAACCGACCAGACTGAGCTTGATAGCCCAGCTGAGCCAGGGACGCATACCGCGCGAGCGCGGCTTGGAACGGGGACGAGAGGATCGGGAACGAGTCATGGCGCGGCATTATACGCATTTTGTCCGCCACAAGCAGACACAGCCCGGCGGTTTGCACAGCGCTCTGGAGCGGCCATAATGCCCGCCTTCGAATTCGACTGAAAGCCAAGGATCGCCCGTGAGCCAAGCCCTGATCGCCGCCCTGCAAAACCCGGCCCTTTACCCCCACCCGGTTGAGGATTTCCAGGTTATCGAGACGCATATTTCCTGGGTAGTATTGACCGGCCCCTACGCTTATAAGATTAAAAAGCCGGTCAATTTCGGCTTTCTCGACTTCACCGAACTGAGCGCGCGCGAGCACTTCTGCCAGGAAGAGCTGCGCCTCAACCAGCGCCTGGCTCCCGACCTGTATCTCGAGGTTTTGCCGATCAGCGGTAGTGTCGAGGCCCCGCAACTGGCTGGCGACGGACCGGTCATCGAATACGCCCTGAAAATGCGCCAATTCCCCGCTGGCCAATTGCTCGGCGAACTGCAAGAACGCAGCGAGTTGAACGAAGGCCATGTCGAGGCACTGGCCAAGCAAATCGCCGAATTCCACCTCGGCGCGCCGCAGGTGGCCCAGGATCACCCGCTCGGCACGCCGGAAGCGATCATGGCGCCGGTGACGCAAAACTTCGAGCAGATCCGGCCGATGCTCAAGGACCAAGCCGACCTCCTGCAGCTCGACGCCCTGCAAGCCTGGGCCGAAAGCAGCTTCGAACGCCTGCAGCCCTTGCTCGCCCAACGCAAGGCGGATGGTTTTATCCGCGAATGCCATGGCGATATACACCTGGGCAACGCAACGCTGCTGGACGGCGAAGTGGTGCTGTTCGACTGCATCGAATTCAACGAGCCGTTCCGCCTGATCGACATCGCCTCGGATGCCGCCTTTCTCGCCATGGACCTGGAAGACCGCGGCCTCAAACCCTTGGCCCGGCGCTTTATCAACAGCTGGCTGGAACGCACCGGCGACTACGCCGCCCTGGAGCTGTTGAGCTTCTATAAAGCCTACCGCGCGATGGTCCGCGGCAAGGTCAGCCTGTTCCGCTTCGCCCAGGAGCAGGACGCCGTGCAGCGCGCGGTCATTTTGCGCCAATACCGCCGCTATGCCGCTCTGGCGGAGAGCTACAGCGCCATTCCTTCGCCCTTATTAGCGATCACCCACGGGGTTTCGGCTGTAGGTAAAAGCCACGTGGCCATGCGCCTGGTCGAGGCCCTCGGGGCCATTCGTTTGCGTTCGGACGTCGAGCGCAAGCGCCTGTTCGGCGAGCAAAGCGTCGACGCACAACGCCAACTCAGCACCGGCATCTACAGCCATGAGGCCAGCGTGGCGACCTATCAACGCCTGCATCAACTCGCGGATCTCGCGCTGCATGCCGGCTATCCGGTAGTGATCGACGCCACCTACCTCAAGCGGAGTCAACGCCAGGCCGCCGCCCAAGTCGCCGAAGCCAGCGGCGCGCCCTTCCTGGTGCTCGATTGCTGCGCCCCGGATGAAGTGATCGCCAGTTGGTTGGAACAACGTAAAGCCGCCGGGCTCGATCCCTCCGATGCGACCATGGACGTGATCCAAGCACAGCACACGAGCCGCGAAGCCCTGAGCGACGAGGAGTTGACCCACACCAAGCGCGTCAACACCCACGAGAGCGATAGCCTGGACAGTCTGGTCGCGCGCATACGCCAACGCCTGCCGGGTCTGTAAAGGGTCCGCCACCTCCGGCCTCGGCGGGCAGAGCCTGCCGGGGCTTCTATACTGGCAGGGAACCCCTAACAGGAACCCTGTCCATGAGCCAGCCGCGTCAGCTCGATACAGCCCTTTACCGCTTGCTCCGCAGCGATGACGTCAAGGGCTTCAATGCACAGAAACCCAAGGACGGCGAAGTCGATCTCAGCGGCGGCGACTTCCGCGGCATAGACCTGCGCGCGCTCGATGCCGAGCATATCGATTTCACCAATGCGTACTTTCGTGGCGCCGACCTGCGCGGTCTCGACTTGCGCAGCGCCAAGCTGGAAGGCGCCAGCCTGGCCCATGCACAGATATCCGGCAGCTACTTCCCGGTCGAGCTGAGCGCCGACGAAATCCTCATGTCGGTCAACTTCGGCACGCGCCTGCGCTACAACACCAGGCTATGAACGACGTCACCCGGTTGTTCGGTAGCCGCGCCGACAGTTATGCGAGCTTTCGCCCGCAATACCCAGAGGCGCTATTCACCTGGCTGGCGCAACACAGCCCGACGCGACAGCGCGCGCTGGATATCGCCTGCGGCAACGGCCAGGCCAGCGTCCCGCTGCGTCGGCACTTCGCTCAGGTACTGGGCAGCGACAGCAGTGTCGAGCAATTGCGCGCCGCCGAACCGAACGGAGTCGAGCTGTTTGCGGCGCGCGCCGAGGCGCAACCGCTCGGCGACGCCAGCCTCGATCTGATCGTGGTCGCCCAAGCCTTGCACTGGCTCGCCACCCCCGCGTTCTTCGACGAAGTCGCGCGCCTGCTCAAACCCCAGGGGCTGTTCTGCGCCTGGTGCTACAGCCTGATGCGTATCGATAGCGATCTGGATGCGCTCATCGATGAGTTTTACTCAGGCACCCTCAACGGCTATTGGCCTGCCGGGCGCCAAAGCGTGGACGCCGGTTATCGAGATATCCAGTCACCCCTCGCGCCGCTCGAAGCGCCGTCGCTGGCACTCGAAGCGACCTGGAGTTTCGACCACCTGCTCGGCTATCTGCGCACCTGGTCGGCCGTGCAAGGCTGGGAGCGACAGCATGGCCGCGACCCGGTTGCGGACCTTACACCCGAACTGCGCGACGCCTGGGGGAATATCAATACGCCACGTTTTATCCGTTGGCCGCTACACTTCTTGGCAGGCAAACAAAAATAAGTTGTAAACGGGCCATTAGAAGATCCGGCAAGCGCCGCCCCAACCGGGATACGGCGCCCTCAGCGGACTTATCTGCCGTATTGCGTCGCAGCACGTGACGCCTGGTGCAGGCGTTTTGCAATGGCGTTATCGCCCCATCGGCCACGTTGGGAGGCTTGATGAACGACGAACTGCAACATTTGAAGAATTTGGGCAAGACTTCGGCCCAGTGGCTCCACGCCGTCGGCATTCACAGCGTCAACGATTTGCGCCGACTAGGCGCCGTCGGTGCTTACAGCGCGGTACGGGCACGCGGCTTCAGGGCCTCGAAGGTATTGCTCTACGCCATCGAAGGCGCACTGCTCGATGTGCACTGGAACGATTTGACGCCTGCGCACAAGGCGCAATTGAATGAACAACTCGAGGCCTGTTCGGTGCGCAACAAGAGCTAGCTCACAACCTCCGGATAGAATGATTTACCAAAGGCCTGGTGCCCTTTATTGTCTGAGGGACGGCGCCTTAGTCAGCCAAGCCAGTTCAAGGAATTACGCTCATGTATTTACTCGGGGAGCAACCGGCTTACGCCGACCAACTGATCAATCGATTGCAGAGCATCCCGACTCAACTACTCGACGGCCTGGCCCCCTGCGGCGACCCGCTGCAGTTGGAAAATATCGACGATCTGGCCAAGGTGTTGCCCGGCAATCAACTGTTCATCATCGCCAACGGCTTGCTGCATGCGGTGGTCGATGAGCGCCCGCTGTTCTATCTGCAAGAAGGCGATCTGGTCGGCCTGCGCCAAGGCATCGACATGCCCAGTTGCCGCCTCAGCAGCGAAGAACCTATCAGTCTGGTGCCTTATTCGCGCAGCGATGCGTTCAAGCACATCTACGCCAGCGAACAGCGCCAGGAACTGTTCATCCAGTACCTGATCGGCCACACCGCACTGCTCTCCGACGCTCTGGCGCGTCTCAAGCAACCGGAAATCCGCCCGTCGACCGGCTTCCAACACTTTGCCGCCGGCGAAGAGCTGATCAACCAAGGCGACGCCGCCGAGCACGTGTTCATCATCATCGAAGGCCATGCCGAGGCCTATGTCGACGGGCATAAGGTCGGCGACGTGCAAAAAGACGAAATCTTCGGCGCCATGGCCGTGTTCACCCGGGAAAAACGCAGCGCCACCGTATTGGCCAGCGAGCCCTGCACGGTGATGGTGATCCCCAAGGAGCAATTCCTCAGCCTGATGCAGAGCAACCCGCGCATCGCCCATAGTCTGATCGAAAGCATGGCGCGGCGGATCGACCTGCTGAACAAGGAAGTCACCCAGCTGCGTATGCCCGCGGCCGCCCTGTAACAACCCGCTGCACGCATCTATCGAACCCGGCCACGTGCCGGGTTCGTGGTTTTCACTCCAGCACTTTTGCGCGTCGGCAAAATACTTTGCAAATAACGTTGACACACAAATGATAATCGTTATTATTAGCAACAGCTGGTCGCGAGATCGGTCGATAAGCTCAAGAGCCCTTCAGGCGGGCTCTTCTGGTTATCTCCTCATCAGGCTAATCACGGTTATTGACCCGGCTTTTGCCGGGTCTTTTTTTTGCCCGCAAGAAAGTGACAACGCAGCGCCCCGCTCAACCAACCCTCGTTCAGTACTCGAGCTTGGCATAGCGCGTCTTGCGCGAGGCCTCGCGCGCCTGTTCGAGCGTATGGATACCGCGCTCGGCGAGCAGCGGAATCAGCTTGAGAAACACCTCACCGGTGACCAGGGCATCGCCCAACGCGGTATGCCGCCCCACCACCTGCACGCCGAGACGCTCGGCGATCCGCTCCAGGCGATGTTCGTCGGCGCCGTGCCCCGGGTGCACCAGCGCCGACAACAACAGGGTATCGAGCAGCGGCTGGCTGAAGCGGATGCCGGTCTGCTGCTCCTTGAGTTGTAGAAAGCGCATATCGAAGGCCGCGTTATGCGCCACCAGCACGGTTTCCGCGGCGAAGCTCTGAAACAACGGCAATACCTGGGCGATGCTCGGCTGCCCGGCAAGCTTCTGCGGCGTCAGGCCGTGAATCGCCTGCGACTCGCGCGGGATCGACCGGTGCGGGTCGATCAATTGCTCGAAGCACTCGTGGGCCAGCAACCGGCCGTTGACGATGCGTGCCGCGCCGATGGAGATGATTTCGTCGCCCTCGGACGGTGCCAGGCCGGTGGTTTCGGTATCGAAGACCGTGTACGTCAACTCGCTCAGCGGTTGCTCGTCGAACGCGGAGGAATGCCCCGGCCGGCCGAACAGGTCGAAGTCGTAATACACCGGCCGCCCCGGCAGCAGGACCGGCGCCGGAGAATGCGGCGCAGTGGTCGGCAGCAGCAGGCAAAGGCGATTGCGCCCGCTACCCCGCTCGGCCTGCGACCACAGCTCGCCGCCGTGACGTTCGAGCAACTCCTTGAGCGTGCCGCTGGCCAACCGGGCGCCGTCGGGGTCCAGCGGCTGATCTTCCCAGCGGTGCAGCAGCCCGGGGTCGAGCGACTGCCCGCCCCAACACAGCGCCAGACGGGCGAAACGCCCTACGGATGAAAGTTCCAGGGCGACCTCGCTAACCCCGCAGGCGACCACCAGCGCATCCATCACCTGGGTCAGCGCCTGCACCAGGGCGTAACTGTCCAGGCTCAGCCACAGCGGCTCGTCGCTGTCCTGGCAGCGCACACGCAGCCCCAGGGTCGCGATGAAATTATGTTGCAGGGCGCAAACCAGGTCGCTGGCCGACATTTCCTCCAGCGACCATTGATTGCCAGGCAGATCACCATACCGCGCCAGGCCCTGTTCCAGGTTCAGCGACAGGCGTTCGGCCTCGTCGCGGATGACCTCGCCGAAGCGCTGGCGGTGCGCCGCATCCATGGCCGGGTAGCGCTCCAGGGTTTCCGCCGCCGCGCGGATATTCGCCAGGGCCGCCCGGCTGCCTTCTGTCAGCTCGCGCAACAGGTGCTCGCGGCGGCTGGCCGACTCGATGCTTTGCGTGACGTCCTCGAGAATCAGCACGAACCCGAGCATCTCGCCCGGCCGCCCCAGCACCGGGGCGATGCGCCCACGCAGCAGTTGCCCGGCGCAGCGGGTGACGAAGTGCGCCGCGGTGCTGCGACCTTCCTGCTCCAAGCCTTGGCGCAGCTTGTCCAGGCCGTGGACGATCAAGCGCTGGTCGAGGACGGCGAACAGCGAACGGCCCAGCCCCACCGCGCCGCTCTCGCGCCCCTCGAACAGTTGGCTGGCCTGGGGGTTATAGAGCAGGATGCGGCCCTCGAGATTGCACACCAGCACACTTTGGGCGAACTCGGACATCAGCGCCGCGAGGTGGTTTTTTTCCTGTTCCAGGCGCGCATTGGCGTGCGCGATGCGCCCCTCGATATCCTGGCGCT
>NZ_CAMPHN010000106.1 GCF_946885885.1 uncultured Pseudomonas sp.
GGCGAATCCGCCGTTGTAGCCCGGATGAAATCCGGGAATGTCTGTGTGGCGGACATCGCTCCCCGGATTGCATCCAGGCTACAGGGTGCGCTTTTGCAGGGGGGACATGGCAAAGGTTTATCCACCGCGGGCGCCGAGATGGCGGACAAGCCTCCGGCATGTCCGCCCTACGATGCTCCGCAAGGCGAATCCGCCGTTGTAGCCCGGATGAAATCCGGGAATGTCTGTGTGGCGGATACCGCTACCCGGATTGCATCGGGCTACGGGATGCTCAGCGGATCCTCAAACGCCGCGCGGATGCCCGGCCGCGGCGCAGCTCGGTTCGTAGTCGCAGACGTGGTGGCTGAACGGCGAATGGGTATGCACCCCGGGCGGGCCGCTTACCTGATAGCAGCGGCTGGCGATAAACAACTGCACCAACTCACCGTCGAGCAGGCCGCTGGCGGCTTCGCTCTTGAGGATATCCAGCGCGCGCTCCAACGGCATCGCCGGCTTGTAGGGGCGGTCGGCGGCGGTCAGGGCGTCGTAGATATCGCAGATGGTCATGATCCGCGACGCGCAGGGAATCGCATCGCCGATCAGGCCTTTGGGGTAACCGCTGCCGTCGAGTTTTTCGTGGTGGGCACCGGCGATATGCGGCACACCTTGCAGATCCGGGGTCCAGGGAATCAGGCTGAGGAATTCCTGGGTGTGCACCACATGGCGCTCGATCTCGGCCCGCTCCTCGGCGGTCAGGCTGCCCTTGCGCACCGCCAGGGCGCCGAACTCGCCCTCGCTGAGCAAACTGATCAGGCAGTTGCCGGGGGCCTTGACCAACTCGCCCTGAATCTCCTGCAAATGCTGGAAATCGCCTTCGCTGAGCATGGTCGGCTCGTTGGCCTGGAGAATGTTATTCAGATAACGGTCGAGGCGCTCGCACTCCTTGGCCAATTCCGCCTCCAGTTGCACGCGACGCTCGTCGCTGAGGCCACCCTGATGCCGGTAGGCATGCAGCATCTTGCGCAGGGTCTGGTTGTGCAGGTTCTCCTTGGCCAGGGCGACCCGGTAGCGCAGGTTCTCCAACACCGGCTCGGCCAGTTTCTTGGCCTTGACCAGCACGTGCTCGCGCACCCCGACCTTGCCGAAATCATGCAACAAGGCGGCGTAACGCAGCTCGCGCAAACCATCGTCGCTCAGCGCCTGCTCGCGTAGTGCGGCGTTCGGTGCATGGGGCAGCTGGCCGGCCAGGGTCAGGCACAATTCGGCGACCCGGAAGGAGTGGCCGCTGGTGGTCGGGTCGCGCTGTTCGATGGCGAACACCGAGGCCTGGACGAAGCCGTCGAACAGGCGGCTGATATCGTCCAGCAACTGGCGGTTCTCGATGGCCACCGCCGCCTGGCTGGCCAGGGCACGCAGCGATACCGCGGTTTCCTCGTCGAAGTCGATCAGCTCGGGTTCGAACTCATCGCCGCCCTTGCGCTGGCGGTTGATGAACTCCAGCACGCCGACCACCTCATGCCGGTGATTGAGCATGGGAATCGCCAGCAGCGACATGGTCCGATAACCCATCTGCAAATCGAAGGAACGATTGAAACGATAAGGCGCGTCCTCGGCAATGGCGTAGGTATCGGCGATATTCAGTTCGGTGCTGGTCAGCGCCACATAACCGGCAATCGAAGCCTTGCTCAAAGGGATGCGCTGATCCTGAAAGCTGTTCTGGCTCAGGGTGCCGTTCTGGGTCAGCTTGAAGATCAACTGCGACGGCCCATTGGCGCGCCGGTCGACCAGAAACAACGAGGCCGCATCGCTGTTGGACAGGCGCCGGCCCTCGATCAGGATTTTCTCCAGCAAACGGTCCAGATCGCGCTCGGCCGACAGCGCCAGGCCCACGTCGACCAACTTGCTCAGGTCATCGCGCTTGCCGGCCAGGGCGGCGGCCAATTGCTCGGTTTGCTGCGTGAGGGCATGTTGCTCGAGGGCAAAGCGCAGCAAGGCGTTCAGCTCTTCGGTGCTCGCCGTCGCCGGTAACGGCAGGACCCCGGGCAGATCCATGCAACCGACCAGCAGCGCCCCGCAATCCTGCCAGTAGTCCAGGGGCCGCAACGCCAGCAGGGTATCGTCCAACAGCACCAGAGCCAGGTCGGACGGCAGGTTTTGCGGGTCTTCGAGCAAGCGCAGAGCCAACGGACAGCGCTGCAAGTAGGCGCGCAACGGATGCCGATCGAGGCCCGCGCTATGGCCGAGGAGAAGGCTGGAGATAGCCGCCATGACAATACTCCACGCAAACCGGTTGCCAGGTATGCCACTGAGTATTGCACAAGATCCCCGGCTTACCTGGCCATATGCTGGCCCTCAGACCGCCGGCTGCATCTGCATGCTGCGCTGCATGCTGCTCGCATCCGCGACGAAGCAGCGCGAGGCCTGCACCAGCGCCAGCATGGTGACGAACAAGGCGCCGGGGATCAGCAACATCGCATCGTGCAGCCCGACCGCCTTGAAGGCTTCGCTCATCTCGCTGGCGCTGGCGGCGAGCATCGCCGCTTCGGCGAAATGATCGGACAGCAGGCCCACCGCCAATGGCCCCAGGCCGCCACCGAGCAAGTAGAGCCCGGCGAAGAACAGCGCCATCGCGGTGGCCCGCAAGCGCGGCTCGACCACGTCCTGAATCGCCGTGTAGACGCAGGTATAGAAGTTGTACGCGAACAGCCAGCCGATGCTGAACAGGCTGACGAACACTGCGATCTCGCCCCGCCCGGCCAGCAGCGCATAGCCGGTCGCCACGGCAGCGATCAACATGCTCAGGGCGGCGAACAGCAGGCGACCGGTTTCAGAGCGTTGATGGATGCGATCAGCCAGCCAACCGCCCAGAGTCAGACCAATTAAACCGGTCAAACCGACGATCACCCCGGTAGCCACCGCCGCCTGTTGCAGCGGCAGCAGAAAATAGCGTTGCAGCATCGGCACCATAAAGGAGTTGCAGGCGTAACTGGCGAAGTTGAACGCCAGGCCGGCGACCACCAACCACCAGAACGTACGAATCGCCAACACCTTGCGCAGGGGGGTGGCCACCGGGGTGGCGGCGACCTGAACGGTCTCGGCCCCGCCACGCTGCGGCTCTTTGATCAAGAACATGAACACGGCCAGGATCAGCCCAGGTATCGCGGCGAGGAAAAAGGGCGCGCGCCAGCTGTCGAATGCCTTGACCATCGCGCCGATGGTGAAAAACGCCAGCAGCAACCCCAGCGGCAGGCCGAGCATGAAAATACCCATGGCCCGCGCCCGTTTGTGCGGCGGGAACAGATCGCCAATCAGCGAATTGGCGGCGGGCGCATAACTCGCCTCGCCGATGCCGACGCCCATGCGGATCAGCATGAAGCTCCAGAAATTCCAGGCCATGCCGTTGAGCGCGGTCAGGCCGCTCCAGACGGTCAGGCCCCAGCCCATGATCTTGCGCCGCGCGCCGGTATCGGCCATGCGCCCCAGCGGCACCCCGGCAATCGCGTAGACGATGGTGAACGCCGTGCCTATCAAGCCCAGTTGAAAATCACTAAGGCCCCATTCCAGACGGATCGGTTCGATGATGATGGCGGGGATGGTGCGGTCGAAAAAATTGAACAGATTGGCGAGGAAAAGCAGGAACAGAATGCGCCAGGCATTGGCGACTTGCGGGGTTTGCTGCATCTAATCCATCTCTTTTTTTGTTGTTCACGCTCATACGGAGCGGCACCACCGGCCCTGGCGGTACGCGACAGAGTTTACTGCGGGTGCAATCTAAAAGGTTCGGCTTTTTCAGTCTGCGAACATTCACCAGATTTATACGAGCGAATGCGACTTTAACGAACGCGACAACAAGAACTGCACGATGTTCAAGCAAATGGCGCCAATTTCACGATTCCCTGCTACAACCAAAGGTGAGTCGTTATTGCCGGATGCCAATCACCCTCTTCACCAACTGGACTGTCGCGGATGAAAACGAGAAAGAAAGCAGCCTCGAACGTTTCGCAGGAAGCCACGCTTGCGGATTTAGCCGATAACTTTCTCACCCCGCCAGAGGCCTTGCCGGAACCGCCACCCCCCCGCCCCAATAGGGGGTCGGCGCCGGCCATTCCCGCGCCGGAGGCAACAGTTGCCGTGCCGGCGCTGCGTGCGCTGGACGACAGCGGCGAGCAATACATGTACTTCACCGAAAGCGACATCGAACGCATCCTCGATAACCTCGACGGCCTGCGCAACCTGGTATTTCCGCCGGTCATCCAGGACGACGACAGCGAAAAGCGCATCCAGCATTTCCCCTCCGTGTGTTTGATCGGCCTGGGTCGTTGCGGCTCGAATATCGCTCTGGATGTCGCATCCTTGGTCTATAACGCGCGGCAGTTTTACCTCAGCGAATTCAACAGCGAAGAAAAGGCGGTCGCCGAGCAGGATTTCCGCCCGACCCGCTGGATCCGCAATAACCTGCTGCGCGCGCCGAGCCGGGACGCCAAACCGGTATTCCTGATCGAGCCGCTGGTGATGCTCGGCGATCTGGACAAGGACATCGAAGGACGCATCCGCTTCTCGCGCAAGGGCGAAAGCAGCGGCTTTCTCAGCGACTACAGCAAGATGAAGATCATGGACCTGTCCGAAGTGCATGCCGGCGGCGCCGGTAACGCGCCGATTCTCGGTCAGTACCTGGCGAAGATCATCCTCAACAAGGACACCCAGCGCTTCACCAATGCCGACTGGAAGTTCATCCACAGCTACCTGATCGATTCCTGCGGGATCAAGGCCAACCAGTCGCGGCTGTACTTCTATATCTTCAGCGCCGGTGGCGGCACCGGCTCGGGCATGGCCTCGGAGTTCGGCCTGGCCCAGCAGTTCGCCTACATGAGCAAAACCTTCGACACCAAGAACGCCGACCAGAGCGCGGAGAATCGCGACCACAGCTTCGTCTTCGAACCGATCTTCACCAGCGGCATCTGCATCCTGCCGAATATCTCCGACCAGCGCAGCGAGATGTCCGAAGCGCTGCATATCAATGCCGGGCGTCTGCTGTGCAAGTACCTGGCCGAGGAATGGGACTTTTCCTACAACTTCGACAACGAGGAAAACAGCGAAGAAAGCGTGATGAAGCGTATCCGCCCGTGGAACGCGATGATGCTGATCTCCAACGACATCATGCGTTACGCCGAGGAGAGCGACGACGGCAATATCCACAACATCGACGTCAACGCCATGGAGCGCTACGCCAATCAGTACATCTCCCAGCAGATTTTCAACATCCTCACCGCCC
Source organism: uncultured Pseudomonas sp. (assembly GCF_946885885.1). Next base: position 5,252 of record NZ_CAMPHN010000106.1, read on the forward strand.
AGGCGGTGACCACCGATTACGACCAGAACTACTTCCGCCGCGCCGGCATCGATATCGGCGAAACCATCCGCCTGGATGCCAACGACCTGTTCATGAGCCTGGCCGGCCCCGTGGCGGTAGCCTATGCCGAGTCCGTGGTGCCGGAATACACGCCGGCCAGCACGGAGAAATTCCGTGTATTGGACAAGGAACAGCCACGCCTGAATATCGACGACCTGTTCTACCGCTCCATCGACCTACCGCATTTCAACAAGGTGACCCAGGCCATCGAAGGCATCAGCCTGCTGCCGATCGAAGCCAAGCGCTACCGCAAGGCGCTGGAGCAATACAAGCGCGCCGACTACAACGCCGACGAACTCAGCGACCTGCACTTCTTCAAGAATTGCTCCTCGGTGGTGTCGATCGTCTCGTTGCCGAAGGACTACAAACTGTCCTACATGGACCTGAATCGGCTCAAGAGCCACCTCAACAGCCTGTTCCCCAATACCACGCTGAAGCGCTACGCCCTGGTCATCGGTGCCTCGGCGAACCTGTCGCTGACCACCCTGATCGTCAAGAGCCCGTGCCTGTCGGACGATTTCCTGACCCTGATCGTGGCCTTTATCAAGCGCTGTTTCGCCCGCGACCAGCATCGCTTCGACGACAGCCTGGACAGCGCAATCCTCGACTTCATCGTCGCCGACAAGTTCGACGAGGCGCGGGTCGATGCCATGCTCAACGAGTACGAGAACCCGGCGAAGATCCTCGACACCAATTGGTATGCGATCAAGCCGATGTACGAGAAAAAATACCGCGAGCTGATCCACGAGCCGGACAAGTTCATCTCGATCAACGACATCCGCCTGAGCCGCGATAGTGTCAAGAAAGCCATCAAGTACTTGAGGGAAATTTACCGCCACCGCATCGGCAAGACCCGCGTCATTTCGCTCAACGATTACCACGGCAAATAGCCGGCCAATAGCATCCATTGGCCACTATTGAACTAAGCTGCGGGTAGAGGATGCACAGCGAATCATCGAAAGGCTGTGCATGCGCGTCAGGTAGCCGTGATGCCAATACCCATTAGCAGGCCGTTGAAAGGCGTAGGCGAGGCAGCCAACGCAAGGCAAAAACAGGCGAAAAAAGGACTGGGCTCGCACGCGAGTTTACGAGCTGTAAATGAGCATTTTGAGCCTGTTTTTAACGCCGCGATGGCAACGCAGGTAGTTTTTCAACAGCCTGTTAGTCGTCGACTCTCAGCAATGCGAAGTGCGCTGATCGCGATTTTTATCGCGGCCCAGCTGTTGCTGCCGGGCCTGCTCGCTGCCGCCGAGCCACTGAGGCTGCAATTACGTTGGCTGCATCAATTCCAGTTCGCCGGCTATTACATGGCGCTGGAAAAAGGCTACTACCGGCAGGCCGGGCTGGATGTCGAAATTCTGCAGGGCGGGCCACACGCCGCCAAACCCATCGATATATTGCTGACCGGCCAGGCGGACTTCGCGATCACCAACAGCGGCCTGGTGATCGCACGCCTGCAGGGCAAGCCGGTGGTGGCGCTGGCGGCGATCATGCAGACCTCACCGATCGTCTGGATAGTGCGGGCCGACTCGGGCATCTATTCGCCCCATGACCTGGCCGGCAAGCGGGTGATGCTGATGCCGCCGCCGGAAAGCACCGAACTGCTGATAACCTTGGCCCGCGAGGGCATCGACCTCAATCGCCTGGAGCTGCAACCGACCAGCTTCAACCCCCAGGACCTGGTCGATCGCCACACCGACGCCTACGACGGCTACAGCACCAACGAGCCCTTCTGGCTGAAGCAACAGGGTGTCGACTACCGCCTGATCAACCCGCGCGAGTATGGCGTCAACTACTACAACGACGTTCTGGCCACCCGCCAGGCGCTGCTGGATAAACGTCCCAAGGATGTCGAAGCCTTCGTCCAGGCCAGCCTCGCCGGTTGGCAATACGCCCTGGATCACATAGAAGAAAGCGTGCAACTGATCCACCGGCGCTATGCGCCCGACAAAAGCCTGGAGCACCTGCGCTTCGAAGCCGAAGAGCTGAAGAAACTGATATTGCCGGAACTGGTGCAACTCGGGCACATGAACCCCGGCCGCTGGGAAACCATTGCCCGTAACTACGTCGAACTGGGTATGGCCGAAGGGCCGGCCGAACTCGATGGCTTCATCTACAGTCAGCAACCCGCTCCCGACCACGGCCTGCTTTACAAAGTGCTGGCGGGCTCATTGCTGTCGCTGCTGGTGCTGGGGAGCGTGGCCTTGCGCTTCGCCCATTTGACGCGACGGCTGCGCCAGGAAATCAGACTACGTAGATCCGCCGAAAGCGACTTGCTGAACAGCAACCAGCAATTGGAAATCATGGCCAATACCGACCCGCTGACCGGTCAGCTGACCCGGCGCAAATTCGAGGAAGTGGTCGACAAGGAAATCAAACGCGCCGAACGCTACGGTTTCCCGCTGTCCCTGGTGTTTATGGACATCGACCATTTCAAACGGGTCAACGACGAACATGGTCACGAGATCGGCGACCGGGTGCTCAGTAGCGCCGCCGCGCGCGTCAAAACCCACCTACGCGAATCCGATAGCCTGTGCCGCTGGGGCGGCGAAGAGTTCATCGTACTGATGCCGCATATCGACTTGGATCAGGTGTGTGCGCTGGCGGAGAAGCTGCGCGCGATGCTGGCCGCCACCCCGGTGGTCGAGAACATCCACATCACCGCCAGTTTCGGCGTGGCGCAATGGCAACCGGGGCAGGACCTGGGCACCCTGCTGCAACGCGCCGACAAGATGCTCTACCGCGCCAAACAACTCGGCCGTAACCGGGTGGAATGCTATCCGGCGGATTGAGTGCTACAACCCGCTGCCGCTGTGGCGCCAGGCCTCGAGCCAGGTCAAAGATGCCCCTGTACCCTGCTCGCCCGGCTTGTATTCGGCGCCCAGCCAAGCGTCGTAACCACTCTCGCGCAGCGCCCGGAGTATCGGCGCGAAATCCAGCTGGCCGCTGCCCGGCGCGCCCCGCCCCGGACAATCGGCGAACTGCACATGGCCGATGCGCCCGGCCAACACCGCAACGCCCGCGGCGGGGTCTATGCCTTGGCGCGCCATGTGGTAAAGGTCGTACTGGGCAAACAGATTCGGATGGTCCACCCGCGCGAGCAGTTGCTTCAGATGCTCCGGGGTGTTGATCAGAAAGCCCAGCATGTCCAGGGGGTTGATCGCCTCCACCAGTACGCGGATACCGAGCACGGCGAACGCGCTGGCCGCCTTGTGCAGGTTGGCAACCAGGGTCGCCAGCGCCTGCTCGCGGTCGAGGCCGTCGGCCAGCCGCCCCGGCAGCACGTTAACGCACGCCGGGCGGACCATGGCCGCATAGGTCAAGGCCTCCTGTAGCGCGGCATCGAACTCGCCCTGGCGCGCGGGCACTGCCGCCAAGCCCGCACCGCCGCTCATCAAATCCCCGGTCGGTAGATTGATCAGCACCAGCGGCATACCGGCTGCGGCCAATGCCTCTTTCAGGCGAATGGCCGGCAGCTCGTAAGGGAACTGAATTTCCACGCCATCGAAGCCGGTCGCAGCGGCGGCGACTACCCGCTCGATCAGCGGCAGCTCGGTGAACAGCATGGAAAGATTGGCGGAGATTTTCATAACGATGTCCCAGTTATGTGTTGGATAGAGCCACAGGTTTTATCCGCAGTGAGTGCCACTTCGTAGCCCGGATGCAATCCGGGGAGCGCCAGTGCGGCTGCCAACGCGTCCCGGATTGCATCCGGGCTACAAGGCTGCGCCCATCATGCCCTCTCCCGCCCCTCTCCGGAGGGAGAGCGGCGCAATCCGTTGAGCGGGCATAGCGATATCTACGCCTCGGACTCCCGATACAACTGCACCAAGGTCGCCGGATCGCGCTCCAGATTGCCCTGACTGCCGTGTAAACGCATCACCTGCGCGGCCAGCCCGCTGAGCGGCGTCGCCGAACCGATTTCGCGGGACAGCTTGACCGCGCTGTCCAGGTCCTTGAGCAAGGTGCGCACGTGCCACTTGATGGGCTCGAACTGGCTGGCGGCCATTTGCGGCGCGAGTATCTGCAAGGGTTTGGAGTCGGCGAAGCCGCCGCTCAAGGCCGGCGCGAGCAGGTTGGCGTCGACCCCGGATTTTTCCGCCAAAGCCACCACTTCAGCGATCACCAATGCGTTGCAGGCGACGATCATCTGGTTGCACAGCTTGGTCACCTGGCCGGCGCCGACCTCGCCCATGCGGGTCAGATGCGAGCCGAGGTGGGCGAGAATCGGCCGCACCCGCTCGATATCCTCTTCGCGGCCGCCGGCCATGATGGTCAGACTGCCGCTCGCCGCCCCCGGGGTGCCGCCGGAAACCGGCGCATCCACCCAGCGCATGCCGGTACGTGCCTCCAGCTCTGCGGCCATTTCCCGGGTCGCGGCGGGTTCCAGGCTGGAAAAATCCACCAGCAACTGCCCCGGGCGGGCCGTCTCGACGATGCCGCCGGGGCCGAAGACCACCTCGCGCACCACCTCGGTATTGGCCAGACACAGCATCACCACGGCGGCATCCTCGCAGAGCTCGGAAGGCGACAGCGCACGCTCGGCGCCCTGCTCCAGCAGCGGCAGGCATTTATCCAACGAGCGGTTCCAAACCTTCAGCGGGTAGCCGGCCGCCAGCAGGCGCCGGCTCATGGGCAAGCCCATCAGGCCGATGCCGGCGAACGCCAGGGCGGGAAGCGATGCGGACGATGCGGACGATGCGGACATGGTCGGACTCCGGTTCGAAGGGGGCGGCTATCTTAACGTAGCCGACAAAGCCGATGCGCCGCGGCCAACCATAAGTGCCGCAATCCCTTTATACTCCGCCGGCTTTCCCCGCTATTGAACCGGAGAACCCCATGTTGAAACGTACCCTGGCACTCGCCGCAGGCGTAGCCCTGTGCTTTACCGCTGCATTTTCCCAAGCCGCCGAAGTCCTGCGCGTCTCGGCCATTCCCGATGAAGCCCCGACCGAACTGCTGCGCAAGTTCAAACCGCTGGGCGCCTACCTCGAACAACAATTGGGCATGCAGGTCGAGTTCGTGCCGGTGTCCGACTACGCCGCCGTGGTCGAAGCCATCGCCGCCGACCGCATCGATCTGGCCTGGCTCGGCGGTTTCACCTTCGTCCAGACCCGCCTGAAAACCGCCGACGGCCAGCACCCGGCGATCCCGCTGGTGCAGCGCGCCGAAGACGAAAAATTCACCAGCAAGATCATCAGCGCCGACCCGGCGGTGAACTCGCTGCAAGACCTGAAAGGCAAGACCTTCGCCTTCGGCTCGGTATCCTCGACTTCCGGCAGCCTGATGCCGCGTTTCTTCATGGTGCAGGACGGCATCGAGCCGGAACAATTCTTCAGCCGCATCGCCTACTCCGGCGCCCACGACGCCACCGCCGCCTGGGTCCAGGCCGGCAAGGCCGACGGCGGCGTGCTCAACGCCTCGGTATGGGACAAACTGGTCGCGGCCGGCAAGGTCGATACCACCAAGGTCAAAGTCATCGCCACCACCCCGACCTACTTCGATTACAACTGGACGGTACGCGGCACCCTCGACGCCGGTCTGCGCGACAAGATTAAAGCGGCCTTCCTCGCCCTCGACCCGGCCAACCCCGAGCACAAGGCGATTCTCGACCTGCAAGCCGCCAGCCGCTTTATCGAAACCAAAGCCGAGAACTACCAGGGCATCGAAAAAGCAGCTTACGCGGCCGGCCTGTTGAAGTGAGCCTCAGCCTCCGCGGCGTGGGTCTGACCCACGCCAATGGGCAGGTTGCGCTCAGCGCTATCGATCTGCAGGTAACCAGCGGCGAACGGCTGGCGATCATCGGCCCTTCGGGCGCCGGCAAAACCAGCCTGTTGCGTGTGCTCGCGAGTAACCTGCAACCGAGCTCAGGCGAAATCGAACTGCTCGGACTGCAGCCCTGGCAGCTGCCCGCCGGCCAACGACAGAAGCTGCGCGCACGCATCGGCCTGATCCATCAAAGCCCACCGTTGCCGCCCCGCCAGCGGGTGGTCACCGCGGTGCTCGCCGGCAAGCTGGGACAATGGTCGCTGGGCAAAAGTCTGCTCAACCTGCTCCATCCACTGGACCTCCCCGGCGCCCATGCGGCGCTCGCCCGGCTGGATATGGCGGACAAACTGTTCGAGCGCTGCGATCAGCTCTCCGGTGGCCAGTTGCAGCGCGTGGGCATTGCCCGCGTGCTGTACCAGGCGCCCGAGCTGATACTCGCCGACGAGCCGGTGTCGGCCATGGACCCGATACTCGCCGGACATACCCTGAGCGTGCTCAACGCCGAAGCCAGCCGACGCGGCAGCACCCTGCTCGCCAGCCTGCACGCCACCGACCTGGCCCTGGCGCATTTCCCGCGGATTATCGGCGTACGCGAAGGACGCATTCTCTTCGACCTGCCGCCAGCCGAAATCGCCCCGGCGCAGCTCGATGCGCTCTATGCCAACGAACAATTGCAGACGTTGCCTGCCTCGCCAGCCGCCGCGCCGGTCTGTCTACAGATCCCACGATGCTGAAGCCTGCGACCCCGAGCCCGAAGCTACGCGACCCCGCCGCGCTGCCGCGCCTCGCGCTGACGCTGCTGGCGCTGTTGCTATTATGGCCGGGCTTACAGCTCAGCGAGCTGAACCTGGCGGTGCTCGCCGAACGCGACAACGCCGCCAATATGGGCCGCTTTCTCGCCGACTTCTGGCCGCCTGCCCACAACGCGGAATTTCTGCAGTTGCTCGGCCGCGCGACCCTGGAAACCCTGGCCATCGCCACCGCCGGCATGGCCCTGGCATTGCTGATCGCGGTTCCCGGGGCCCTGCTCGCCAGCCGCGCCTTGTCGCTGTCGGCGCTGCACCGCGACGGCCGTCCTGCCTGGTGGGCGCAGGCGCTGCGCTGGCCGGTACGCGGCCTGCTGATCGTTCTGCGTAGCGTGCCGGAAATCGTCTGGGCATTGCTGTTCGTGCGCGCCGTCGGCCTCGGCCCCACCGCCGGGGTGCTGGCCATCGCGATCACCTACAGCGGCATGCTCGGCAAGGTCTACGCGGAGATTTTCGAGTCGGTCGACCCACGCCCCAGCCGCGCCCTGCTGCTGGCCGGCAGCCCGCGCCTGACGGCGTTCGCCTACGGCATCCTGCCCAACGCCGCGGCGGAAATGCTCTCCTACAGCGTGTACCGCTGGGAATGCGCGATCCGCGCCTCGGTGATCATGGGCTTCGTCGGCGCCGGTGGCCTGGGCCAGCAGATCGACTTGTCGATGCGCATGTTCGCCGGCGGCGAAGTGGCGAGCATGCTGCTGACCTTCCTCGCCCTGGTACTGCTCGCCGACCAGATCAGCCGCCTGCTGCGCACGAGGCTGCTATGAATACGCACCCACGCCTGCGCAACGCGCGCTTACTGAATATCGGCTTGCTATTGGGCTTGCTCGCGGCAGCGATCGCTTCCTTTATTTACCTGGGTATCGATCTCGGCGCCTTGTTCGGTGGCGACAGCCTGAGCCAGATGGGGCGCTATGCCAGTGGCTTTTTCCATCCGGACTTTTCCACGCCACACCTTAACGCCATCTTCCAGGGCGCCCTGGAAACCCTGGCCATGTCGGCCATCGGCACCCTGCTCGCGGCCCTGCTCGGCTTGCTCCTGGCATTACCGGCAGCCGGGCGTTTCGGTTGGCTGGCGACGAGCGGCGCACGCCTGCTATTGAATGCCCTGCGCGCAATCCCCGAACTGGTCTGGGCGGCGCTGGTGGTACTGGCCGCCGGCCTCGGTCCCAATGCCGGCACCCTGGCCCTGGCCCTGCACACCAGCGGCGTGCTCGGTCGGTTATTCGCAGAAGCCTTGGAAAACACCCCGAAAGAACCCGCCGAAGCGATTCGCCTGAGCGGCGGCGGACCTGTCGCCGCCTTCTGCTACGGCACTCTGCCCTGCGTCTGGCCGCAACTGATCGCTTATTCGCTGTACCGCTGGGAAAACAATATCCGCATGGCCAGCGTGCTCGGCTTCGTCGGCGCCGGCGGCCTGGGACAGATGCTCTACTTCAGCCTCAGCCTGTTCCAGCAATCCCAGGCGGCCACGGTGATCCTGGCCATGTTGCTGCTGGTACTGATGGTCGACGCATTCAGCGGTTGGGCGCGCCAGCGCTGGGTGAGTCACTGACCCCGGCAACCCGCTACCCGACCTCTATCCCAGAGGACTCTGTACCCCAGCGAATGCCTGACCCAGCACATGGGTATAAATCTGTGTCGTGCGCACATCGGCATGCCCCAGAAGCGTTTGCACCGTGCGGATATCGCTACCGCGACGTAATAGTTCAGTAGCAAAGCTGTGGCGGAAGGTGTGGCAGCCGGCCGGCTTATGGATGCTGGAACGCCGCACCGCCTGCTTGACCGCCTTCTGAATGGAACTGACATGCAGATGATGGCGCACGGCCGTGCCGTCCTCGTCACTACAGAGCGTGGCCGAAGGAAACAGCCATTGCCACTCGAATGAAGTGGGCGCAGCGGGGTACTTGCGCCGCAGCGCAAATGGCAGACTGACCGGTGCCTGATAGAAAATGTCTTTCTGCTTCCAGGCCTCGTACATGCGCTGCCGGCGCTCCAGTAACGGCGTGACCAGTGATGCCGGGAGCAAGGTGGTGCGATCCTTGGCGCCCTTGCCATCGTGAACAACGATCACCTGCCGGTCGAAATCCACATCCTTGACGCGCAAGCGAGCCGCCTCCACCACCCGCAGACCCGCGCCATACATCAGCGACGCCAGCAATTGATAAGGCTGGCCTAAAAGACCAATGATCTGCGTCGCCTCGGCATGCGTCAGCACCGAAGGTATCCGCGTTGAACGCTTGGCCCGCACCACCTCACCGACATCCCCCAATGGCTGCTGCAATACCTTGGCATAGAGAAACACCAGCGCATTGAGCGCCAGGTTCTGCGTAGCCGCCGCCACCTTACGCTCAACCGCCAGCCAACTGAGAAAAGCATTCACCTCCACCGCCCCCATCTCCAACGGATGGCGCAACTGATGAAAGCGGATGAAATAGCGAATCCAGTACCAATAGGACTTCTCAGTTCGAATGCTGTAATGATGCACCCGCATCACCGCTCGAACCTGTTCCCGTAGCCTGGGCTTGGAGGTTGAACTGTCCATGTCGACCCTCATAGCTGTATTTATGTACAGTAGTAATGATAGAGCAAAACGCGGAAGTCAAGCGAATACAGAAGCACGCTTGCCAAGCTGACGTAACCTATTGATGTTGATGGGGTTTTATTTTACCGAGTTTGACACTGGTGCGTGCTTATGCAGAATCCACTACCATCGGATTAACGAAGAATTCCATCTAATCACTGTTAGGCAGCTCCGGGAAAATTTCCTGGTTTAGTTTTTACCTGCAACATCGCGTCGCCAGTAAGTCGCTTAGTTCGTGGCATTATTCAAAGGAGTTGGTTTATGCCGGACACCGTAACAATTAACTTACCGCGTTCACCCTCTCGCGTGGCGGCGTCAGCCTTTTCTTTCTGCGTTGCTGCGATTACCGTGTCGGGCAGACCAGGCCTAACAACTGGCTTAAATCGTTCGCTGCGCTCACTGGGACGGGCTAAAGCCCGCCCCTTAGCCAATCGTTAGGCTGCAAGCGAACAAGGTGCTATGGCGGATCACCAATCAAGGAAATTTA